>NZ_CP022390.1:994823-1326431 GCF_003076515.1 Alcaligenes aquatilis | reverse complement strand
GCGGCAACATAACGACGGTTATAGCTGGGGAGGATTTCCGACCCGTGCAGATGGCTCGTTTTACGATTTGTCGCCTCATGATTTTCTGGGCAGCGACTGGGAGTATCTGGATCGCCGTCAGACAACGCTGTATGCAGACCTGGAGCATCGGTTTGACAACGGTTGGGTCATGAAAGCCCTGACTCGCGCGGCGTGGGCCGAGTCCGATTACGTTGCGAGCTACCCCTGGTATACCGGCGGCGCACTGCGCAAATTTACTCAAAGCGTGGATATGCGTGACAAGCATTACGCGTTCAACGTCAATGCAAATGGTCCCTTGACGCTGTTCGGGCGTGATCATGATTTTTCTATCGGGATCAATGCCAACAAGGAAAATGAGCGGGTGGATGGCAGTTCCGCCGCCAACATTCCGCTTGATCCGGAGAACTGGAGTCCCACCTCGCAGGCCAAGCCGACCTTTGGTCTGAATCCCTACTATGTAGATGAGAACAAGGAAGAACTGGGACTCTATGCCTCTGCACGCTTTGATATCGCGGACCCATTGAAACTCATACTGGGTGGTCGTGTGAGCTGGTTCAAGTCCAAGTCGCAATACTATAAAACGGACTATTCGGCGGATGCCGAGTTTGTGCCCTATGTCGGCCTGGTTTATGACTTGAATGACACCTATTCGGTCTATGCAAGCCACACCGGTATTTTCAAGCCGCAAAGTTATTACGACATTAATGGCTCCTTGCTGGACCCGGTCAAGGGGACGAATAATGAGCTGGGCCTGAAGGGCGAGTTTCTGGACAAGCGCCTGAATGCATCGATCGCGCTGTTTCAGCTGGAGCAATTGAATCTACCCACGCAGGTAGCCGGTGTGACCTACTGCAATCCCGCTGTGCTGTATTGCTATGAGGCGGCAGAGAAGGTGCGTACGCGTGGCGTGGAACTTGAGGTGGCCGGTGCCGTGACCGATCGCTGGAACGTCAGTGCAGGCTATACCTACGCACGCTCTGAATATGCTTCGGGAACCAGAAAGGGTGAGTTGTATAACGAACGAAGCAGTCCAGAAAATATGGTGAAAATTTTCAGTACATACCGACTGGGTGGCGCCTTGGATGGCCTGACCCTGGGTGGCGGCGTGCGCTGGCAAAGCAAGGTGTTCTACAAGGGGTCAAATTTCCGTATCGAGCAGCCTGGCTACGCCATTGTGGATCTCTTGGCCAGATACGACTTCAACCGCAATACATCCGTGCAGTTGAATATCGATAACCTGAGCAACAAGCAGTACTACTCAAAGATCGGCTCCAGCATTAGCACCGGCAATTACCTGGGCAAACCTCGCCAGGTCTTGCTGACGGTCAGTCATCGGTTCTGAGTTTGCATCTGTCATTTTTCCTGGCCGTTTCCGCCAGGGGTGTTTTCAAAAAGGTTTGTATGTCCAAGAAATTTACTTATTTAACGCGCAGCAAGCGTTCCGTTCTTGCAGCCGCGCTGCCCTTGTTTTTGCTGACTGGCGTGTCTCATGCGGCACCCACGCCAGTAGCGGCGACTGCTGCCGTATCTACTCCGGTGTCAGAGGCCGTCCTGCAACGGGAAGTTGCGCCGGGCATTTACGAGCTGGTGTACAGCCCGGCCTCCAAGGCCGTGTTTGTGGCAAGTACGGAGGAATTCACCAGCAAGGGAGGTGGCTCGATTTATCAGCTGGATCCAGTCAGCCTGGCCGTACAGAAAAAGATTGATCTGCCATTCAAGCCATTTGCTCTGACCTTGGATGCGCGTACCAACACGCTCTATGCCGGTCATACCCGGGATGGCGCTGTTTCAGCTGTTGATGCGTCAACGGGTACGCTCAAGGGAACCTTGCATCATGGCGTCAAAGATGCCAAGGGCGAGCCGGTGCATACACGCCAGATCGTGGTGGATGAAGCTGCTAATCAGGTCATCGTCAGTGGTGTGACAGATCTTGGTTTTATCTGGGTTATTGACGGCAAGACCTTCTCGACAAACCGTATTCTGCGCGACCTTGAAGCGCCCACGGCAGGTTTGACCCTGGATGCAGCGAACCATAAATTGCTGGCCAGTGGCACGGCTGCCTATGCAGTGTTCGACACGCAAAGTTGGGAACTGGTTGGTGAAAACCGCATCGCGGAGAAGCTGTCGCCTAGCGATATCAGGCGACGTTTTCTGGTCAATACGGCCTTGGATAGCAAGAGTGAACGCTTGTTTGCCAATCAACTGAATAATAGTGAAGGCACCTTGGTGTTTGACCTGAAAACGGGTGCCATTCTGCACAAAATCCCCACGGGATACATGCCGGTGGGGATACGCTATAACCCGATTCGCAATGAAGTGTATGTAGCCAGCCGAGGCAGTGGAACGCTGAGTGTCATCGACGCTAGCAGCTATGCCATCAAACAGACTATTACGCTGCCAGTGCATCCCAACACGATTTCTGTGACGCCTGACGGTCAGCAGCTTTATGTCAGTGTAAAGCGGCCATTTGCAAAAAAAGGGGAGCCGGAGCCCATTGACCAGGTGGCTCGTATTGACCTGCAAGCTTTGTGACGCTGACAGTGCCAAGTGTTATATGAAGTAGCCGCATAGACCGTAGCCGGACAAGCCCATCCGGCTCGGCTTTTGCGAATATTCTGGCTCGCTGACAAGGGGCAGACTGTGAACTGACTTTTGGGAGATTCCAATGAGACAGGTCATCAGGCGGCAGCGCGGCCAGGGTATGGTCGAGTATTTAATTATTGTGGCTTTGGTCGCTGTGGCGGCCATTGCGGTGTACCAGTCCTTTGGTCAGGTGATTCGCAACCAGACTGCGGCCATGGCCAAGGAATTGGCGGGCGAGGATGGCTCCGAGCAGACACAACAAGCGCAATCAGCCGCTTCTGCTGCGGCCGCTCAAGGCAGCGCCAAGAGCCTGAAATCTTTTACGGGCAATGCGCAATGAGGCAGCCCGACTATCCACAAGAGGGGGCGGCGCTGGCCTGGGGGCTGATCGCGCTGGCGCTCCTGTCTATCGCCTGGGGCGGCTACTTTCATGTGAACCAGATTGCCGAGCAGCAAGGGCGCTTGTCCTTGGTGCTGGATGCGGCGGCCTATGGTGCCGCCACCGAGCAGGCGCGTACCTTGAATCTGCTGTCTTATATCAACCGGGCGCAGTTGGGGCATCAACTGGCTTTGGGGCATTTATTGACCTTGGCAACGTGGGACAGGGCGGCGCAGACCCAGTCCGGGCAAGCGCGTCGGGCGAATCCACCTGCGCATTTAGTCGCCATGATGTTTGGCCCTGCTCATGGCCTGGCGTATACCCAGGCGCGTTCTGCCGGGGACAATCAGCAGGCCTTGGAACAGGCTTTTCAAGCCCATCAGCGTTTGATTCATCAAGTTCTGGCGCAGGCCCAACAGCAGTTGGTAGCGGGTTTGCCGCAGCGCCGACAGGCCATTATTCAGGCGACCTTGGATGGCAGCTTGCCAGACTGGCCCGCCCAAGCAATTCGCTGGCAGCTTGAGAAGGACGATTGGCCGCAGTTCCTGTCACCACAATCCGGGCAAACACAGTGGCAGCCGGGTTTGACGCATTTGGTGTCCTTGTATGGCTTTCTGGCCCCTCGGGATTACGAGGCTCGCTCTTATCCCGGTGTGGATCGGCGTTGTCCCTTGTGGCGGCATCGTTTGCGTCGCGCAGGTCGTACCGAATTTGATCGTTCGGGTCGCTGGCATTCCAACGATACGCAATCCATGCATATGGTGCGTTCCAACCGTTGGATAGGCTGTTACTTCCGGGAATATGCTATGGCGTGGGCCTTGCAAACACCTGCGCATGCGTCCGGGATTGATGCACCGGATGACTTTTCTGGGCAGAGCTTCTGGAAGTGGGCGCTGGAGCAGGGCAATGGCTCTTTGCTATCTGCTCAAGGCAATACGGTGGCGCAATCCTGGGCACGACGCGATGCCAGGCCCTGGAGTCAAAGGCCGTGGGTAGATGGGTACGCTTTGTCAGATTCAGAGCACAGCGCTGGCCCCGATCTGGTGCTGACCTTGCAGGCCCAAGGCCATTTGGGTCAGACCGTTCATACACGGGCGGCGGCTCAATCGTTTTTCTCCTGGCCACCGGATAGCGCAGATTCTGGGGTGAGCCCCAATCCCAGTCTGTTCCTGCCTTTCTGGCAGGCACGGTTGATGGATCCAGGGGGGCGCCAATCATGAGTAAGCGACAAAAAGGGATGGCGCTGATCGAGGCTTGTTTGCTGGGTGTGGTGTTGGGCTTGATGGTGATGGCGGGGCGTTGGCTGATGCAGCAGCAGTATCGCTTGCAGCAAATGCAGCACAGCACGCATTTGAGCCTGTTTATGCATGACGCTCATGGCAAGCCGGTTTCAGTTGGAAGCAGTCCTGCTCACGAGACGGCACCTGCCCGATTTTTGGCATCCCCGATAGCGACAGCCCAGTCCTTGCAATGGGAGCTTTTGAGTCTGCGTAGCGGATTTTGGACGGCACAGTCGCGCGTTTCCATTCCGTGGCCGCGCTGGCTGGAGGCGTTGAGGACCAAGACGCAATTGCAGCGCCAATCTCACTTGTGGGCGGCTGCGGGGCAGGCGGTCAGTACACAGCAGACTCGTCAGCGTTTGGAAAACAGTACGACTGCTTGGGGTGAGGCAGTGGGATCGAGCAGACCCGCTGCCAGAGAAACGATACGACATGCAGGGCCTATGGACGCGGCCTGGGGACGGGCGCAAGCTGATGTGGACTGGTTGAGTCGGTGGCAGGGCTACGTGCCAGATCATGGCCCCAAGGAGCAGCCATGAGACAACTGCTTGCCTTGCTCTTGCTGTTTTTGTTGATGTTCAGCCCTGTGCCGGCCAAAACGCAGGCTTTGACGGGGCCTATACAGGATCCCCGGATTCAGTGGAATCAAATGCAGGCGGCACAGACTGCTGTTGGGCCCGTGTATAGCTGGGGGCTGAAAACTAGCCTGGATGCGCAGACCTTGGCTTCTCATCTAGAGCCATTCTGTGGTGTGCATTACGGAGCAATCAGAACGGAGGGGCAATGGGTGTTCCTGC
The DNA here is from genome assembly GCF_003076515.1 of Alcaligenes aquatilis. Classification (NCBI taxonomy): domain Bacteria; kingdom Pseudomonadati; phylum Pseudomonadota; class Betaproteobacteria; order Burkholderiales; family Alcaligenaceae; genus Alcaligenes; species Alcaligenes aquatilis. Next base: position 1,321,371 of record NZ_CP022390.1, on the reverse strand, counting down.
GTGCCAAACAGGGCAAGAACTGCGTTTTGTGGCTGGAGGATATACAAACCCCCGTCTTGTCGGGTTTGTTAAGTGTTTCTGAAAACGCTCAGGCGTTTGCCCCGCCACCTCTTTTGTCTGCAGCACCACCCATTGGCGGTGCTGTCTTGTGGCAGCACGAACAGCCAGGGCAAGTGCAAAGCTGGCTGCTGGTGGCCGAACCTGGATGGCAAGCCGACTTGCGTCGCAAAGATTGGGGAGCGCAGGCGGGTGAGCGTTACTGGCGCAAAGGTCCAGCCGAGCTGGATGTGATGGAACTGGAGCATGAGCAGCAAGATTACTTGCTCTTGATCTGCCGTGCCTGTGAAAAGGAGGTCTCATGATGCGAGCAAAGTTCTTGTGGCTATGTCGTCATCCCAGCGCAGGCTTTGGCCTCTTGGCCTTGTTGGCTGGTTTGATGGCAGCCGGGACCAGTAGTCGTTATCTGGACCGGCAGGAAAAAGCGTTGCAACAGGCGGCGCATCGTGTCCAGTTGGATCGGGTGGTGGCCGCGTCCAGCCTGGCGGCGGGGACCGTGCTGCAAGCGGAGCATCTGGCCGCCCGTGCCTTTCCTGCAGAACTGGTGCCTAGTGATAGTTGGGATGTGGCGCAGTTTGAGAATCTAGTAGGGCAAGTGCTGAGCCAGCCTTTGCGAGCAGGTGACTTGATCAGTAAGGCGCACGTGCAGGAAGTCAGTAGCCCGTTTTCACAGCAACTGTTATCTGGCAGGCGTGCATTGACTGTACCGGTGGATGCGATCAGTTCGGTGTCGGGTTTGATTCGACCGGGAGACTTGATTGATATCTATGTCAGCTTTGATGACAGGCAACGGCGGGTTACGGCGCCGTTGTTGCAGTCTGTTCTTGTTTTGGCAACAGGACAAAAGTCGGGTGAAGGTTCGGCCACGGCCCGATTGGATAAGGATGCCTACAACACCTTGACCTTGGATGTGGGTCCGGACGATGCCTTGAAGTTGCTGGCGGCCAGACAACATGGACGTATCAGTGCCTTGCTGCGCAATCCGGATGATCACACGCCCCATCAGGCTGCCGTGCGCGGTGAGCTGGCCGATATTTTGGGGCTGGGGCCGGGTGCAAGGCCCAAACAGCATGTACAGGTTTTGTACGGTAACAGACCGGCAGGGCAACTTGGACAGGCTGAGGTGGAGCGCCTGGGTTGGCTGGATATGCCGGACAGTTTTTCTGTGGGGCAGCACCATGAATAGAAATCGCTATTGGCCCAGGTGGGCAGTTGTGAGCTTGTTGTTCGGAGCCCTGTTTGGCGCAAGCTTGCAAAGTCAGGCTCAGGGCTTGGGGTTGCAAGTGGGTGAGTTGATGGTGCTGCCCGACACACAGGTTGAGCGGGTAGCGGTGGGGGACGGTGACATTGTTCACGCCGTCACTACAGAATCGGGCGAGCTTATTTTGTTTGCGCGCAAGACCGGGAGCACTGTGGTGCAAGTGTGGTCCCATTCCGGGCAAAGTCAGTCCTACCACGTTGAGGTGTCACCCGAAAACCAGAGACAAACCTTGGCGGAGCTACGAAGTTTGCTAGAACGCATTCCCGAGCTACGTGTCAGCGAATTGGGCGGAAAGCTGGTGCTGGAAGGAGAGGGCTTAAGCGATCAGGACAAGCAACGCATTCAGGCGTTAAGCCAGGAGCACCCTCAATTACTGGATTTTACGCAGCAGGACGGTTGGGAGCCAATGGTCTTGTTGGACGTTCAGGTGGTCGAGGTGCCGCGCAACAGCCTGCGGGAGCTGGGCGTGCGCTGGGATGGCAGCTCACAGGGTGGTTTGAGTATGGGAGGTGCCTGGGATGCGGCCACCCATCAGTTTCTGGATAGGCCGGGTGAAGCGGTCCTGCCTTTGGCATTCCCTGCCAAGCAGGGGGCGGCGTTCTTTGGCATTGGCGCCTTGATGTCTGCTCGCGTTCAAGCCATGGCGCAGGAAGGGCATGCGGTGGTTCTGGCGCAGCCGCAGCTTCTGGCGCGTAGTGGTTCGCAAGCCGAGTTTCTGGCTGGGGGCGAGCTGCCTTACACCACCACGGATGACAAGGGAAACAGCAAGACCAGCTTCAAGCCTTATGGTGTATCTCTGCGTATCGTGCCGAGGGTCGAGCGTGGTGGCTTGGTGCGCTCGCAGATTGAGGTCGAAGTCAGCTCTGTGGATGCCAGCTTGTCCCAACCTGCCGGGCCGTCGTTGAAAACCCGACGAGCTTCAACCGAGTTCAACGTGCGTTCCGGGCAGACCTTGGTGCTGGCAGGATTTATTTCACGTGAAGAGTCCCGGCATGTGGATCGCTTGCCGGGGCTGGCCAGTTTGCCAGTGCTGGGTGCCTTGTTTCGTTCCGAACGCTTTGCCCGGCAGGAGACGGAACTGGCGGTCTTTGTGACCCCGACATTGGTGGCGGCAGAACATCCGGATTTGTTGGCTCGGCAGGCGAATGCTGCCCAGTGGCTGGACCAGACTTTTCCTGACGCTCCACGCTTGAACACGCCTGTGCGCGTCACTTCAAAGGGGGCAGGACAAGGAGCCTGGTCGCAATGGGCAGAACCCGATAGTGAGGTGTTTCGTGTTGAACCTTGAGCTTGAGTCAGAGTTGGGGGCGACACGTCTTTGTGCGGTCAGTTTGCCGGCCTTGATAGGGCGTGACCCTGCCTGTGATGTTGTTCTGCCATCCTGGCGTATCGCACGGCAGCATGCCAGTTTGTTGCAGCGAGCAGGGGCAGTGTACATCCAGGATCATGGCTCTTTGACAGGGGTGCAGCTAAACGGCAAACGGGTTTATGACGACGGGCCCTTGCGCCTGGGCGATGTGCTGGTGTTGGGTGGGTTCAAGCTGCGGATTACGGGCTTTGGGCAGGAGGTTCCATCACGAAGTGATGTGGCTGTTTCGAGCTTGAAGAGTCCATTGGTAGCCCCGGAACAACCGTCTTTTGTATTGGAGGAGCCGCGACTGACCGCACAAGGCGAGCAAGGCTTTTTCACTTCCGGGCAAGCAGATCTCCCAGTATCCGACAGTGAGCTATTCAGGCAAGAGCAGCAACGCTTGCATCAAGCCTTGTTGAGTGCTTTGGAGCTGGAGCGTCGGGACTTGTCTCGCGTAAGCGACAAGCAGCTGGAGCAGGAAGCCTTTGATTGTCTAGGTCGCTTGATCCAGGCCCAATGTGCTGTCCCCAAGCATGAACAGGCCAGACTGCAGGCCAGTGTCTGCGCTGAGGCGGTGGGTTTGGGACCTTTGGAGGCCTTGCTGGCAGATACCTCGGTCTCGGAGATCATGGTCAACCATTACGACCGAGTTTTTGTCGAGCAGGCGGGGCGGCTCCAAGCCCATCCTCTGGTGTTCAGCAGTGAGTCGGCCTTGCGGGCGATTATTGACCGCATCCTGGCTCCCTTGGGTAGACGGCTGGATATCAGCTCGCCCGCAGTGGATGGACGATTGGCCGATGGCTCGCGTTTCCATGCGGTACTGTCGCCCATTGCGGTCAAGGGTACCTGCGTGACCATACGCAAATTTCCCAAACGACGCCTGGGGCTGGAGGATCTGTTGCAGACGGGTAGTTTGTCGCCGGAGATGGCCTATTTTCTGCAACAGGCGGTGCAGCGGCGCTGCAATATTCTGGTCTCAGGCGGAACGGGTACAGGTAAAACCACCTTGCTGAATGTGCTCAGCACCTGCATCGATTCGGGAGAGCGAATCGTGACCTTGGAAGATGCAGCCGAGTTGCAGTTACAGCACAGTAATTGGGTGGCTTTGGAGTCACGGCCTGCGAATGCAGAAGGTCAGGGGCAGGTAGATATACGGAGCCTGTTGCGACAAGCCTTACGCATGCGGCCAGACCGGATTGTGGTCGGAGAGTGTCGGGGGGCGGAGGCCTTTGATATGTTGTCCGCCATGAATACAGGCCACGAAGGATCGATGGGGACCTTGCATGCGAACACCCCACGTGATGCCTTGTCGCGCCTGGAGGGCATGGTCTTGATGGCGGGCCTGGATTTGCCTTTGCTGGTCGTGCGGGAGCATATCGCGCGGGCGCTGCACATTATTGTGCAACTGAGCCGTTTGCCCGATGGCAAGCGTTTAGTTCACGAGATTGTGGAAGTAACCGGTATAGAAGCGCAGCGTATTCAATTGCAGACTCTGTACAGTTACCGCCCGGAGTTTGGTTTTACGGCCAGCGGCTTGAGGTCTGAATATGTCTCCCCATCAGAGGGGCAAGCATGAAATTGCTCAGTATTTTGTTGATTGTCTTGGCTACCACCGCTTTGGCTTATGTGTTGCTGCGTTCAGGGCAGCGTCTCGCTAAGCGCTATAGACAGCAACTTCTTAAACAGTCCGAGCAGAGCTTGCAGTCGCATTTTGTGTTCGTACGCAGCCAGTATCTTGCTTTTGTGGCCTGGGCTGGTTTGCCTCTGATCTTTCTGGCCGCATGGTGGCTGATACCGTCGTTTTGGCTGGCAGCGTTGGTGACCTTGTTGGCTGCGGTAACGCCTTTAGGGGTTTTGCGCTGGATGGGACGGCGTCGCCTGGAGACGCTACGACGACAACTGCCGGACTTTGTGCTGTCTTTGGCCTTGAGTCTGCAAGCAGGCTTGGCTTTGCAAGCGGCCTTGCAGCAGTTGGCTCAATCTTTGCCTGCGCCCTTAGGGCAAGAGTTGCGTTTGCTCTTGCGTCAGCAGCGCCTGGGTGCGAGTGCCAAGGACTCGTATCAGGAGCTCGTGGAGCGAGTGCCGGTGTCAGAACTGGCCATGCTGGTCAGTGCCTTGCAGATGGGCCAGAGTACGGGGGCGGGGTTAGGGGAACGCTTGAAGATACTGGCGCAAACCATTCGGGCACGTTTGACTATCGAGGACAAGATTGTTGCCTTGACCGCTCAGGCCCGTTTGCAGGCGCGAATCATGTTCTGCTTGCCGGGTTTTGTGGCGGGAGCTTTATACCTTCTGGATGCCACAGCATTTGAGCAAGCCTGGTTCAACACATTGGGCGTTTGGGTGGCGGGAGCGCTCGTAGCCATGCTGCTGATGGGGTTGTGGTGGATGCAAGTGATTCTGCGAGGGGAGGGGTGAGTATGCTCGCAATGATCTGGATACTCTCTGCCCTGAGTGCGGCCTTGTTCCTGATCGCATTGTTGTGGGCGTGGCGCGGTCGTTATCTGCTTTTGCTGCAAGGTGGCAGCAGTTTGGGGCAGGCGGCTTGGCAGGCGTGGGAGGCACCGTTTTCCAGAGTTCTGAGTCTCTGCCTATCCCTGCCTTTTGTACATGAGTGGCCGGAGCGATTGTGGGGTTCGTATGCCCAGGAGGTACGGGGCTTTTTAAGCAAACGTGTGGCTTTGACTGGACTGCTCACAAGCCTTGTTAGTGCTTTCTTGTTGACTCAGGGGGCTTCATTGATGGAGCTTGCAGGGCTGACTGTGATTGGTTTTTTCCTGAGCGTATTACAAGCTATCTCACGGGGAAGAAAACTGCAGCGTCAGCATCATTCCCGTTGCCGCCGGGATTTGCCCTTCTTTCTGGATCTGCTGGTGCTGGCTGTCGAGTCTGGGCTGGGCTTGCAGCAGGCCTGGGCGCGTGCAACGCAGGCCCTACCGCAAGGCAGTTTGCTGATCAGTTTGAACAAGGTACAGGGCGAGGTTCGGGCAGGACGACGCTTGCCACAAGCGATGCGCAATGTCGCTTTGAGCTTCAGGCAGGCCGAGCTGGAGGAGTTGGCCTTGTCTTTGGAGCTGGCGCAGGACACGGGATTGTCCTTGGCCTTGTTGCTACGCTCTCAAGCAGAAAAGCTGCGTAGTCATTTGCACCTGGAAGCCGAGCAAAGAGCCCTCAAGCTGCCCGTTTATTTGCTGGCCCCTTTGGTGGTGTGTATTTTCCCCTGCACATTCTTGGTGATTGCGATGAGCCTGCTCGGCCCGTGGCTGGCAGGGGGAGGCTAGGGGATGTCCATATCAGTATTGATCAAACAGCCGCTGCAACAGACGCAGCGACGAGCCCTGTATTTATTAGATGCCAGTACGTTCTGGGCCCGTTGGCGCGGCTGGAAGGCACTGCCACAGCACAAGGGTTTCGCAACCGCCGTGTGGCTGCGGCCGTGCAGAGCGGTTCATTTATGGGGAATGCGCCAGGCTCTGGATATCTGCTTTCTGGATCAAAGTGATCAGCCTTTGAGGTTTTGTCCGGCAGTAGCGCCAGGAGCAGTACGGTGGCATAGAAAGGCCAGATCGGTCCTGGAAGCGCCGCTTGGTTATCTGTCCGGGCCGGAGCAGTTTGCGCCCTGGGCCGCCGCCCTGCAGAAAATACGTCAAACAGGGGGCGGGGTATGGTTGGACTGGGCTTAGCCTTGCTCAGTATCGCGCATCGGATCACCAAATACGCTGCGGTAAGCCGGGTAGAAGCTGGCGTACAGGATGGCGGCCATGGTCAGGTTGATAGGTGTCAGCACCATGGTGGCTGTGCCTGGGCTAAAACCGGCCCCCAGCAACAGCCCGCCCAGGGTTTGGATGGCGAAGAAGGCCGCCGCCCAGCACAGGCCGTACAGCAGGAAGGCGGCTTTGTTGCGCCAGCAAGCCACCATGGAAAAGAACAAGGCTTGCTTGACCGGGATGGCATGCCAGCCTACCAGAGCCGGAGCGTGCCAGAACAGGGCGGACAGGCCCAGGTACAGCACGAAGAACAAAATAATAGGCTTGCGAAAGGCCGCCATGACTTCCTGTGGAGTGGCATCGCTATTGTCCATCAATTGCGATAGCTCATTCACAAAGGGGAAGGTCGCCACAAAGCCCACGACCAGGCAGGCCAGCAGATAAATGAGGCCCAGCTTGATCAGGCGGTTGCGTACAGGAGCGGGTTTCAAGGGCTCGGTCCACATGCCTAGGCGGATGACCTCCCCCTGATGAATGCGGCGACAGGCATTCTGAATAATGAAGGTCATGGTCGGGACCAGCACGATCAGCACCATTTGGCCTACGATGGGAAAGATATTGCTTAGGTTGATCAGGATAGAGGTGATCAGGCTCCAGAAAAACAGAGCGGCTGGTTGCAGCTTGAACAAGCGCATTCCTTCCTGAATCCAGTACCACCCGTAAAGAAAGGGGAGCTTGGCTGCTTGCATATCAGTATCCGTATTTATCGAGGGAGCGCCGGTACAGCATGGTCGCGACGCTGACGCAACACACGCTCAAAGTGCCGTGGGTCGTGCGGCTTGAGGGTTTGAGCGGGGCGAGGTAGATAAAAGTCGTACAGGCGCGAGATCCAGAAGCGCAGCGCGGCAGCTTGAATCAATATCGGCCAGGCGATGTGCTCTGCTTCAGTAAAGGGGCGTACCTGGGCGTAGGACTCCAGCCAGGCCTGGGCTTTTTCCTGGTTCAAGGCACCGCTCAGACGGTCGATGCACCAGTCGTTAACAGCCACAGCCACGTCAAACAGCCAGGTGTCGCAACCGGCAAAGTAAAAGTCGATGATGCCGCCCATCTGGGGCGCGTCCGAGGTGCCGGCAAACAGCACGTTGTCGCGGAACAGGTCGCAGTGGGCCGGGCCTTGCGGCAAGGAGCGATAGGTATCGCTATCGGCAAAGTTGCTTTGTTCTTGTAGAACGGTCTGTATCAGTTCGGACTGGCTGGCATCCAGGAAGGGAAGGACTTGGGGTACGGTGCTTTTCCACCAGCTCAAGCCACGCAGATTGGGCTGTTCCAGGGGGAAGTCCTGAGCGGCCAAGTGGGCCTGGGCCTGGGTGCGGGCGATCTGCCGGCAATGTTCCACCGTAGGCTCGGGCTCGTAGCCGCCACGCAAGCGTGTCACAATCGAGCACGGTTTGCCGTGCATGACACAGATGCGTTTACCATCGCGGCGTGTCATCGGTTCTGGCACCGGAACGCCCTTGGCCGCCAGATGGTGCATCAGCTCGATGTAGAAAGGCAACTGTTCCAGCGTCAGGACTTCAAATAAAGTCAGAACGTACTCGCCCTGGGTCGTGCTCAGAAAGTAATTGGTGTTTTCAATGCCGGCGGTAATGCCTCGTAAGGACACAAACTCACCAAGTGTGTAGTGTTCCAGTAGTTCACGGGCATCAAGTTCGCTGACGGAAGTAAAAACAGCCATGCTTTCAGTAAGGGTCCGGTTGTTGGCGCACTATTAGGCGCGCGAGTAGGTCAAACGGCCGATTTTAGACTAGTGCGCCGGTTTTTTGGGGCCTTGCGACGATTTACCGCGCTTTATCTTCATCCTGTGGTCGGCTGAAACCATTAAAATGGGTGTTTTCCCTTTTTACCAAGCCTGCTATCAGGCTCTTTGCTCCCTGTTTATGACTAATTTTGTGATGCCGGACAGCCAGATGTGGCGTTTGAGTGTGGCGCCCATGATTGACGTGACTGACCGCCACAGCCGCTTTTTTCATCGACTGCTGGCGCCGCGCGCCTTGCTGTTTACGGAAATGATCACCACCGGCGCGTTGACGCACGGCGATCAGGCGCGCCATCTGGATTTTGATCAGGCCGAGCATCCGGTGGCCTTGCAACTGGGTGGCAGCGATCGGGACGCCTTGGTCACCAGTGCCCTGGCCGGTGAAAAGTGGGGCTATGACGAAATTAATCTGAACTGCGGCTGCCCCTCGGAGCGAGTACAAAAAGGCGCTTTTGGTGCCTGTTTGATGAACGAGCCGCAGTTGGTGGCTGACTGTGTGAAAGCCATGCAGGACGCGGTGTCTGTACCTGTTACCGTCAAGCACAGGCTGGGGCTGGATTACAACGAGTCCTATGATTTTGTGCGAGATTTTGTGGGGACGCTGTTCGAGGCCGGTTGTCGTGTCTTTACGGTGCATGCCCGCAATGCGGTTTTGAAAGGCTTGTCGCCCAAGGACAACCGGGAGATTCCACCTTTGCGTTATGACATGGCCATGCAACTGAAAAAGGACTTTTCTGATGCACGGTTCATCTTGAATGGCGGCATTCAGGAGCCTGATCAAGCGGTCGCGTTGGAAGAACAGTTCGATGGTGTGATGCTGGGCCGGGCCGCCTGGCATACGCCTGCGATATTAAGTGAGATTCATCGTCGCCTGTGGCCCGAGGATGTACTGCTGGATGAAGATTCGGTCGTCGAACAGATGATTGCGTATGCGCGGCATCATGTTCAGGCCGGTGTTCCGTTGCGCATTGTGATCAAGAGCATGCTGGGCTGGCCGCACGGCAAGAAGGGCGCACGCCAGTGGCGTCGTACCTTGTCGGATCACACCTGGCTGGCCAAAAACGACCCAGGCCTGCTTGCGCAGGCCTGGGAGCAATTGCAGCGCCGACAGTAAAGGCGGCTGGGCTCGGTGGATCAGGGCGCGCTGGCCTGCTCGGAATCGGTAGGCCAGTCGCGTATATAGGCTTTGAGCATATTGTTCTCGAACTGTTGGGCGTGAACAATGGCGCGCGCCATATCAAAGAAGGAAATAACCCCCATCAGCACCGGGCCATCCATTACGGGCATGTAGCGTGCATGATTGTTCAGCATCAGACGCTGCACTTCGTCGGCGCTGGTGTTGGGGGTCACACTGACGGGGGCGTCATCCATGATGCTGCGCACGGTAAACCCCTGGGCTTTATTACCCTGGGCGTGCCAGTGGCGAATGATCTCGCGAAAGGTCAACATACCCACCAACTGACCATGTTCCATGATCACCAGCGAACCAATATCCAGCTCGCTCATGCTCTGTACCGCTTTTTCGACGGTCATTTCGGGGGTGCCTGTATAAAGCGTGTCTCCCTTGACACGCAGGATTTCACTGACTTTTAGCATACTGGGTCTCCTGACCGGGATCGGCGTTTAGTATGGCTGGTTGTCCTGTCAGAATGCCTTGCGGCGACTCAAACAGTTCTTCCAGATTGGATAGTCGCTGATCGAAAAACTGAGAAAGATAATTGAATACATATTCTAGCGGACCCTCGTGAGTATGGGCGCGGTCCAGCAAAAATGCGTTGGTCAGTTGTTTCAGGCTGACTTGACGCAAATCACAACTGAGCACCCATTGCTCGTCACTGTCTTGCTGGGTGTCAGCAATCAGCCCCATGGATTTGAGCTTGCACAATATGACGTACAGCTCGTCCGGGTCGCGTTCCAGCTTGTGGCTGAGTTCACGTACGCTAAGCCCTTGCTGGTTCTGGCGGGTCAGCCACAACTGATAAAGCAGGTTGACGGCATCGGTAAAAGCGATGCCGGGCACATTGGTCTTGACCCAGTTACGTCCACGCCAATCGGGCAAAATTGCCACCATGGAAGCGCCTAGCAAGACGATCAGCCAGGAGATATAAATCCACAGCAGGAAGATCGGCAGGATGGCAAAGGCACCGTAAATAATCGTGTAGGTGGGAAAGCGAGTCAGGTAAAAGGCAAAGCCGGCTTTCATCAACTCCAGCAAGGCGGCGGTGACCACCCCGCCAATCAGGGCATCACGCCACCACACGCGGCGGTTGGGCACATACATGAACAGCGCCGTCAGACCCAGGGTCGTAAACAGGAAAGGCACATAGGCCAGGGCAAAGGAGACAATGCCAGACAGGTTGCCGATATAGCCCATGGACTCCCGCGCCAGAATGGTGGTGGCCCACAGGCTGGCACCGGTCAGAATCGGACCTAGCGAGATAATGGCCCAGTACACCAGCAGGCGCTGGCCCAGGGGGCGCTGCGTATGAACTTGGAAAATATTGTTGAAGGTCTCGTCAATGGTCATGATCAGCATGATGGACGTGACAATCAGGAACAAGCTACCCACTGCGGTCAGGCCGGAGGCTTTGGCAGCAAATTGGTTCAGATACAGCATGATGTTCTCTGATACCACCTCGGGCATCAGATTGCGGGTCAAGAACCCTTCCAGAGCACTTTCAAATTCCTGAAACAGGGGGAAAGCGGTGAACAGGGCCAGCACCACCGTCAACATGGGCACAATGGCCAAAATGGTGGTGTAGGTCAGGCTGGAGGCCACCTTCATCAGATCTTTTTCGGCCACCCGTTTGATGGCAAAGCGCGCCACACTTAAAAAATGGTGCTTGGCAGTGGGGGCGGGCGCGGGCTCCTGCCGCAAAGCAGGGTCGATGTTTTCTGGATTCAAGTCTGTTTGTTCAGCTTGCTCAGAGGACATAGGAAAGTTCTCGTCGTTTTTCATAGCGGTTTGATGCGGCGGACGCTGCTTTTCGACAGGGTTCAGGTGATAATAACAGCATGCATGAACCTTTAAACCCCATACTTCATCGAGTGGCGGCCCTGGCTTTGGTCGCCTTGATTGCTTTGTGCCTGGCCTGGGAGCTTCATTTTGCGCCCTTGAAACCCGGCGGCTCCTGGCTGGTGCTGAAAGTGATTCCTTTGGTGCTGCCGCTGCGCAGCGTGCTCAAGGGCAATTTGTATACCCTGCAATGGACGTCCATGATGATTCTGCTGTATTTCGCAGAAGGGGTCATGCGTGCCTGGTCTGACCCGGTGGCGGATGTGTTGCCCTGGGCGATGGCAGAAATTGTTTTATCGCTGATTTATTATTTCTGCGCCATTTTCTATCTTTGGCCAGCCAAGAAAGCGGCCAAGCAGCGTAGCAAGGCCAAAAAAGCCGAGGCTGCCAAAGCCGCCAAATCGGCCTAAGGGGGTCTGTATGTCCAGCTTGTTCGATGGCCTGGCCATCAGTCACCATTTTGCCGATCTGCCATCGGCTTTCCATACGGCGGTTCCGCCGCAACCCTTGGCCAATGCCCGCTTGCTGCATGTCAATAAAGAATTGGCGGCGCAACTGGGCCTGGATGTTTCCCGTTTGGGTGAGCAGGAGTTCCTGGATGTGGTCAGTGGCCAGGCTCCCTTGCCCGGTGGTCTGACGGTGTCGGCTGTATACAGTGGTCATCAGTTCGGTGTCTGGGCTGGGCAATTGGGCGATGGCCGCGCACATTTGCTGGGGCAAATCGACACGCCCACGGGCCCGCAGGAATTGCAGTTGAAGGGCGCCGGTAAAACCCCGTACTCCCGTATGGGCGATGGCCGTGCCGTGCTGCGTTCCAGTGTGCGCGAATATCTGGCCAGTGAAGCCATGGCTGGTTTGGGTATTGCCACCAGCCGGGCCTTGGCCCTGGTGACCTCGGATACGCCTGTGTACCGGGAGACCGTGGAAACGGGCGCGATTGTGACCCGTGTTGCCCCCAGCTTTGTACGGTTTGGCTCGTTCGAGCATTGGGCTAATGACGCCACGCGTGTGCGTGAGTTGCTGGATTACGTATTGCGAGAGTTTTATCCGGAACTGCTGCTCGAAGGCGATTCGGAGCAAGAGCGCGTCTGCCGTTTCTTGCAGGCAGTCACGCACCGCAGCGCCCAGATGGTGGCCGACTGGCAAACCGTCGGTTTTTGTCACGGCGTCATGAATACCGACAATATGTCCATTCTGGGCCTGACCATTGACTACGGCCCGTACGGATTCATGGATCAATTCCGCGTGAATCACGTCTGCAATCATAGCGACAACCAAGGCCGTTATGCCTGGAACGCGCAGCCTGCGGTTGTGCATTGGAACTTGTACCGCCTGGCCAGCGCCTTGATGGTGCTGGAGCCAGATGTTGAAACGGTCAAAGCGCATCTGCAAACCTTTGAAGCCAGTTTTCTGAATCGCTATCACGCCAACTTGCAGGCCAAGTTCGGCCTGCGTACCTGGCAGGCTGATGATGCCCAACTGGTCGATGATTGGTGGCGCTTACTGCATAACAGCGGGGCGGATTTCACCTTGTCCTTCCGTGCTCTGGCACAGGCCAGCAAGGCGCCCGAGGCTTTCCTGAGCCTGTTTGAAGGTTCTGAAGATCAGGCTCAGGCTTGGTGGCAAGCCTATAGCCAACGTCTGACACTGGACGGCTCTGACACGCCAGAGCAGCGCGAGGCTATGAATCGCGTCAATCCCTTGTATGTGCTGCGTAACCACTTGGCCGAGCAGGCCATTCAGGCCGCTGCCAAGGACGATGCCAGCGAAATCGATACCTTGCTGATGTTGCTGCGCGATCCCTACACCGAGCGGGCCGGCTTTGAGGCTTATGCCATGCCGCCACCTGAGGGCAGTGCGGAGCTGGCAGTCAGCTGCTCTTCCTAAAATAACCCGGTGCGATGCAGAACATGTCCGGATTCGGGAACAATGCCATAATCGTGCCTGTCTTTTATTTCCCCCCCTTTATTTGCGTTCACTCTCTCTATGTCCGGCAATACTCTAGGTAAAAGTTTCCGCGTCACGAATTACGGCGAATCTCATGGTCCAGCGATTGGCGCAGTGATTGATGGCTGCCCTCCGGGCCTGGAGCTGTCTGAACAGGATATTCAGTTTGAACTGGATCGCCGCCGTCCTGGCACCTCGCGCCACGTGACTCAGCGCCGCGAGCCTGATCAGGTGGAAATCCTGTCCGGCATTTACGAAGGCCGTACAACGGGCACGCCCATTAGCCTGCTGATTCGTAATTCCGATGCACGCAGTAAGGATTACGGCAATTTGCTGGACACCTTTCGCCCCGGACACGCCGATTACACCTACTGGAAGAAGTTCGAGAACCGTGACCCGCGCGGCGGTGGTCGTTCCTCGGCCCGTCTGACTGCACCTACCGTCGCAGCCGGTGCGATTGCCAAGAAATGGCTAGCCGAGCACGTTGGCGTAAAGATTCGCGGCTATATGAGCCAACTGGGTCCTATCGCGATTCCTTTTAAAAGCTGGGATGTGGTCGAGCAAAACCCTTTTTACGCGCCGGATCTGGACGTGGTGCCGCAGCTGGAAGCCTATATGGATGAGCTGCGCAAAGAAGGTGAATCCATTGGCGCCCGTATTGAAGTGGTGGCCGAAGGCGTACCTGCCGGTTGGGGCGAGCCTATTTACGACCGTCTGGATGCCGATATCGCCCACGCCATGATGGGGTTGAATGCCGTCAAAGGTGTGTCCATTGGCGCTGGCTTTGATTGCATCACGCAAAAAGGCTCGGAGCACGGTGACGCGCTGTATCCGGACGGTTTCAAGACCAATCAGGCCGGTGGTGTGCTGGGCGGTATTTCGTCCGGGCAAGCCGTGACGGTTTCCCTGGCGATCAAGCCGACCGCCAGCATTCGCACCCTGCGTCCTTCCGTGAACCGTGCGGGCGAAGCGGTCGAGGTGCAGACACTGGGTCGCCACGATCCTTGTGTGGGCATTCGTGCTACACCGATTGCCGAAGCCCTGTTGGCGATTGTGCTGATGGATCATTGCCTGCGTCATCGCTCGCAGTGCGGTGTCTGAGTCTGAGGGTTTGCGCAGGGGCCTAGCACTTCATCTTCTTGTCAGATTTGTTTTTTGGAGCTGAGCATGAAAGGTATGGCGACAGGAAAACGCTTTTTGGCAGCCGGTTTGATACTGGCCATGACGGGCTGCGCCTCGGTGCAGACCACGCAAAGCGGGGCGGTGGGGGTCGAGCGTAAACAGTTCATTTCCAATCTGGTGTCCGAAGCCGAGCTGAATCAGGTGGCCGCCCAGAATTATGCTCAGGTGCTGTCTCAGGCGCGGCAGAAAAAGGCGTTGGATACGAACGCGTCCCAGACTCGTCGGGTCAAAACCATTGCCCAACGTCTGATTGGCCAAGTCGGTGTTTTCCGGGCGGACGCCCGCTCCTGGAACTGGGAAGTTCACGTCATCAATGAGGACGAGGTTAATGCCTGGTGCATGCCGGGTGGCAAGATGGCGGTTTTCAGTGGTTTGATCAAACGGATTCAACCCACGGACGCGGAACTGGCAGCCGTCATTGGCCATGAAATGGCCCACGCCTTGCGCGAGCATTCGCGTGAGCAGGTTTCCCAGAAAATGGCGACCTCCTTTGGCTTGACTGTCCTGTCCGCCCTGACCGGCGTGCAAGCGGTGAATGATCTGGGAGGTACGCTTAGCGAAGTGATGTTTGAGTTGCCCAATAGCCGCACCCATGAGTCCGAAGCGGATTTGATTGGTGTTGAGCTGGCTGCGCGAGCAGGCTACGACCCGCGTGCGGCAGTGACTTTGTGGCAGAAAATGGGAGCTTTGGAGCAGGGTAGAAGTCAGCCGGAATTTTTGTCTACCCATCCGGCTTCTTCAACCCGGATTGCAGATTTACAGGCAATCTCGGAGCGGGTCATGCCTTTGTATCAGCAGGCGGCTAAGCCGTGAAAGGCTGATTTTTTGAAGTCGAATTTGAAATGAAGAATGCCCTTGATGAGGCTTTTTTGAGGATTGCCAAGCGTCGCTCTCATCATGGAGCGGGAACAGATGTCCCCTTATAGACTCCGGATAGATTTAAGCAGGCTTACTTTATTCCGTATCGATTATCTTGCAAAAATTGGGCTGACCTTAGGTTTTTGCAGTGCAGGCCTGCCCTTGGCCGACGGTCCTTGACACGTGCGCTCGCAGAAGCTGCCGCCGGCCTTGCGGACCCAGGGCTTACCGCTCGCAACGGTGCGGGACAGGGGCATTGTTTAATATAGGAAACCCTGGTTTTATCAACCAGTTGGCCTATTTACCTGATTGCTTCCCATCCTCAAAATGCACCCATGAGATCGCGCCATCGTACCTTTCTGTATGGTTTTTTGATCTGGCTCGGCCTGTCCTTGGCCGGTGCCACCGTGTTGACGCGCGCTGAACTGGCGCGGCAACAGGAGGCGTTCACGGTGCAAAGCAATATTGCCTACCGGCTGCTGGGTCAGCGTCTTGCCCAGCATGACGCCATTTTGCAGATGCTGGCTCTGTTGCAGCCGCCTGTGCAGCGCATTGAACGTCTGGGAGCGCTGGAAGCCATGTTTCCCCAGGTCATGGCGATCTATCGCGAAGAGAGCGATATCGCGTGGGCCAATCCTCAGTGGCAGCAGGCGCAGTTGCAGTCCTTGAAGACCGAGCGTGCCGTATTGACGGACGTGCGACTGGCACAGGGGCGGTATGTCCTGCTGGCGGCGGCGCACCCGGCCAGCTTTGCCGTGCTGCTGGACTTGAATGCCGCCATCGCCTGGGACGAATGGCCTTTCCGGCGTAATGGCAGCCCGGTGCGCGTGGTGCTGGAGTGGCAGGATCAACAATGGGTGATCAGTCCGGGGTTGGACCATGCCGGGCCTGTGGTGTTTCAGTCTGGCAAGACCTTGGCCTCCCCCAGCCAGCGTTTTCAATTGCACACGCGTCGCGTCGTGAGCTATGCCGACCTGCCTTGGGGGCAAGTGGCGCTGTTCGCGCTGGCCAGCGCCTTGCTGGTGGCGCTGATCATCTATGTGCGCAAGCAACGTGAGCAGACCTTGCGTGCGCAGGAGCTGCTGCGTATCGGGCAGGTGGGCCGCTTGAATTCGCTCGGCGAAATGGCTGCGGGTCTGGCGCATGAATTGAACCAGCCTTTGACCTCCGTATTGGCTAATACCCAAGCCAGTCTGCGCCTGCTGCAGGAAGACCCCCCCGACCTGGAGCCTGCGCGTGAGGCCATGGCACATTCGGTGGAGCAGATCAGGCGGGCGGCCAGCGTGCTGACGCGTCTGCGGCACAGCCTGCGTGAAAGCGGGCTGGCTGATCAGTGCTACCCGTTGTCCTTGACCCAGGTGCTGGAGGAGTCTGTGCACTTGCTGATGCCGGAGTTGGAACGGCATGGCATTACCCTGGAGAAACGTCTTCCTCCACATGATGTCGATGTGGTCGGCGAGCCCGTGGCGCTGGGACAGATAATTCATAATCTGCTCAATAATGCCGTATCCGCCTTGGGCGCCGCCCAGATCAGTCATCCGCGTATCTGGATCGAGGTGCTGCCGCGACAAGGGCGCGTGGTCTTGACCGTGCGTGACAACGGCCCGGGAATCGACCCGCAGCATCTGGATCGCGTGTTCGAGCCCTTCTTTACGACGCGCTCCGACGGCCTGGGCCTGGGCTTGAGCCTGAGTGAGTCCCTGGCTCAGGCCATGGGCGGTGGTTTGACAGCGTTCAACGATCCCATGGGAGGGGCCGTGTTTGCGCTGGAACTGCAACGAGTGGACGAAGAATCATCATGAACCCGACCGAAAATGGCCCCAGCTTATCGCCCTTGATCCATCTGTTGGACGATGACGCCGCCGTGCGTCAAAGTCTGGCCTTGCTGATCGGCACGGTAGGGCTGCGGGTGCAGACCTGGGCGGATCCGCAGCAGTTTCTGGAGTCTTTCGATCGGCAGTCTATCGGGGCCTTGATTCTTGATGTGCGCATGCCTGGCATTAGCGGACTGACCTTGCTCGATACTTTGGTCGAGCAAGGCGTGGACCAGCCCATCATTCTGTTGACCGGGCACGGCACGGTAGACATGTGCAGGCGCGCCTTCAAGGTGGGCGCCGTCGAGTTCCTGGAAAAACCGGTCAGTGACGATGTTCTGCTGGACGCGGTACAGCAAGCTGTGCGCCAGCACGTGCGCCGCCGTGAGCGCCTTGCGGCCGATCAATGGGCGCGTAAGCGCTACACCAGCTTGTCCGAACGCGAACGCGAGGTGCTGGCGTTGATTGTCGAGGGCCTGACCAATAAGGAGATAGGTCGGGCGCTGTCGCTGTCGCCCCGTACGGTTGAAACGCATCGCGCCAACCTGTTTGCCAAACTGCAGGTCGATAACCTGGCCCACCTGATTCGGTATTACGCCAGTTTGGTGAGTGCCTCTCCGTAAAACTACGTAGAGGCGAGGGTAAGCGTCCGAATAGTCCCGTGCGGGCGGCGCAAGTATAGTTTTTCCATGCCGACAATGTTGTCGGAACTGATAAATGGAGATTACTGCTATGTTGCGCTCTTCCCTTCTGATGGCTTTGTTGTTCGCCGCTGGTGCCGCCCAGGCCCAGGGTGTGCTGACCGAAAAAAACATCTCCCTGGATCTGGCTAATCGTCTGGCTGCCGAAACCGTCAAGCAATGTTCGGCCAAAGGCTACAACGTAGCGGCGGCTGTGGTTGACCGTGCCGGCGTGCTGCGTGCGTTCCAACGCGCTGATCAGGCCGGTTCGCATACGGTCAATGCCAGTATCGACAAGGCCTATACGTCCGCTTCGGCCCGTAGCTTGACCAGTGCCATGCTGGAGGGTTCGCAGAAAAATGCTGGCGCCGCCAATCTGGGTGATATCCAGGGTTTTTTGCTGCTGGGCGGCGGCGTGCCGGTCAAGGTCGGCAATGACACGATAGGCGCCATCGGCGTGGGCGGTGCGCCTGGCGGCCACCTGGACGAAGCGTGCGCTGTAGCGGCCCTGGAAACCCTGAAGGCCGATCTGAAGTAAACGCATTCCTGCAGACTGGGGAGCCGCCCCTGAATTGACCCCCGAAGCTTGGACATTACTCCAACTTTCGGGGGTTATGACATGGCGAAGTACGACGAGCGGTTCAAGTTCGATGTAGTGCAGCGATATTTATCGGGCACCGATGGACTGAAGCGGGTTGTGGCGTAGGTATCTTGCTTCTTGCCGTTGCAGAATCCTTCCTCGCGTTTACCTGCGCATGCTGATGGCCAGACGATTGAAGGCGCTCATCAAGGCAATCGCAAAAGTCAGGTCTGAGATCTCTGCCTCACTGAAATGGGCTTTTAATGGCTCGAAGTGCTCGTCCGCGGCATGGGTGTGGGCGATATCCACCACCGATTCCGTCCATTCCAGGGCCGCACGTTCGCGTTCGTTAAAGTGCGTGCTAACGCGCCAGCCTGCCAGGCTGTCTATCTTGGCATTGGCCACGCCCGAGCTGCGTAGGGATGAGGCGTGCATCTCCAGGCAGAAGGAGCAGCCATTGATTTGTGAAATTCGCAGGTTCACCAGCTCAATCAGCTCTTTACCTAGGCTGCTTTTGTCCAATGCCAGCTTTGTTTGCAGCAGACCTTGATAGGCTTTGGGAGACAGGGTGTCGTAGGGAAGGCGAAGTGTACTCATGGCGTATCCAATCGAAAGTAAGACAAGGGGGGAGCAAGCTACCGTTCTTTAGCGATGCTTGATTCTTCCGGTTTTTAGCAGCCTGTTTATTCCTCCAGGCCACGTGCTTTACTGACCGATTATGCATGAGTAATGCCCTAGTCATTGATGACTGGAAATCAGTAAAGACCAGTTGTGCCCCGGCGACCGGATGCCGGCCGTGCGCTGTCGCGCCAGTAGGGCCTTCGATCATGTTGAGATTGCTAGGCTTTTTCTTTATTTGGCTATCCTGGTAGTTCTAATACTAGGATAGTGAATGTCCTTGTCCCAGTTACTGCGCCTGTCATAATAAGAAAAAATTTATATGCAGCCTGCTCTGTGCGGGTTGTCGTCTTAACTGAATCGCGAGAGCGCAATGGCAAAAACTTTATACGATAAGTTGTTCGACGAACACGTCGTGCATCAGGACGCGGATGGCACCTGTTTGATCTACATTGATCGCCACTTGCTGCATGAAGTGACCAGCCCCCAAGCCTTTGAAGGTCTGACACTGGCTGGCCGCAAGCCGTGGCGCATCAGTGCCAACCTGGCTGTGGCGGACCACAACGTTCCCACCACTTCCCGCCAGAACGGCATTACAGATCCGATCTCGCGCCTGCAGGTTGATACCCTGGACGCCAACTGTGAAGAGTTCGGTATTACCGAGTTCCGCATGAACGACGTGCGTCAGGGCATTGTGCACATTGTTGGCCCCGAGCAGGGCGCCACCTTGCCCGGCATGACGGTGGTTTGTGGTGACTCCCACACCAGCACGCACGGAGCCGTGGGCGCTTTGGCTTTTGGTATCGGCACATCGGAAGTGGAGCACACGCTGGCCACCCAGACTCTGCTGATGAAGAAAAGCAAAAGTATGCTGATCCAGGTGGACGGCACGCTGCCTTTTGGCTGTACCGCTAAAGACCTGATCTTGTATGTGATCGGTCAGATCGGGACGGCCGGTGGTACAGGCTATGCCATTGAATTTGGCGGCTCGGCGATTCGTGCCTTGTCCATGGAAGGCCGCATGACGGTGTGCAATATGGCAATTGAAGCCGGGGCACGTTCGGGCATGGTGGCTGTGGACGAGCAAACCATTCAGTACCTGCGTGGCCGTCCTTACTCCCCCAAAGGCGTGTTGTGGGATCAAGCCGTGGCTTACTGGAACACCTTGCACTCTGACGAAGGTGCCGAGTTTGACCGCGTGATCCGTATCGACGCCAGCCAGATTACCCCTCAGCTGACCTGGGGCACCTCGCCAGAAATGGTGTTGCCTATCGACAGCCGCGTACCGGACCCAGACAAGGAAAAGGACGACGTTGCCCGCAACGGCATGGAACGCGCCCTGGAATACATGGGCCTGACGCCCAATATGCCTTTGACCGATATTCGCATTGATCGCGTATTCATTGGCTCCTGTACCAATGCCCGAATTGAAGACTTGCGTGCGGCCGCCAGCGTGGCCAAGGGGCGCAAAGTGGCTTCCAACGTTAAGCAAGCCATGATTGTTCCTGGCTCCGGTCTGGTGAAACGTCAGGCCGAGCAAGAAGGTCTGGACAAGATTTTCCTGAATGCCGGTTTTGAATGGCGTGAGCCCGGCTGCTCCATGTGTCTGGCCATGAACGCCGACCGTCTGGAACCTGGCGAGCGTTGCGCTTCGACCTCCAACCGTAACTTTGAAGGACGTCAGGGGCAGGGTGGTCGTACCCACCTGGTCAGCCCAGCCATGGCGGCTGCCGCCGCTATTGCTGGCCATTTTGTCGACGTGCGTTCGTTCAGCTGAGGAAATCCATACCATGCAAGCATTTACTACTCATGAAGGTCTGGTCGCTCCCTTGGATCGGGAGAATGTGGATACGGACTTGATCATCCCCAAGCAGTTCCTCAAATCCATCAAGCGCACCGGCTTTGGCCCCAACTTGTTTGACGAACTGCGCTATCTGGACCACGGTGAACCCGGCATGGATAATTCCCGCCGTCCGCTGAACCCGGATTTTGTGCTGAACCAGGACCGCTACCAGGGCGCTTCTGTGCTGTTGGCGCGTAAGAACTTTGGCTGTGGCTCCAGCCGCGAGCACGCACCCTGGGCGCTAATGCAATATGGTTTTCGCGCCATCATTGCGCCGTCTTTCGCCGATATTTTCTTTAACAACAGCTTCAAGAACGGCTTGCTGCCTATTGTCCTGAACGAGCTGGATATTGCCCGCCTGTTCGATGAAGTCAAAGCCTTCCCCGGTTACAAGCTGCGTATTGATCTGGCCGAGCAGCGCGTCATCACACCTGAAGGTCGGGAGTTGCCATTCACCATTGATGCCTCGCGCAAGCACAGCCTCTTGAATGGCCTGGATGAAATTGGTCTGACCTTGCAGAAAGCGGACATGATCCGTCAGTACGAGGCCGAGCGTCTGGCCCGCCACCCTTGGTTGGTCGGCCAACCTTGAACATGGGTGCCGGCCTTGTAGAAGCCTCGCTGTTGCGGCCTGCCTATGGCGGCCAAGATGCTTCGGTCGTCGGGCCGGCGCTCTTCACTCTTACTCTCTAATTTTTACGTCCTACTCATCATGACTCATAAAATCGCAGTATTGCCCGGTGACGGCATCGGTCCCGAGATTACCGAACAAGCTCAGCGCGTACTGGGCGCTCTGGGCATGGATCTGGAAATGACCGTGGCTCCGGTGGGCGGCGCCGCTTACGACCTGCACGGCCATCCTCTGCCACCTGAAACACTGAGCCTGGCCCAACGCTCCGACGCCGTGTTGTTCGGCGCCGTGGGTGATTGGAAATACGACTCTCTGGAGCGTCAGCTGCGTCCCGAGCAAGCTATTTTGGGCCTGCGTCGTGCCATGGGCCTGTTCGCCAATCTGCGTCCCGCCATTCTGTACCCGCAACTGGCTAACGCCTCCACCCTGAAACCAGAAGTCGTGTCCGGTCTGGATATCCTGATCGTGCGTGAACTGACGGGCGATATCTACTTCGGTCAGCCGCGCGGTGTGCGTACCGTGGAAGAGGGCAACTTTGCTGGCGAGCGTCAGGGTTTTGACACCATGCACTATGCCGAAAGCGAAGTGCGCCGTATTGCCCACGTGGGTTTCCAGGCCGCACAAAAACGTCAAAAGCGTTTGTGCAGCGTGGACAAGTCCAATGTGCTGGAAACATCCCAGTTCTGGCGCGACATCATGATTGATGTGGCCCGTGAGTATCCGGACGTGGAATTGAGCCACATGTACGTGGACAATGCCGCCATGCAATTGGTGCGCGCACCAAAAGAATTCGACGTGATTGTCACAGGCAACCTGTTTGGCGATATCCTATCGGATGAAGCGGCCATGTTGACAGGCTCCATCGGCATGTTGCCCTCGGCATCTCTGAACGCATCCCAGCAAGGTTTGTACGAACCTAGCCATGGCTCGGCACCCGATATCGCCGGTCAGGACAAAGCCAATCCTTTGGCCACCATTTTGTCCGCTGCCATGTTGCTGCGCTACTCGCTCAATGCAGAAGACCAGGCCAAACGTATCGAAGCAGCGGTTGCCAGCGTGCTCGAACAAGGTTTGCGTACCGGCGACATCTACGAAGACGGTTGTCAATTGCTGAGCACCAGTGCTATGGGGGATGCAGTGCTCAAGGCTTTGCGATAGTATCTTCTATCGTTTTATTTTTTTATATATCCAGGTGGTACTACTATGACTCAAGCGGTAGGTTTGGTCGGCTGGCGTGGGATGGTGGGCTCCGTGCTCATGCAGCGCATGCGCGACGAAGGCGATTTTTCCCTTTTTCAGCCGGTGTTTTTCTCGACTAGCAATGCTGGCGGCGCAGCTCCCTCGTGGGCTGACGGCGCTGGCCCTTTGCAGGACGCCCACGATATTGACGCTTTGAAAAAGCTGCCCATTATTGTGACTGCCCAGGGTGGAGATTACACAAGCCAGATCTACCCCAAGCTGCGTGCCGCTGGCTGGAATGGTTTGTGGATTGACGCGGCCAGCACGCTGCGTATGGATGAAAACTCCGTGATTGTGCTGGACCCGATCAATCGTCCTGTGATTGATGCGGCGCTGGCCAACGGTGGCAAGCAATTCATCGGCGGTAACTGTACGGTCAGCTGCATGCTGATGGGTCTGGGCGGTCTGTTTAACCAGAATCTGGTTGAGTGGATGACCAGCATGACGTATCAGGCGGCGTCGGGCGGTGGTGCACAGCACATGCGCGAACTGCTGACTCAGTTCGGTCTGATCAATCAGTCCGTCTCCAGCCTGCTGGACGATCCTGCATCGGCCATTCTGGATATCGACCGTGGTGTCTTGCAGACACAGCGCGATCCCAATCTGCCGCAGAAAAACTTCGGCGTTCCGCTGGGCGGCAGTCTGATCCCCTGGATCGACTCTGACCTGGGCAATGGCATGACGCGTGAAGAGTGGAAAGGCGGCGTGGAAACGAACAAGATCCTGGGCCGTGGTGCGCAGGACAAGCATATTCCTATCGACGGTCTGTGCGTGCGTATCGGTGCCATGCGTTGCCACAGCCAGGCTCTGACCATCAAGCTGACTCGTGATGTACCGCTGGACGAGATCACCGATATCCTGGCTGAAGGTTCCAAGTGGGCCAAAGTCATTCCTAACGAGCGTCAAGCCACGGTAGATTCGCTGACTCCGGTTGCCGTGACTGGCACGCTGGATATCCCTGTGGGGCGTCTGCGCAAGCTGAACATGGGTCCCGAGTACCTGAGCGCCTTCACGGTTGGCGACCAGTTGCTGTGGGGCGCAGCTGAACCGCTGCGCCGCATGTTGCGTATTGCTTTGGGCGAGCTCTAATCATGGTTGGCTGCCTTCATCCCGTACGTACGCTGGGTTCGGCCCTGCTAGTGGCCGGGATGCTGGCGGCCGCACCGGTTTGCGCTTTGGAGATTGGCCATAGTCGTTTGGTGTCAGCTCCCAATCAGGTTTTCAAGCTGGATGTGGGTATTCGACAGATCAGTCCGGAAGAAAGCCTGTCTCTGAAAGTGGCACCTGCTCCCTTGTCGGTCTGGCAGCAGGTTGGCTTGACCCCTCCGGTTGATCTGAATTCCCTGAAGACCGTGATCGAGCGTGACGAGCAAGGGCAAGTAAGACGCATTCGGCTCTCTTCCGAGCAGATGTTCTCCGGTTCTGTGGCCGAT
Source organism: Alcaligenes aquatilis (assembly GCF_003076515.1). Lineage (NCBI taxonomy): Bacteria > Pseudomonadati > Pseudomonadota > Betaproteobacteria > Burkholderiales > Alcaligenaceae > Alcaligenes > Alcaligenes aquatilis. The sequence continues at coordinate 1,297,338 of NZ_CP022390.1, read as the reverse complement.
GTGCTCTTGCAGATTCAAAGTGATAGCGGACAGTTCCTGCATCAGGTCAGCGTGCTGGCCCCGGCTCCGGTGGCTGTCAAAGCGGTGACTCAAACACAGGCAGGCCATCAGGCGCCGGTGTCTGTGCAGGTTTCCGGTTCGACCACTCCATCCAATGTGAAGGCACAAAGCGCGGTACGCGTGAAATCCGGCGATACCTTGCATGCCTTGGCGCGTCGCCATGCCGTGGATGGTGTCAGTGCCTATCAGTGGATGATGGCGGTTCATAAGCAGAATCCGAATGCGTTCATCAAGCAGAATATGCACCGCCTAAAGGCGGGCCAAACCTTACAGATTCCCGATGTGGCGGCGATGTTGTCCATAGACGATGCCCAAGCTCGTCGCCTCTATGTCGATCAGGCCCAAGCGTTGCGCTCTGCGGCGCAGGAGGGGCAGGATCAGGCTGATGCCTCCCAGGGTGTGGTGCAAACGGGTTCAGGCGAGCCGGGAGCTCAGGCGCAAGGCCAGGATCGTTTGCTCTTGTCGGCAGGGACGCAAGCCCGTGACGCCAAGCAGCAATTGCAGCATCAACTGCGCGAGACGGGCGATCGTGTCTCGCAACTGGAAGAGAATGTCTCCACCCTGGGCCGTGCCTTGCAGTCTCAAGGCGAGGCCGCTAAAGATTTAATCCTGGATTCGGCGCAAGAGCTGGGTCTGGGGGATGCCGGTAGCGATGCTGCTACGGGCAACACGCATTCTGGCGCTTCGGGCGCCGCTTCTTCTGCCTCCGTGGCAGGAGCGATTTCCGCACCATCTGAGTCCGAGCAGGGCAAGATGGCCGGTGCAGTTAACAAGGCAAAAAAGACCGTGTCCTGGATTCAAGAACATATGTTGGCCGTGATGGCCGTAGTACTGGCGTTAATTGTGGTCCTGGTGACCTGGGTGTTGCGCCGTGCCAATACCGAAAATCGCCATGGCGATGACTCGCCCGCACCCGTTAGCGAAGCGATGGTTCGGGAAAAACTGGAAAAAATCAATCTGGACCTGGATCAGCCGCCTTCGGACGAGCCTCCCGTTCGTCAGTAAGGCAAACCCACCATGAGACGTATTGCATTGGGTGTCTGCTATGAAGGGACGCCCTGGCTGGGTTGGCAAAGTCAGGCCGGTGGCAACACCGTTCAAGATGTTCTGGAGCAGGCACTGCGCCGTTTTACGGCCCAGCCTGTCTCTACGATCTGCGCCGGTCGCACCGACACCGGCGTTCATGCCCTCAATCAAGTAGTTCATCTGGACACGGCTGCCGAGCGCAGCCTGGAGTCGTGGGTGCGTGGTTTGAACGCCTTGCTGCCGGACTCCGTTGCCGTGCAATGGGCGCGCGAAGTGCCGGATGATTTCCATGCACGCTTTTCCGCCCAAGGCCGCCATTACGTTTACCTGTTGCGTCAGCACCGGGTGCGTTCCCCTTTATTGCATGGTCGTGTTGCCTGGGTTTTTCGTCCTTTGGACCTGGCCCTGATGCAAGAGGCCGCCCGGCATCTGGTGGGCGAGCACGACTTCAGTGCATTTCGTTCCTCGCAATGTCAGGCGGCCAGCCCGGTGCGTACCATGTCGCACATTCATATCGAGCAGCAGGGCGATTTTTTCCTGTTCCGTTTCAGCGCCAATGCTTTTTTGCATCACATGATTCGCAACCTGATGGGTATGCTGATTTATATCGGCCAAGGCCGACAACCGCCAGATTGGGTTTTGCATTTATTGGCGCAGCGCGATCGCCGCTTATCGGCTCCGACGTTCGATGCCAGTGGTCTGTATCTGGCCGGGGTAGATTACCCCCGGCAGTTTGATATTCCTACCCGCAATCCCTACGATTTGCTCTATGAATTAAGTGGCTTGCGATTTGCTGAAACGGTCTCAGAAAAATCATGATTTAGCCCGTGTCTAAAGGGTTTATCCCCGGTATTCGAACCGGCTTCACATGCTTGAATCGTATAAAATGTGAAGCCATTTTGTTTCTTACATTCTTATCTGTATAAGGCCGACCACCTTCGAGCATGAGCCACAAGCGAATCCAGAAGGCGACCATATCCTGAGCAAGGCCATGAAATTTTTCTTACGATTGTCTAGTTTGATCGACCGTCTGAATACGGTCGTTGGTAAGTCCGTGACCTGGCTAACCCTGATCGTGGTGTTGGTCAGTGCTATTAACGCCATCGTTCGCAAGGTGTATGGCATCAGCTCCAATCAGTGGCTGGAATTGCAGTGGTATTTGTTCGGTGCCATTTTCTTGCTGGCGGCCGGTTATACCTTCTTTGTGAATGAACATGTACGGGTGGATGCGTTAGCGGAACGTTTTCCGCCGCGTGTTCAGGTCTGGATCGATATTATTGGCGTGATCTTTTTCCTTCTGCCCGCAACCTTGCTGATTTTTTGGCTCTCTATTCCGTTTTTTGAGCAGTCCTATGTGCTGAACGAGCAGTCCTCCAATACGGGTGGGCTGGTGCGTTGGCCTGTCAAGTTACTGATCCCCATTGGTTTTGCCTTATTGGCTTTGGCCGGTGTGTCCCACCTGATCAAATGCATAGGCTTTTTGCGCGGTGTCTGTCCCAACCCCTTATTAAGGAATGGTGGGCTGAGCGCAGAAGAAGAACTTGCCCAGGAAATTCGTCAGATTGCCCAGGCAAACGAAGCAACAACCTCTGTTTCTAAGGGCCAGTAACAATGGAATTTCTGGTTGATAATCTGGCTCCGATCATGTTCTTTAACCTGATCGTGTTTTTGCTATTGGGTTTTCCCGTTACCTTCACCTTGTCGGCAATCGGGATTTTATATGGTCTGGTCGCCATTGAACTGGACATGATGCAGCCGGCCTTATTCCAGGCCTTGCCTCAACGGGTATTTGGTATTGTCGAGAACGATACCTTGCTCGCGGTTCCCTTCTTTACCTTAATGGGGCTGATCTTAGAGCGCTCAGGGATGGCGGAGGATCTGCTCGATACCATTGGTCAGCTATTTGGTCCTTTGCGTGGTGGTCTGGCCATTGCCGTGGTGCTGGTCGGTGCCATGTTGGCTGCTACGACGGGTGTGGTGTCGGCCTCCGTGATCTCCATGGGCTTGATCTCTTTGCCCATCATGTTGCGCTATGGCTATGACCGCAAGTTAGCCACAGGGGTGATTGCAGCCTCGGGCACGCTGTCGCAAATCATCCCGCCTTCCATCGTACTGATTATTCTGGCTGACCAACTGGGGCGCTCCATCGGTGATATGTACCGAGGTGCCATGCTGCCCGGTCTGCTGTTGGTGGCGACCTATGTTCTGTACATTGTGGTGATGTCCTACATCAAGCCCAAGTCGGCTCCTGCCTTGCCGCCAGAGGCCCGTGTGTATGTGGAGCCTAATGGCAGCCGTGGTTTGACCTCGCTGATCGTCTTGAGCATTGTGGCATCGGCCGTGGCCTACTTTGGTTCGCAGCACTATTTTGCCACTCACCCCAATATCCCCATGGACGAGCACATCGTCGTGCTGATGCTGTTGTGGGGGGTAACGGCCTGGGTGATCGCGCTGATCAACAAGTTGCTCAAGCTGAACATGCTGTCCAAAATCGCCGAGCGCGTGATTTTCGTGATGGTGCCACCGCTGTTCCTGATCTTCCTGGTGTTGGGCACCATCTTTATTGGTGTGGCTACCCCCACCGAGGGCGGGGCGATGGGGGCGGTGGGGGCCATCATCATGGCCGTAACGCGTGGCCGCTTATCCTGGAAGCTGCTGCGTCAGGCCATGGAATCGACGACCCGCCTATCGTGCTTTGTGGTCTTCATTCTGGTGGGTTCGACCGTCTTTAGTCTGAGCTTTCGCGGCATCAATGGTGACCTGTGGGTCGAGCACCTCTTGATCGACATGCCCGGTGGGGAATGGGGTTTCCTGATCATTGTCAGTATTCTGACCTTCCTGCTGGCTTTCTTTCTCGACTTTTTCGAGCTGGCCTTTATTATTGTGCCGCTGCTCGGGCCAATTGCTGACAAGATGGGCATTGACCTGATCTGGTTCGGTGTTTTGTTGGCGGTCAATATGCAGACCTCCTTCATGCACCCGCCTTTTGGCTTCGCGTTGTTTTTCCTGCGCTCGGTGGCCCCCAAAGATGACTATACCGACAAGGTGACGGGCGAGCGTATCAAGCGTGTGTCGACGACTGATATTTATTGGGGCTCAGTGCCGTTTATTATCATTCAATTGTTGATGGTGGCTGCTGTTTTGACCTTCCCTGGCTTAGTCACACATTACAAGCACGGCGAAGTTTTGCTGGATGATTCACAAATTCAGTTCGGTACAGAATCGACCTATGGTTCTGACAGCTATGGATTTGGAATGGATGATGCCGCCAGCAGTTTCCAGTAAGGACGCGTTATGATTCACACGGGGGCATCTGGCCCCCGTTTTTTATTCGAGGATGTGCGATGTTCAGCCGTACCCGAGTCAAGATTTGTGGTTTTACCCGAGCGCAGGATATCGATGCTGCCGTGCAGTTGGGCGCAGATGCAGTGGGCTTTGTTTTCTACCCGAAAAGTGCTCGCATGTTAAGCACGGAGCACGCTGTCGCCTTGCGCGCCCGTGTGCCGGCGTTTGTGCAGGCAGTCAGCCTGTTCGTGAATGCCTCCGAGAACGTTGTGCGGGAAATTCTGGAACAGGTACAACCCGATTTGCTGCAATTTCACGGTGAAGAAAGCCCGCAAGAGTGCCGGCGCTACGCACATCCCTATATCAAGGCTTTTCGGGTGGGCGCGCCCGGTCTGGATACAGTGGACGGTTTGCTGGAACAGTGCCTGAATTATCGCGATGCACGCGCCTGGTTGATGGATGGTTATCACGATGCTTACGGTGGTACCGGCACGGCCTTTGATCCCGAACTGATTCAAGGTTTGCAAGCACGTCTGCAAGACCAGGATGGCCTGCCTCCCTTGGTTCTGGCCGGAGGGATGCGTATTGACAATGTGGCTGAGCGAGTGGCCTTGCACCGCCCGTATGCCATCGATGTCAGCAGTGGGGTAGAGTTGGAACCCGGTATCAAGTGCCACACGAAAATGGGTCAATTCATGCAGATCTTGGGCAAGGCCTCCTGACTCAGGGAATCTTTTAGCCGCGCCGCTGTCTGTCTTTATTGCCCCGACCCGCTTATGGCGGGTCTCTTTTTACTTGGTCTTGTCAGGATTGATGTTTATGCAAAGCATACAGCTCGGCCCCTTTACCTTTGCCACCTCTTTGTTTGCTTTTATGGTCGCGGCATTACTGGGGTTGTTTCTGGCCGCCTGGCTGGATAGACGCAGGCAGACCCGGGCCGAATCGGTCTTGTGGCGGGCGATTATTTTGGGCGTGCTGGTTGGACGTTTGGGCTTTCTGATTCAGCAGTGGGAGTTCTACCAAAGCGAGCCATTGCACTGGCTGGATCTGCGTGACGGTGGCCTGATGATCCCTGCCGCTGTGACGGCAGGCTGGTTTTATGTGCTGTGGCGTGTGCTGCGTGACAAGGCGATGCTGCCAGCCGTGTCCGGCGGCCTGGCCGTGGGTGTAGCCGCTTTTTCTTTGATCATGGTGGCAGTCGGCCGAGGCGGTGTAGAGCCGACCATGCCATTGCCCGAAATAGACCTGATCCCCATGCAGGCTGATTTCAGCGCGCCGCAGAGCCTGGATCAATATCAGGGGAAGGTGACGGTCGTCAATCTGTGGGCCAGTTGGTGTCCTCCTTGTCGTCGAGAAATGCCGGCTTTCAAGCAGGTGCAGTCCAGCCGCTCGGATGTCAATATTGTGTTTGCGAATCAGGGCGAGGAACTGGGTGAAATCCAGAAGTACCTGATGGACGAGAACCTGGAGCTGGGCAATATGTGGCGTGACCCACAAATGAAACTGGGCCAGGCCGTACGTAGCCGAGGCTTGCCAACCACCTTGTTCCTGGACGAGCAGGGCCGTTTGGTGGATGTGCGGGCGGGGGAGTTATCGGCAGCAACCTTGAACGACAAGATCAATAAGTTGAAGTGAGCAGTTTGGATGTAGCGTTGTTTGGCGCGTGTTGAGCAGGGCGTTGGAGCAGTAGCGTGCTTCAGCGCTCTTTTTGTTTGGATGGAAAATACAAGTTTATGGAGACGCTTGTTAGGAATGATTTACTTGTTAATTGTTTGCTAGTTTGGTTTTTAATTATTTTTATAAAATTATCTAACTTTTTTAATTAATCTATTAGTTAGGCGTAGTGCTGGATGTTGATTGTTTAATTCAATCGGTAAATAGTACCTCCTTAAGAATGTAAATTAGTATTTGCTGCTACTATGTGCCGAGGTTTCTCATCTGTTTATAAGGGTTTAGCCATGAATTTGACAGATAAAGGCACGAAAACCGCCAAACTCTCAGCACCCGATAGAATCATTTATGCAGACAGATATCTTATTCATGGTCCGGATGATATTACGGCATATATGAAAGGCGTTTGCTATGACGCAGCAGCGTATATGCGTTATTTGTATAACGCCAAAATTAGTTATGAACAATTAACGTCCATATCTGCTCAGAACTGGCTGCCTTTATTTAATTTTTCAAAAGGCAGGAAGTGGGATGGGCAAAGCTCTTTGCCCGGAGGCAAGGCTATTGGATTTTGTCGAGTCGCAGGCATGCAGTTCTTCCATGCCGCCATTGCGGTGGGTGGAACGGAGATCAGAGCGATTAATGGCGGTCTGCTGGGGGCAGGGTGGCTGCATCCTGTTGATTTGCGCAAGGTGCTGAATCAAAAGAATCCTGATGGCTCATTCAGGTACGATGGCACCACTATTTTTGTGTACATTTCGGATCTATAAATAAGCTCAAACCAGCCCTTGAAAAGGAGTTCGTAACTGCTTATCAAGCTGCCTTGATGAACTATTCAACGTACCGGTTGGGGTTTTGCTTCCAGCCAGTAAAATGGCCCGGTTTCCAAGAAACCAGGCCATTTTCATTTGTCCTTCCGATCAGGCACGTTGCAGTTGTGCTTTTTCATTTGGTGTTTCTGGACGCTGCGCATATTTATTCGCAATGAATGCACAAGCCATCAATTGAATCTGGTGGAAGATCATGATGGGCAGCAGAGCTGGGCCAATCGCAGCACCGGTAAACAGGACCTGGGCCATGGGCACGCCGGTTGCCAGACTTTTCTTGGAGCCACCGAAGACAATCGCAATTTCGTCTTCTTTATTAAAACCCAGTTTACGAGCCAGCCAAGTGGTCAGGAACAGGATGATGGCCAGCAAGACCAGGCAGACCACAGCCAGAATAGCCAGAGACTTGGGCGGTACGGTCTGCCACAGTCCACCAATGACCGAGGCGCTGAAAGCGGTGTAGACCACGAGCAAGATCGAGGATTGATCGACGCTGCGCAGCCATTTGCGGTTGCGATCCATCCATTTGCCAATCAGGGGGCGCATCAGGTGGCCGACGACAAAGGGCAACAACAACTGCAGGCTGATCTTTTTGATGGCATCCAGGGTCGAGGCGGCCGAGCCACCATCAGCATCCAGCAAAAGCTTGAGCAACACCGGCGTGAGCACAATACCGATCAGGCTGGAGGCTGATGCGCTACAAATGGCAGCAGGTACGTTGCCACGAGCAATGGAGGTAAAGGCAATGGCCGATTGCACGGTGCCAGGCAGGGCACACATGTACAGAATGCCCACAAACAAAGGCATGCCCAGCAATGGCAGCAAGATGGGCTTGGACAGCAGACCCAGCAGCGGAAATATGACAAACGTGCAGCCAAAGACCAGCAAGTGCAAACGCCAGTGGGTTGCTCCGGCAATGATGGCTTCGCGGGACAGTTTGGCGCCGTGCATGAAGAACAGTAGGGCAATGGCCAGACCAGTGATCACATCGAAGATCACCGCACCTTGGCCGTAGGCGGGAAAGAAACTTGCCAGTGCCACCACGCTGATCAGAATCAGGGTGAAGTTGTCAAAAAGCAGTCGTAGTTGAGAGAGCATGGATTTGTTAGAGGCTTGAAAGGCTTGTGTTATGAAAGGCCTCACTGTACCGTAGACTTTTTTGGGGGTTTATCGCTAAACGGATATGGATTATCGACAAACGGACATTCTGATGCCGGCGGAGCCAATTCCAGCGAGTTTGCAGCAGTTGCGCTACCTGCCCAGGCCTTTGTATGGCCAGGAGCGTACCTTGCCCAATCAAGCTATTGCTCGTCCTCATCGACATCCCTGGGTGCAGTTTTCCTATGCCCTGACTGGGGTGATCGAGGTGCGCACGGCCAGTGGTCGTTTCATGGCACCGCCTCAGCAGGCGGTATGGGTGCCTGCAGGCGTTGAGCATGGGGTGCGTAGCTCGCCCGATGCTCAGATTCGTAGTCTTTATATTGATGTCAGTGCCTTGCCTGAAGCACCAACGGCGTGTCGCGTGGTGATCGTAGACCGTTTGTTGCGCGAGCTGATTCGCGAGTTCAGCCTTTTGCCTGTGTTGTATGAGCGAGAGGGGGCACAGGGGCGCCTGGTGCAGGTCTTGCTGGATCGTTTGCTGGCTGCACCTGAAAGCGGCCTGATTCTGCCCTGGCCTTCGGACCCGCGCCTCTTGCAAGTGTGTGAGCAATTGCAGGCCCACCCATCGGGTGACTGGAGTTTGCAGGATCTGGCAGGGCAACAGGGTTTGTCCGAAAAAACCTTGAGCCGTTTGTTTCGCCAGCAAACGGGGTTGACGTTTCGGGTCTGGCGTCAGCGCTTGCGTGTCATGAGTGCCTTGCCTCTTTTGGAGCGACATGAAAGGGTGACCGATGTCGCCCTGGCATGCGGCTACGACAGCATGTCGGCCTTTGTAGCGGCTTTTCGGGATTTGATGGGTCAAACCCCTGGCGAATTTTTCCGTCGTCCACTGGGACCGCTGGACGAGTAAATCTGCACAAAACGGCACAGCAGACGACGGGCGTCAGGCGTGTCCTGAATGGGGTCTGCCAGGGTTTTCGGGTCTATGCCCTGGGCTCGCCAGGACTCAGCGTTTCGCAGCACGCAGTATCGCAGCAGGCCGGCAAAAAACTCAGGGTGAAATTGGATTGACCACTGCGCGGGGCCGTACCGCAGGATTTGATAGGGGTCGTGGGCGGAACTGCCCAGCACTTGCACATGGTCCGGCAAACTCAGCACACTTTGCTGGTGCGTGAGCAGGGCAGGGAACTGCATGGGTAGATGGGTCAGCAACTCATGCTCGTGCGCCTGCTCGGACAGGTGAATGGGTAGATAGCCCACCTCGGCCCCCAGAGGATGGTAATCCACACGTCCGCCCAAGGCGTGAGCCATTAATTGATGACCGTAGCAAATACCCAGCAAAGGCATGGGGGTCTGATAGCGCTCCCGAATCCAGGCGGCCAGATTTTCGCTCCAGTCCGGCTCGTCAGTGACCATGCTCCAGGAACCGCTGATCACGACAGGGTCCGGGCAGTCTGCTGCGGGCAGGGCCTTGTCCTGATGGACTCGCCAAGTGTGGACATTCACCTCCAGAGCTTGCAAGGCACGTTTGAACCAGGCGTTCTGATTCCCGAAACGTTGCTCCACATCCGGTGGAGGGGAGCCGGCTTGCAGAAAATGCACGTCTATCATGTCTGTCCCCGCAGCAGGCCCCAGGTGGCCATGCCCAGACCCAGCATCAGCAAGGAGCCGACGACATGGATGGCGATGCCGCCCAAGGCCCAGATATAACGCTGTTGCATCATCAGGGTCATGATTTCGGCAGAGAAGGTAGAGAAGGTCGTCAGGCCGCCCAGGAAACCTGTCATGATGAACATGCGCCAGCCTTCGTGGCCCAGCCCCAATCCGCTGAAATAGGCCATCGCAATGCCCATCAAATAGCTGCCAAGCAAGTTAGCCAGCAAAGTACCGGGGGGCAGCGTAGGGAACAGGACATTGAGACCTTGGCTCAGGAGCCACCGCAGCAGTGCGCCCAGTGCACCTCCGGCGGCAATATACAGCATGGCTACGGGCATGAAGCACCTTCGGGTAGGGGGCAAACTGTCAGCGAGCAGTCAGCCGGTCGCGATATATACCTTAGATAGCGTGTCATTATGCGCCTCTATAGCTGAAAAGGCGACCTTGCCCAAAGCGCTGTAGCCAGCTAATGTATGAGCGCAATTATCAGACGGACCGCCGTGGATTTCGGTTAGCCCGCCCTTTTTTTGGAGACTTTGTGGTGAGTATTTACGATCAGGATTTGCCCCAGACAGACGCCAATTATCGTGTTTTGTCGCCGCTGGATTTCATCGAGCGCAGTGCTTTTGTCTACCCTGACTACCCGGCTCTGGTTTACGGGCCCGCCCAAAACGGCATCAAGATGAACTGGTCGCAGCTTTATGCTCGCACCCGTCAGCTAGGTAGTGCCTTGTCCAAGGCAGGGATAGGCAAGGGCGACACCGTGGCCGTGATGTTGCCCAATACTCCGCCCATGGTTCAGGCTCACTTTGGCGTGCCGATGTGTGGCGCCGTGTTAAACACCTTGAATACCCGTCTGGATGCCAGCACCATCGCTTATATGCTTGATCACGGCGAAGCGCGTGCGGTTCTGGTGGATAGCGAATTTGCCGCCGTCATGAAAGAAGCCCTGAGCCTGCGCGAAAGCAAAGAGCCCATTCTGGTTATTGACGTCGTGGACACTTATTTTGACACTGGCGCAGAGCGCATCGGCTCGCAAACCTATGAAGAGTTTGTTGACGGAGGTGACCCGGATTACGAATGGCAATTGCCCGCCAACGAGTGGGATGCAATTGCCCTGAACTACACCAGCGGTACTACCGGCAAGCCCAAAGGCGTGGTCTATCACCACCGTGGCGCGTATCTGGGGGCCTTGTCCAACGTCTTGGAATGGGACATGCCCAAGCATGCGGTCTATCTGTGGACCCTGCCCATGTTCCATTGCAATGGTTGGACTTTCCCTTGGGTGATCGCGGCTCGTGCTGGCGTGAACGTCTGTTTGCGCAAGGTGGAAGCCCAGGCCATGGTGGACAATATGGTCGATTATGGCGTTACCCACTACTGTGGTGCGCCCATTGTGCATTCCTTGCTGGTCAACTCCGACGAAGCCTTGAAGTCCCGCCTGCCCAAGGGTGTGTCGGCCATGGTGGCAGGCGCTGCACCTCCAGCCACCATGATCGAAGGCATGGAGCGTATGGGTTTTGTACTGACCCACGTTTATGGCCTGACTGAAACCTATGGTCCAGCCTCGGTCTGTGCACAACATGCTCCCTGGAATGAACTGGGCATTCAGGAACGTGCGCAGCGCAATGCCCGCCAAGGCGTGCGCTATCACCTGCAAGGGGCAGTGCAGGTTCTGGATCCACAGACCATGCAGCCTGTACCTGCAGATGGTCAGACCATGGGCGAGATCATGTTCCGTGGCAACATCACCATGAAGGGCTACCTGAAAAATCCCGAAGCCACTCAGGAGTCCTTGGGAGCAGGCTGGTTTCATACTGGCGATCTGGCAGTGTGCGAACCCGACGGCTATGTGCGCATCAAGGATCGCAGCAAGGACATCATCATTTCCGGGGGCGAGAATATTTCCTCCATCGAGATTGAAGACGTCATGTATCGGCATCCGGCCGTGCAGGCGGCCGCTGTCGTCGCTCAGCCTGATGAACGGTGGGGCGAAGCGCCTCATGTCTACGTGGAACTGCGTCCCGGTGCGGAAGTCACCGTGGAAGAACTGCGCGCGCATTGCCGTCAGTACTTGGCTGGCTTTAAAATACCGCGACATTTCAGCTTTATAGAGTTGCCCAAAACGGCAACAGGTAAAATACAGAAATTCGCGCTGCGTCAGCAGGCCAAGCAAGCCGCTTCGGACTAAGACCAGCGTTTTCTAAAAAGCACACAGGTCGCTTTATGCGGCCTGTCTGCACTTAAGGAACAGGACGGTTAGGAATGCCATCTTTTGACGTTGTATCCGAGGTCAATACCCACGAATTGCGTAACGCAGTCGAACAAGCCAGCCGCGAGTTGGCTACCCGTTTTGACTTCAAAGGTACGGATGCCAAATTTGAACTTGAAGACGAGAACACCATTTTGCAGTCGGCTCCCAGCGTGTTTCAACTGGAGCAAATGATGCAGATTTTGCGTGGTCGTATTGCAGCCCGTGGTATTGATGTGCGTTGCCTGGATACGGAAAAAGTGCTGGAAAACGTGGCCGGTGCCCGTCAGAAAGTGAAAGTGCGCCAGGGGCTGGATCAGCCTACGTCCAAGAAGCTGATTGCCGCCATCAAGAACGCCAAGCTGAAAGTGGATACGCAGATTCAAGGTGAGAAACTGCGTGTGACTGGCAAAAAACGGGACGACTTGCAGGCTGCCATCGCGTTGCTTAAACAGACCGAGGTGGAATTGCCTTTGCAGTACGATAACTTCCGCGATTAACAAAGTGAAATGGCACGGTGGTGGTAGTGGGCCGCTGTGTAGTAGGTATGACTTTACAGATTGAATTAATGCGTTTGCATGATCTGGACCAGGTGCTGGAGGTTCAGGCTGATGTGTATGACGCGGATATTCTGGAAGACCGCAGCTTTTATCAGAACCGCCTGGAACTGGCGCCGGAGAGCTGCTGGGTGGCACGCGATGCCGACGATCAATTGCAAGGGTATCTGGTGTCCTATCCCTGGGCGGGGCTGTTGCCGCCGTCCCTGGGGGATGCCTTGAACAGCTTGCCTGCGCCTGCAGACCAATGGTTTATTCACGATTGCGCCGTGATGCGCCGAGCACAAGGCCGTGGTGTGGCGGGGGCCTTGTTGCAGGCCGGTCGTCGCTACGCCTGGCAGCGTGGTCTGCGTCGTTGCAGCCTCGTGTCTTTAGGACCGGCAGTAGGGTATTGGCAGCGTCTTGGCTATAAGCCCATTGAAGGTGTTCCTGCTCCCGTGCTGGAAGCAAAGTTGCGTCAGTATGGCGATCAGGCCAGTTTCATGGACTGTCTGATTGTCTAAAAAATGGCCGGAATATTCCGGCCATTTTTTATTTCAGGGCGCTGTGATAAGAGCGTGTGGTGTATTGATTCTGTTTAATGAGATTGCACGTTTTTTTTATCAGGACGGCAGCCAGAAAATGGGAAAATCCACGAATGATTGCCCCCCGATCACACAGAAAGATGTTTATAGCAATCTGCTGAGACTGCGTACTATCAAGCTGGCACCAATCAATATCAAGGTAGCAAAGGTGATGTGGCGTACTGCGTTCACGCTGATAGGGGGCGGAAAGCGTTGTGTGAGGAGGGTGACCAAGGCCACGCAAGGGACGGCTAATAAGGTGGTGGTCAGCGTAGCTTTCGGAAAGCCGATAGTAATGAACTCGTACAGACTGCGGGAAAAGGCAGTACATGCAAAAATCAGCAGCAGCATATTGCGAGTGACGGTCAAGCTGATGGGTTGCCTGTACAAGTGAAAAATAATCGGTGGCCCAGGAATACCAAATAAGCCCCCACATAGCCCAGAAATAAAGCCTACGGAGAAGAAAGATCGTAGGCGGGATATCTTTTTCTGTTGGCGGGGGCGTAAGGCAAAGGTGATGCCGCCATAGCTAATCACGCAGCCCAGCAAGAGCTCCAAAATACTGGTGGCCTGGGTATTTAGGAAATTTAATAGCACGACACCCAGTATGCTGGCGGGGATGACACCCAATAGGGTGGTATTTGCCAAACGCCAGTCTATATGGTGCAGGTGTCGAGGTAAGGCGACACCGCTATTGACCAAGCTTACCAGGCTGACTACTGAGGCAATAAATGGCATATCCGTCAGTCCTGCAGCACTGTTGATCCCTATAACAATCATCGCCAGACCAAAACCTGTGACGGTTTGAAAATAGGTGCCGATAGCAATAATGAGCAGTAAAAGCAGTGTGGAGGTCCAGCTCATGATGTGGACAGCGCTTGCAAACAGGTGATAGCGATGACAGCGTAAATATCGTCACTGCTGCAGCCTCGGGAAAGGTCGTTGGCAGGTTTTCGTAAACCTTGTAGCAGGGGGCCAATAGCGGTCAGTTGGCCCAGACGTTCAGCGGCCTTGTAGGCGATGTTGCCTGCCTCAAGGTTGGGGAAAATTAATACGTTCGCCAGTCCCTTCACATGTGAATCAGGTAGTTTGCGCGCCGCAATAGCAGGTACTAAAGCGGCATCCAACTGTATGTCTTCATCAATGGCTAAATCAGGGCAACGTTGCTTAACCAACTGTGCGGCCTTGATAACCTTATCGACGGCGGGGTGGTGCGCGCTTCCGGCAGTAGAGAAAGACAGCATGGCGACACGCGGTTCCGTCTGCAGCAAGGCTCGGGAAGACTGAGCAGCCGCTTGGGCAATACAAGCCAGTTGTTCGGCAGTAGGGTCAACCACTAAACCGCAGTCACTAAAAATCATTCCTCCTTGAAAGGGGTGGTGGGTTTGGCACATCAGCATCAAGAAAAAGCTGGACACGAGCTCTGTCCCAGGTGCTTTCCCGATTAACTGCAAGGCACAACGAACCACATCGGCAGTGCTATATACCGCCCCAGCAACAGACCCACCGGCAACACCGCTATGCACCAGCATGTTGGCAAAACATAAGGGGTCTTGTATTTGAGTCGCGGCATCTTCGGCGCTCATGCCTTTGGGAGCCCGCAGGGCTAACAACTGTGTCTCCAGGCAGGCGCGCAAGGTGGAGTCACGAGGATCTTCGATGCGCAGGCCCTTCAGTGAAATCGCATGTTGTTGAGCGCAAGTCTCAATAGCGACGCGAGACCCTACGACAATAATCTGGGCGACGCCGTCGGTTTGGGCGCGTTGCGCGGCGCTTAACACTCTAGGGTCATCGGCCTCGCACAATACGATGGTGGCAGGTTGACGACGTGCCGCCTCAATGATGTTGTCCAGTAAGCGCACTCTACACCTCTTCTTGATTATTGAGATTAATTGTTCTGTTTAATGAGATATATAGCAGATTTTTTGGGTTTGCAACAAGATTCAAGTATTTTTTGCTATACAATGGCCTGTAAAGAGTCTAAAAAATGAGTCCTGTATATGACTGAAAAACAAGCAAAAGTACGTGAGTCAAAAGTAAAGAACGCTGGCGATACACCCACTATGCGTTTGTTCAGCATCTTGGAACTCATTGCCAGTCAGGATCGTATGTTTGCTCTGCAGGATGTGGTCGATGCGATTGAGCTGCCCAAACCAACCGTGCATCGTATGTTGCAGCAACTGGAAGGGGCCGGTATGTTGGCCCGCGATACGGATGGCAGGCATTACTGTGTGGGCGGACGTTTACGTCGCCTGGCTGAAGATTTACTGCTCAACGACACGAAATACGGTGCCAGGCGGGCGGTGC
Organism: Alcaligenes aquatilis; assembly: GCF_003076515.1. Taxonomy (NCBI): domain Bacteria; kingdom Pseudomonadati; phylum Pseudomonadota; class Betaproteobacteria; order Burkholderiales; family Alcaligenaceae; genus Alcaligenes; species Alcaligenes aquatilis. The sequence continues at coordinate 1,282,034 of NZ_CP022390.1, read as the reverse complement.
TGCGCAATTTGGGTAACGAGCTAGGTGAAAGCTGTAACTTGACGGCACTGTCTGGTGGCGAGGTGCTCTATCTGGACAGGGTTGAAACCGAGGCGCCTTTGCGCTTTTATTTACGCCCCGGATCACGAGTGCCTATTCATTGCTCTGCCAGCGGTAAAGTGCTGTTGGCACAAATGAGTCCTGCACAACGTCGTCGTTTGTTGGCCGAGATTTCCTTGGAAAGCTATACCAAAAACACCATCACCACCTTGGATGAGCTGGAAAAAGAGTTGGCGCTGGTTAAGGAATGTGGCTATGCCTTCGACAACGAAGAGTTTTTGCCTGGTTTGTTTTGTGTGGCGGTATTGGTGCCTCGCGCTGATGGCGGGCGCTCCAATATGGCGGTTGCCATGCAAGCACCTGTGATGCGCATGACACCCGATAAGGCGCTGTTGTGTTTGCCCGCATTAAAACGGGCGGCTACCGCTTTGGCTAAGATTGAGACCCAGGGCCACAGCGAGTAGGGCGTAGGCTACGCACAAAGTCATCCAGAAAGTGGTTATCCAGGCCGTGCTCAAAATCTGCAATCAGCGTATTCGTATAGAGCCGACTTAGATCCAGACCTATGCCTATACCCCACACCTCTATGCCTTGTTGGCTTGCCTGTGCCAACACCTGTAGCAGGTGATTTTCCAAATAATGTTCGTGATTGCCGAGCTTGGTCGCACTGTCCATCGGACAGCCATCCGATAGCACATAGAGAATCCTGCGTTCGCTTTGTTGTGACAGCAATCGTCGGCATGCCCATTGCACGGCTTCGCCATCAATGCCTTCACGGTAATAGTCCAGTTTCATCAGTGCGGTGATGTCTCGGTTTGCTCGTTTCCAAGGTGTGTGTGCCGGCTTGAAAATACGATGGCTGACTTCATTTAATCGGCCCGGATTGGCAGGGCGTTGCCGTGCCATCCAGCGCTTAAACGGCTTGCCGCCATTCCATGCATGCGTCGAGAAACCCAGCACCTCTGTTTGGGCACCGGCTTGTTCCAAAGCGCGGCTAAGCATGTCCACCATTAGCGTTACCGTTTCGGCATGGTGTTTCATTGAACCTGAGCAATCTACCAGGAAGCTGATACTGCATGGTGTATGGGCGGCCAGCATCGCTTGTCTGAACAGACGACGCTCGTTGGGGTTGCTCACCAGTTGACTTAGCCGTGCACCATCAATGTACCCATCTTCTTGATCGTTCTCCCAGCGCGGGTTGCTATATACCGTCAAGGCACGCCGGAGGCGTTGTACCAGCAGGTTTAGGTGCACGTGCTGGTGGGCAATACGCTGATTAATCTGCTCCCTATAGGCGTTGAGCAACTCGGGACGTATGAGTTCGGCCAGCTGCTCTTCTTTGTCATATTGCTCGTCGTACACCTGATACTGTTCTTGCGTATGCTGAGACGGCGGCTCGGTATTGCTGATAGTGTGTGCAATTGACGCCACTCCGTCCCCATCAAAATCCAGCAGTAACGAAAAATCATCCCACTCGGGTTCATTTTCCGGATCGTTTGCACAGGCAGGCTGTGCTTGGCGCATCGCTTCCACTTCTTGCTGCACCAGTGCAGCTACCTGTAGTGCGTAGGTGGCGTATGTGGTCTGGTCATTACGGTGCTTGCGTAATTGATACAGCAACGGGCCCAGCTCCGGCGTTAAGCCAGCACGGGTGCTTTCAATGAAATCCTCGGTTTCTGCATAGACGGGCAGTGCATTCAAACGGCTCCAACACATCTGTGCCACGGTATAGAGCCAAATGCCTAACTCACTTTCCGTGTGGCGGGCGTGGTAGTAACCTGCCGACCAAAAATAGAAACGTTGCTGCAAATTATGGCGCATGCCGGGCATAGAGCTTGGGGCTAAAGATTCGGTGCGCAGCGCCTCCAGCCAATCAAAAATTAATCGGGATACGGCGGTCGAGGGCATCAGTTGCTGATGCAGGCTGCTGCGGGTATGCAGTAAACGCAAGGCGAGGCTATCGCTCACGCCCCGCATGCTTTGTAGGGTTTCTATTTTATGTAAATGCAGGTGAGGAGCCAAAGCGACCAAGGGACGATTGGCTTTGAAAAAAAGTTGCTGTCGTATGTGTACGTGTGCATCGTCGGCCAAGGTGCGTGTCACCATGGCGCTTAGTTCACGTATGCGGCGTTGCTCACGCAGATCAGGCTTGGCTGGGGTGCTCATGCGGTGTTCCTGGGTCAGGCGGTTGCGTCGCTGGGTACCAGCTCTTCGTTAAAGCAGCGTTGATACAGCTCCTTTACCAGGTTTTGTTCACTTTCATCGCATTTGTTGAAGAAAGAGACGACAAAAGCACGGCGCTTGTCGTGAAAGAGGGTGCAGTTCTCCGCCCAGGTAATTACGGTGCGCGGTGACATTAGCGTGGATAAATCGCCCACAGAGAATGCTTGTCGGGTCAGGTTGGCTAGCGCCACCATGGCTTGTATATCGTGCTTGCCCTGCTCGGTATTTTTACTGGGCACGCGTCCCAAAACAATGGCTTCTTCTTGGGCGGCAGGCAGATAATTCAGGGTGCTGACAATGTTCCAACGATCCAGTTGGGCATGGTTCAGGCTATGAGTACCTCTATATAAGCCAGTCTGATCGCCTAGGCCCAAGGTGTTGGTCGTGGCAAAAATACGGAAGTAGGGGTGAGGGTGCAAAACACGGTTTTGATCCAGCAGGGTAAAGCGGCCATCTTGTTCCAGTATCTGTTGAATCACGAACATTACATCGGGTCTGCCTGCATCGTACTCGTCCAGTATCAAGGCCATCGGGCGTTGCATTGCCCAAGGAATAACCCCCTCCTGAAAGCGTGTGACTTGCAGCCCGTCTTGAATGGTAATGGTGTCTTTACCTACTAAATCTAAGCGGCTGATATGACCGTCCAGGTTCACGCGTATACACGGCCAATTCAGTCTGGCGGCCACTTGTTCTATGTGTGTGGATTTCCCTGTGCCGTGTCTGCCTTGTATGAGGACGCGTCGGTTGTGAGCGAAGCCGGCAAGCAATGACAAGGTGACCTCAGGATCAAAACGGTACGCCTTATCAAGAGCAGGGACGTACTCTGAGCGTTCACTGAAAGCCGGTACATGCAATGCGCTTTTTATACCAAATTCCGTATTTACTGAAACGGTATGTTCGGGTATCTCTGTTTTTTGCGACATCTTTACTCCTTTAGCTCATACTTAGGGTTTCCATCTATTTATACACAATTTATGGTACTAAATATATCGAATATCGAGATTATTAGCTATTTTCTGATTGACAGCCTATTTTTTTCTCGATAAGGTGATCAAAAGATCTCGAATAATAAGATTTTTGATAGATATGGTGTGCCAGACACTGACTTTGTATATCAATGGAGACTAGGTGATGAGCCAGGTAGCAGATAACCGTAAACCGGTAAGCGGATTAACAAAAATGACCCCGTCAGAGGCGTTTGTAGAGACCATGGTGTCCTACGGCGTGAAGGATATGTTTGGGATTATGGGGTCCGCTTTTATGGACGCCATGGATATTTTTGCTCCAGCAGGGATCCGTTTGATTCCTGTTGTGCATGAGCAGGGGGCGGCGCACATGGCTGATGGTTATGCCCGCGTATCCGGTAAACATGGTGTGGTGATCGGCCAGAACGGCCCTGGCATTAGTAATTGCGTGACCGGCATTGCGGCCGCTTACTGGGCGCATAGCCCTGTGGTGATTGTGACGCCAGAAGCAGGTACCAATACGATGGGTCTGGGTGGCTTCCAGGAATGTAATCAGCTGCCTATGTTCCAGGAGTTCACCAAGTATCAAGGGCATGTCACCAATCCTGCTCGTATGGCCGAATACACAAGCTTGTGTTTCGAGCGTGCGATGACAGAAATGGGGCCAACTCAATTGAATATTCCACGTGACTACTTCTACGGCGAAGTGACATGTGAGATCCCTGCACCCCGCAAACTGGATCGTGGTCACGGCGGTGAGAAAGCACTGGAAGAGGCCCTGGAGTTGCTGTCCAAGGCTAAATTCCCAGTCATTATTTCTGGCGGCGGTGTGGTCATGAGCGATGCTGTCGAGGAATGCAAAGCCTTGGCCGAGCGCTTGGGAGCACCCGTTGTAAATAGCTATCAGCACAATGATTCGTTCCCTGCCAGCCATCCACTGTGGTGCGGTCCTTTGGGTTATCAAGGTTCGAAAGCAGGTATGAAGCTGATCTCGCAAGCTGATGTGGTGATTGCCCTGGGCACGCGATTGGGACCATTCGGCACCTTGCCTCAGTACGGCATTGATTACTGGCCCACAAACGCCAAGATCATCCAGATCGATGCCGACCACAAAATGCTGGGTTTGGTGAAAAAAATCTCCGTTGGTATTTGCGGTGATGCCAAGGCTGTAGCCAAAGAATTGCTGGCTCGTGTGAATGCACATGAGCTGGCAAGCGATGCAACGAAAGACGAACGTGCAGCGACCATTGCTGCAGAGAAAGCAACATGGGAAGCGGAGCTGGATTCGTGGACACATGAAACCGACCCATACAGCTTGGACATGATTGCTGAAAACGCCAAAGAGAAAACCTTTACTGGCGGAGAGTACCTGCACCCGCGTCAAGTATTGCGTGAGCTTGAAAAAGCCATGCCTGACGACGTGATGGTGTCTACCGATATTGGGAACATCAACTCTGTGGCTCATAGTTACCTGCGCTTTGAAAAACCACGCAGCTTTTTTGCACCGATGAGCTTTGGTAATTGTGGTTACGCTTTGCCAACCATTATTGGTGCCAAAACAGCTGCGCCCGAGCGTCCCGCCGTGTCGTATGCCGGTGATGGCGCATGGGGCATGAGCATGATGGAAATCATGACAGCAGTGCGTCATGAAATTCCAGTGACGGCGGTGGTTTTCCATAACCGACAGTGGGGTGCCGAGAAGAAGAACCAGGTGGAGTTCTACAACCGCCGCTTTGTCGCCGGTGAACTGGACAATGCCTCGTTTGCAGACATTGCCAAAGCCATGGGGGCGGAGGGTATAGTCGTGGACCGTTTGGAGGATGTGGGTCCTGCATTCAAACGCGCGATTGACATGCAGATGAAGGAGGGGAAAACCTGCGTGTTGGAAATCATGTGTACCCGGGAACTGGGCGATCCGTTCCGTCGTGATGCACTGAAGCGTCCTGTGCGTTTGCTGGAAAAATATAAAGACTACGTCTAATTTTTTCAGATTGAGTGGTGCCTGGAGGGGTTGCTTTGCCCCTCCTGTTGAGGTCAACAAAAGAACAGGCTGTTTTATGGAAGATGCACTCGTTATAGCAGGCCGCTCATACCAATCCAGACTGCTGGTAGGCACTGGCAAATACAAGGACTTTGTTGAAACCCGTGAAGCTGTTGAGCAGAGCGGGGCAGAGATTGTCACGGTTGCCATCCGCCGTACCAATATCGGTCAGGAGGCGGGTGAGCCCAGTTTGCTGGACTACGTTTCTCCGCAGGACTACACCTATTTACCTAACACGGCAGGTTGCTTCAGTGCCGACGATGCAGTACGCACACTGCGCCTGGCGCGTGAGCTGCTCGATGGCCACTCCTTGGCAAAACTGGAAATTTTTGGGAGTGAGAAAAACTTGTATCCCAATATGCCTGAAACCTTGAAGGCCGCGCAAACGCTGGTTAAAGACGGTTTTGATGTGATGGTGTATTGCTCTGACGACCCGATACAAGCTCGTATGCTGGAAGACATGGGGTGTGTAGCCATCATGCCACTGGCCTCCATTATCGGCTCGGGCATGGGTATCTTGAACCCATGGAATATACGTCTGATCCTGGACCAAATAAATGTACCTGTGCTGTTGGATGCCGGGGTGGGAACGGCTTCAGATGCCACCATCGCCATGGAACTGGGGTGTGATGCGGTGCTGATGAACTCTGCCATTTCCTACGCACAAGATCCCATTCGTATGGCACGAGCCATGCGCAGGGCCGTGCAGGCGGGACGCGATGCGTTTTTAGCCGGACGCATGCCCAAGAAACATTATCTGGCCGAAGCCTCATCGCCTACGACAGGGCTCATACATAGCAATGCACGGCCGGTAGTGCAATAACGACGATAACTGGAAGGAGCACAAGAAAATGAATCAAAAATTAGAACTATTGAAAGCGTACACCCAAGCTTGGAATGACCATGACCTTGACGCCATCATGAGCATGATGACCAACGATTGTGTGTTCTACGCGATCGCGGGTAATGAGGTTGTAGGCACGACTCATCAGGGCCATGAGAAAGTACGCGTGGCCTTTGAGTCTGCCTGGAAGAACTTCCCGGATGCTGCATGGTTAGATGGTGACTTCTACATGTTGGATGCTAACCATGCCGTGTCTACGTCTCGCTTTAAAGGCACAGACTTGAATGGCGGTAAACATGAAGCACTGATGGTGGATTTGTTCACTTTTGAGGGTGACAAAATTGCCATTAAAAATGCCTTCCGCAAGAATCGCCCCCCAGTGACCAGCGGGGAATAATATGCTCCAGGAAACGTCAAAACAGACTGCGGCTGAGACGTTAGGGCAAGCGACACCCGCTAGACGTGCTTATGACCCAGCTTATGATCCACTCGCGACACATAGCAACCCTGGAGAAGGTACGGAATATGCGCCTACGTATTGGATAGGCACGGCGGGAGAACCTCCCGAAGATGATGGCCCCATTACCCACGATATCGAAGTGGATGTGGCCATCATCGGTTCCGGTTTCACCGGTTTGACCACAGCCATTTTTCTGGCACAAGAACACGGCATCAAAGCAACAGTGCTGGAAGCTAACCGCAGCGCCTGGGGTTGCAGTACCCGTAACGGGGGGCAGGCGCAGTGTGCGTCAGGTCGCCTAAAACGTTCGCAATGGATTCAGCGTTGGGGGTTGGATACTGCTCTCAAAATGCACCGTGAGTGCGTAGAGGGCATGGAAAACTTTAAAGAGCTGATCAAAGACATAGACTGTGATCCGCAACCGGGTGGCCATTTGTATATTGCTCACCGCGAACGGCTCATGCCCGTACTGGAAAAAGAAGCGGCGCTGCTACGAGACACCTTTCAGTACGACGCCCGTATTCTTGGTGCAGATACGGTACGTAATGAGTGGGTGAATGACCGTGAGGCTCATGGGGCGATGCATGAGCCTGAAGGTATTGGGATACACGCTGGCAAATTGGCTTTTGGGTATTTAAAAAAGGCGCGTGCTTTGGGCGCTACCGTCCACCCCTCCAGCCCCGTGCAGAGTTGGAAAACGCGTAATGGCTACCACTACTTGCAAACACCGGGTGGTGTTGTGAAAGCCAAAGCCGTTGGCGTGGCTACCGGTGGCTATACCTCGAATGGTTTGCATGCAGAGCTCAAAAATCGCTTGTTGCCGATTTTGTCCAACTCTCTGGTGACCCGTCCCCTGACGCCCGCTGAGATTGAAGCCTGCCATTTCTATACGCATCAAGTACTGACTGATACCCGAGTGCTACGTAATTACTACCGCCTGCTGCCCGACAATCGTTTGCAGATAGGCAGCCGCAGTGCGATTACGGGTAAAGATGCCCCACAACGCAAGTACCAAGATCTGTTGGTAGGAGCAATGGAGCGCAAGTTTCCAGAGCTAAAAGGCATTGAAATTGCGTATTCCTGGTGGGGCTGGGTGGATGTCAGTCACGATATGATGCCGCGCATTGTACAGCCTGACCCACAACACACTATTTATTACGCGATGGGGTATGGCGGTAATGGCGTGATGTACTCATCCCAGGCAGGTCGACGCATGGCGCAATGGATTGCAGGTAAAGGCCAGGAGCTGGATCTGCCTATTTTCCAAGATAGATTGCCATTTCCGAATGTCAGGGAAATGGTGGAGTCAGAGTTTTTTGCTCCGTTCAGACGATTTGGCCAGCGTTTCTTGTATCGCTGGTATCACTTGAAAGATGAGGCGCTGTAAGGACTGAAATCCCCAGGCATTGGAAAAAGGAGTCTGGTGCCTGGTTTTGCTGTAGTGACACATACACCTCTGGAAAAAGAGGGAGGAGACTTGGATGACACTCAAAAAATGGCTCACAGGTTCTGTCTGGGTAGCAAGTTTGTTGTTGGCAACGACAGCAAGTGCTGCCACCTTCAAGGTGGCGATTGGTGATGCAGCAGGCGGAACTCAATATGAACTGGGCAAAGTATTTGCCGAGCAGTTAAAAGAAAAAAGTGGTGGTAGTGTGACCGCAGATTTGTTCCCAAACAGTCAGTTGGGCGATGAACAAGATACGATTAATGACGCCGCGATGGGCCTGCTGGATTTCTCGATTCTAGCGATCAACAACATCACTCCGTTCTCGCCCAGTGTGGCTGTGCTCACAATGCCTTACGTAATCCAAAGTCTGGAAGACGCAAGAACCTTGACGCAAGGTGATGTTGGCAAAGAACTTACCGAAAAGACGATTCGTGATGCGGGTGTGCGTATTGTCGGTTGGTCGTATTCCGGCTTTAGGGTTCTGACTAATTCCAAACGTCCTGTACGCAGCCTGGATGACCTGAAAGGCTTGATCATTCGTGTACCCAAAAATGAGCTGATGATCGCTTTCTATAATGCCTTGGGTGTAAATCCGACACCGATGGCGTGGAACGAAACCTTCACCGCATTGCAGCAAGGTGTGGTCGACGGTCAGGACAATCCTTACATCACTATTTCTGCCATGAAGTTTGATGAAGTGCAGAAGTACATTACTCCGATTCGTTACCTGTTCTCGTTAGAACCATTGGTAATGAGCGAGCAAGTATTCCAGGCGCAAACTCCTGAGGTCCAGGCGTGGATTCTGGAAGCAGGGCAAGCTGCTACTGAGTACAGCTACGAATATATCCAGGTCACGGAAGACAACATCAAGCAAGAGTTGCAAGCAGCGGGTATGGAAATCGTAGAGCTTGCCAACAACGAGCAGGACTGGATTGACGCAGCCACCACCAAAGTGTGGCCTGCATTTTACGACTCGATTGGCGGTAAAGAGCGCTTGGATGCTGTTTTGGCCACGCTGAATCGTTAAACCCTATTTCTCATCAAATCGTGAATTGCTGCAGATACCTGCCGTAGGCTGGTATCTGTCTTGATGCTGCCCGATATACGCCCCAGTCAGGTGAAAGCGGGATGTTGGAGACAGGTATGACGATCAAAAGAGTAGCGCTACACATAGTCGACCACATAGAAGAATACATTTGTGCTTTCTTGCTTGGCGCCTTTGTGCTTCTGTTATTTGTACAGATTATTTTGCGGCAGTTTTTTGCGTACAGTATTCCGTGGGGTGAAGAGGTGGCAACCTATATGTTTGTATGGTTTGCCTATCTAGGGGCTGTCGTAGCCGCCAAAATGTCAGCACACAATCGGGTGACGTTTCAGTTCAGGTTCTTTCCGCCCATTGTAAAGAAAGTGACAGAGTCTATTGCTGATTTGCTTTGGGTGGCCTTTAACTTGTATTTCACCTGGCTGAGTTACGAATTTGTGTTTAATCGCATGAATTTGTTTTGGAGGTCGCAGACAACTGGTATTCCCATGAAGTATTTCTTCATGGTGTTGCCAGTTGCCTTTTTACTGATGTCTCTACGTATTTTGTGGAATAACTATTTGATCTGGTTTAAGCATGTAGAGCTGGTAGACCCTGAAAGTCAAGAATTAGAAGCAATCAAGCGCCAGGGGGCTGAAGCCCGCGATAGCGTGGTGGAAGGAGCCTAATCCATGGAGCAGTCTATTGTCGGGTTATTGTTTGGTGGGTTTTTTGTATTGTTGCTGCTAGGCGCGCCTATTACGGTGTCGCTGGCCGGCGCCGCCATGTTTTCATTTTTGGCCCTTGGGAAAAACCCCATCTCTTTTGTTCAAATTGCCTTTACCTCAGTTGGAAGCTTTCCTTTGATGGCATTGCCTGCCTTTATTTTGGCAGGTGCGTTGATGGAAGCAGGCGGGATCTCGCGACGTTTAGTTGATATTGCAGAAACAATGGCGGGGCCAGTTACAGGTGGCTTGGGTATGGCAACCGTTCTTGCTTGCCTGTTCTTTGGAGCTATTTCGGGTTCTGGCCCTGCCACCACTGCGGCTGTCGGGATGTTGATGATTCCGGCAATGACGCAGCGTAACTACGACTTGAGCTATGCCTCAGCGTTAACGGCATCATCAGGCGGTTTGGGAATTATTATTCCACCCTCTATTCCTATGGTGATTTTTGGTATCTCGGCCTTGGGATTACGGCCACCCGCAGAAGCCATCGCTTTGCATGGTCAATTTTCTACGGTTTCCATTTCCAAATTATTTATTGCCGGCGTGGTTCCAGGGATAATCATGGCATCTAGCATACTTGTAATGAACTACGCCATTTCACGTAAGTCCGGATATAAAGGTATTGGTTCGGGGTGGTGTTTTTCGGATTTGAAAAAATCCGTGCGCCGTGGCATATGGTCTATTTTCGCGCCGGTCTTTATCTTGGGCGGAATTTATGCGGGCTTCTTTACCCCTACAGAATCAGCCGTCGTGGCTATTGTCTATACCTTGTTCGTAGGTGTTTGCATTCATCGGGAAATGAGCTGGATAAAATTATTCAATTCTTTGCGAACCACGACCTGGATTACGGGTCGCGTTTTGTTGATTTTATTTGCAGCAACCGTATTTGGCCGCTTGCTGGTCGAGCAGCGTATTCCTGCCTTGATTGCTGAGTCCTTGATCGGCTGGACAGACAATATGTATTTGATCTGGACCATCCTGATTGTCTTCTTGCTGTTCGTGGGCATGTTCATGGAAACACTGGCTGCCATCATGATTTTGGTGCCCGTGTTACTGCCTGTGACGTATATGTTGGGGGTAGACCCTACGCACGTTGGGATTGTGGTGATTTGTACCTTGTCTGTGGGTTTTATTACACCGCCATTAGGAGAAAACCTGTTTGTGGCATCGGGCATAGGGGGAGCGACCGTAGAACAAGTCGTAGTCAAAGCATTGCCATTTATTCTGGTGTTGGTAGTGGCTGTCTTTATCATCGCTTTCACCCCTGGTCTATCACTCTGGTTACCTGGATTAATGGGGTATTGAGATGAGTATTGTGCATAACTTTCTGGCTGCGGTAGTGGTCGGGGCGTCGCTAACGTGCGCGAGTGGCGTACAGGCTGGCGCGCCCGGTGTGGCGCAGGCAACAGGCTTGCTGCCTACCACGATTGGAGCGCAACAACAGCGCGCGCATCAATTATTGGACAAGGCGATAGCGCACATACGCCAGAACGGCCCCCAAGCGGTGAATGATTTCACACACGATCCGGCCTTTATTGACCGTGATTTATACGTATATAGCGTGAGTCTTGCGGGCCAGATGTTGTCTAGCGGTGGCTGGTCGGCGGGCTTGATAGGGCAGAACGTATTGAGTGAAACGGACGATGCCGGGCAGCCTTTTTTTAGCCAGATGTTAGTGTTGGCGAAACAAAACCAGTCCGGGAGTATTGAGTACTACTGGTTTAATCCTAATGAAGGCAAGCATGAAGTCAAAATTACGTATTTTGAGGTCGTGGATGGGATGGTGATTGCCGTCGGGTTTTTTCCTGGCTACCCAACCGAGGAACAGGCCAAGCAAATGCTGGAGCAGGCGATGAGCGAATACTTTGCTGATCCTGTAGCCGCGCTACGTAAATTCCGTAATAAACAGGGCGAGTTCAGGCGCCAGGATCAATATGTGTTTGTACTGGACAAAGCGCAGCGCAAGGTGGTGCTGAATCCTGTATTCGCGGAGAATAACGATGTCTCGGTGGATGATATTACCGATGTGCAAGGCCAGCATTTTCTACGGGAAATGTTGGAGCATGCCTCACCTAACACGATCCAATCTATTGATTACTGGTGGCTAAGCTCCGAAACACGCCAAGTGGAGCACAGACGGGCGTTTTATCAACAGATGGGGGAGATGGTGATCGCTGTGGGCACTACTGTGTTTCCTGAATCCCCCCCTTGATAAAAGACTTTGTTCCAACCTTGCCGGCCTTTTCAGGCCGGTTTTTTTATGTGTGATCGCGAGAGAGGTCAAGGCCGCAACCGGTATCCCGTCTTGAAAATCCAGGCAGCCACGCCCAGAAACACGCTTAAAAACAGCAGTGTCATCCCCAGGCTCAGCCACACATTCACATCGGCCAGATCAAAAAAGCTCCAGCGAAAGCCGCTGATCAGGTACAGCACTGGATTCAGCAAGGTCAGCTTTTGCCAGAATTCGGGCAGCATGTCGATAGAGTAGAAAGTGCCGCCCAGAAAGGTAAGGGGGGTCAGAATCAGCATGGGCACAAACTGTAGTTTTTCAAAATTGTCGGCCCAGATGCCAATAATGAAACCCAGCAGGCTGAAGGTCAGGGCGGTCAGTGCCAGAAAGCACAGCATCCAGACGGGGTGGGCAATCTCGTAAGGGACAAACAAGCGCGCCGTAATCAGGATGATGGCCGCCAGAAACAACGACTTGGTGGCTGCTGCACCGACAAAGGCCAGGGTCACTTCAAAGTGGGAAATGGGCGCTGACAGAATCTCGTAGATATTGCGGGTAAAGCGTGGAAAGTAAATCCCGAAGGCGGCGTTGGAGACGCTATGCGTCAGCACTGACAGCATGGTCAGCCCAGGCACAATAAATGCGCCGTAGGGCACACCGCCAATTTCATTGAAGCGATGGCCGATGGCAGCGCCGAACACCACAAAATACAAGGCGGTAGAAATCACGGGTGCCACAATGCTTTGCAGCAGTGTGCGACGGGTGCGCGACATTTCGTAGCGGTAAATAGCCAGAATGGCGTACCAATTCATGATTGTGCCCCTACAAACTCAACGTAAATATCTTCCAGACTGCGTTCACGGGTATGGATGTCGGTAATGTTCAGCCCTGCTTGGCCGATAGCCGCCAGCAAGCTGCTCAAATCGTGTTCCTGGTCGCGGTTGTTCAAGGGGTAGAGCAGACTCATGCCGTCCGCGGAGGTCTGTAGGCCCAGTGAACCCAACGAGGCGGGTAGGGCGCTGAGCGGCTCAGCCAAAGTCAAACTTAGGGTTTTGCCGCCCAGGCGGCGCATCAGATTATGTTTGGTCTCGACCAGTTGCAGTGAGCCTTTATTGATAAAGCCAATGCGGTCCGCCATTTCCTGGGCTTCTTCGATGTAGTGGGTGGTCAAAATAATGGTGACCCCTTGATCACGCAATCGCTTGACCAAGGCCCACATGCCTTGGCGCAAGGCCACGTCCACACCGGCGGTCGGTTCATCGAGAAACAGGATTTCAGGTTCGTGAGAAAGCGCTTTGGCAATCAGTACGCGGCGCTTCATGCCGCCCGAGAGCGTAATCAAGGGGCTGTCTTTTTTATCCCACAAGGACAAGTCTTTCAGAATCTGTTCAATCAGGGCCGGATTGGCGGCTTTGCCAAACAGGCCACGACTGAAACTGACGGTATTCCAGACGGTCTCGAAGGAGTCGGCGCTCAGCTCTTGTGGCACTAAGCCAATTTTCTGGCGGGCGCGCTTGTAGTCGGTGACATTGTCTGCCCCATCTACCAGGACGGTGCCGCTGCTGCGATTGACCAGCCCGCAGATAATGCTGATCAAGGTGGTTTTGCCTGCGCCGTTGGCACCGAGCAAGGCAAAGATTTCGCCTCGCCAGATATCCAGGTCTAAAGCGTGCAGGGCTTGATGCCCGTTTGCGTATTGTTTGCTCAGGCCTCGAACACGCAAAATAGCGTGAGAATCAGGAGTGTTCTGCATAGACAGTAAAATGACCCTTTTGCTGTGCCGACAGGGTTTGAATAACGCAATGGATGTGACAATGCCAACTAGCTTACCACCGCAAACAGACAGTGACGTTTTGAGTGATGCTCAGGCGATGGCTTTAGCCCTGGAACAGGCTCAACTGGCAGCCAGCATCGGCGAAGTGCCGGTCGGTGCCGTACTATTGGATGCGGATGGCAGGCTGTTGTCTGTGGGCTCCAATCGCACGGTTTGCGACCATGATCCCACTCAGCATGCCGAGATCGTGGCCCTGCGTGCCGCAACCCGTAAGGTCGGTAATTACCGCCTACCCGGAGCCAGTTTGTTTGTGACTCTGGAGCCTTGCATGATGTGTCTGGGAGCCTTGCTGCATGCGCGTCTGTCACGCGTGGTGTGGGCGGCAGCCGATCCGAAGACCGGGGTGTGTGGTAGCGTGGAGTCCTTGCACTTGCATCCCACTCTGAATCACCACACCCGTGTTTCGGGCGGTTTGATGTCCGAGGAGGCGGCCCAGGCCTTACGGGATTTTTTCCGCGAACGACGGGAACAAAAGAAGTTGCAAAAGCAGGCTCAAACAGTCCAATCGCCGCTGGATGGCACCCCGTAGTCTCGCTAAAATATCAGCACTTTATTATCAAGGTTCATCATGAGCAGCCCCGAGCACGACCACCATCACCATCACCACGAACATGGCCAATGCCATTGTGGGCAGCAGGACAGTTCGGGCATTTACCTGTTTTCGCCCTCTGGCCAGATCCTTGAACCCAAGCGTTTGGAGCTGGCAAGCCAGCGTCTGAATCAGTTGGGCTTTGCCGTGGACATAGACCCGGACGCTCTGGAAGTGCACGAACGCTTTGCCGGTACGGACGCCCAGCGCCTGGCCGCTGTGCAGCGGGCCTTGCAGCAGCCCCAGCCCATTGTGATGGCGACACGCGGCGGCTACGGTTTAAGCCGCATTCTGGGCCAGATCGACTGGCGCGCGGTGGCCGATAGCGGCAAGCGTTTTGTGGGCATGTCGGATTTCACGGCCTTCAATCTGGCCTTGCTGGCGCAAACAGGGGCCATCAGCTACACCGGCCCCACGGCGATTGCCGATTTCGGCGGCGATGAAACCGATGAGCTGACCACCGAGCTGTTTGGCGAGTTGATGCGTGGCGAGTTGGAGTTGTTCAGCTTTGAGTCCGAGGATTCGGATGCTGTCGATGGCCATGGCATTTTGTGGGGCGGCAATCTGGCCCTGGTCTGCTCTTTGCTGGGCACACCTTATTTTCCCAATATTGACGGCGGCATCTTGTTTCTGGAAGACGTGGGCGAAGCCCCGTATCGGGTCGAGCGCATGTTGACGCAACTTTGGCATGCTGGCGTTCTGAATCGCCAAATGGCGGTGGTGTTGGGCCGTTTCACGGCCTACAAAACGGGCGCTTCGGATAATGGTTTCGATATGGATTCGGTGGTGCGCTGGTTGCGTGAAACCGTCAAGGTTCCAGTCGTAACGGGCTTGCCGTATGGGCATGTGGAGGTCAAAGTCAGCCTGCCTGTTGGCAAGGAAGTGGGCCTGGCCACCGAGGATGGCATGGCTTATCTGGTCCTGGATGAGCACGAACACTAACGGATTTCGCGCCTGCTTGATACACTACTGGGTTGAACTCAACCTTTTTCAAAGTACGTTTACGTGATCTCCACCGCTAATTTAACGATCCAGTTTGGTGCCAAGCCTTTATTTGAAAACGTCAGTGTCAAACTGGGCGGAGGCAACCGCTATGGCCTGATTGGTGCCAACGGGTCGGGCAAGTCTACCTTCATGAAAATCATTGGCGGCGACCTGGAGCCAAGCGGGGGTAATGTATCGCTGGACCCGGGCGTGCGCCTGGGCAAGCTGCGTCAGGACCAGTTTGCTTACGAAGACAAACGTGTGCTGGATGTGGTGTTGATGGGCCACACCGAAATGTGGAGCACCATGCAAGAGCGTGATGCCATCTACGATAATCCAGAGGCCACGGAAGAAGACTACATGAAGGCCGCCGAGCTGGAGGCGCGTTTTGCCGAGTACGACGGCTACACCGCCGAGAGCCGTGCCGGTGAACTGCTGATGGGTCTGGAAATTCCGGTCGAACAGCACCAGTTGCCCATGAGCGAAATTGCTCCGGGCTGGAAGCTGCGTGTGCTGCTGGCACAGGCCCTGTTCTCCAATCCTGATGTCCTGCTGCTGGACGAGCCGACCAACAACCTGGATATCAATACCATTCGTTGGTTGGAAGATGTGCTCAACAGTTACCAGAGCACCATGATCATCATCAGTCACGATCGTCACTTCCTGAACCAGGTTTGCACCCACATGGCCGACCTGGACTACGGCGAACTGCGTGTCTACCCCGGCAATTACGACGATTACATGCTGGCTTCCGTGCAGTCGCGCGAACGCGTGTTGGCGGCCAACTCCAAGGCCAAAGAGCGCATTGGCGAGCTGCAGGACTTTGTGCGCCGTTTTGCCGCCAACAAGTCCAAGTCCCGTCAGGCGACGTCGCGTCTGAAGCAGATTGGTCGCTTGAAAGCAGACACTATCGAAGTCAAACCTTCTTCGCGTCAGAATCCGTTTATTCGCTTTGAACAGAAAAAAGTCCTGCATCGTCTGGCCGTCACCATCGAAGGGCTGAGCAAATCCTACGATCATCCCGTTATCAAGAACTTCTCGGCCATGATTGATGCGGGCGAGAAAATTGCGATTGTGGGGGCGAACGGTGTGGGTAAGACGACCTTGCTGCGTTTGCTGGCTGGTGATCTGGCTCCCGACAGCGGTTCGGTCGTCTGGTCCGAAAACGCCGATATCGGCTACATGGCTCAGGACGTATCGGACGAATTCGACACCGAAGACAATGTGTTTGACTGGATCAGCCAGTTCCGTCAGGCGGGCGACGACGATCAGTCTCTGCGTTCTGTGCTGGGTCGCATGCTGTTCTCGGCCGATGACATCATCAAGCCTGTAAAGGTGTTGTCCGGTGGCGAGAAAAACCGCATGACCTTCTCGCGTCTGATGCTGGGCCGGCATAACGTCATGTTGCTGGACGAGCCCACCAACCACCTGGACATGGAGTCGATCGAGTCCTTGCAGATGGCCCTGGAAAAGTTCGAAGGCACCCTGATTTTCGTGTCCCATGACCGTGAGTTCGTATCCGGTGTGGCAACCCGCATTATCGAAGTGATGCCTGAAGGCCGTCTGGTTGATTACCGTGGTGGCTACGAAGACTACCTGGCCAGCCGCGAACAGGACTGAGGCTAGCGGTGGCCGTCTTTACCCTGCGTGAGCCCACCAGCTTTGAGCAGGACATCAAAAAAAGCCGTTTTCTGGCACTGGCTGCACCAGTAGACAGTGCCAGCCAGGCCTTGGCCTTCTTCCAGGCCAAGGCTGTGCCCGATGCTACGCATAACTGCTGGGCTTACAAGATCGGGGCTGAATACCGCTTTAACGACGACGGCGAGCCTGGAGGTACGGCCGGGCGCCCCATTTTGCAAGCCATAGAAGGGCAAGATTGCGACCGTGTCGCGGTGCTGGTCATTCGCTGGTTTGGGGGCGTCAAGCTGGGAACGGGCGGCTTGGTGCGTGCCTACGGCGGCGTGGCCGCTCAATGTTTGCGTCTTGCTGACAAGCAGGAACTGATTCCCATGGCCGCCTTGCGCTGCCGCTGCTCCTTCGCCGACTTGGCTTTGATTCAATCCCGTTTCGATAGTTTTGGCGTTCAGGTTCAGGACGAGCAATTCGACGCTGAAGGCGTGCAGTGGGTATTGAATCTGCCAGTCGAGCATAAGACGGAGTTCCAGCAGTCCTTTATCAATATGACGCGTGGCCAGGGCGAATGTGAGCCCCTGGAGCAAACGTAGGCTATCCTCCGTTCAGCAAGCCGGGTCGCAATGAGCTTGTTCTTGCCATCTGTATTGATAGGGCCTTTTTGGACGAAAAGGTATCTTTTCCAGACGATTGTCCCTTCGCGCTGTCCGGGCCGTGGCCATACTAAACACTTCTGATTCCTTCTAAGTCTGCATCCAGCCTGCGGGTATGATCGGGTTTAGTCAGCATTGTGGGTATATGTCATGTCCTACGAGATCCATGCCAGCCAGTGGCTCAATACGAGCGCGCCATTAAGCCTGTCATCCTTGCGTGGCCGCGTTGTGGTGGTCACTGCCTTTCAGATGCTTTGTCCGGGCTGTGTCATCAACAGCCTGCCGCAAGCCAAGAAACTCGATACCCTGTTCTCGCGCGATGATTTGCGCATTATTGGCCTGCATAGCGTGTTCGAGCATCATGCGGTGATGGGCCCGGCAGCCTTGCAAGCCTTCGCCCATGAGTATCGCTTGAATTTTCCTATTGCCATTGATCAGCCCTCAGACAGCGGCCCCTTGCCGCGCACCATGAAGGAGTGGGGACTGGGCGGCACGCCATCCACCATTATTTTTGATCGTGATGGCAATCTGGCTTTGAAGGAATTGGGCCATCTGGATGATTTGCGTCTGGGTGCGTTTGTCGGGCAGTTGATTGCTCGTCGCCCGGCCCAAGAAAACAAGAAAGAGGGGATGATGGAAAAGGAAGGCTCGTCCTCTTGCGGGCCTACGTGTACCTATTAGGTGTTTTGCTGAAAAGGGTTTGTCATGAAGATTGCCGTGTTTGATACCTACGTCGTGCGTCCTGACGGGCGGCGTATGCACTTTGATATTTTGGTCAGCGATGAGGCCAAGGATATGGACAAGGTCCTGAGTTATGGTCGGCGTTATCTCGAGGCCAAAGGGGTGAGTGTGGAAAGCTTCACCTCGCGAGAGTGTCGTTTTTGCCATACGGAAATGGCTTCCGCGCCGGTCGAGAATGAAATCAAACGTAGCGGTTTTGCGATTCTTGAATTGGAAAACTGCGAATAATGCAGACTCAGGCATAAAAAAACGCCAGACAAGTTGTCTGGCGTTTTTTGTGGAACTGGGCCGATTAAGCCTGGTCAGGCTGCTGATTTTGCTGAGCAGCAATTTCAGCATGGACTTTTTCCATGTCCACAGCCTGGACTTGCTCGATCAGATCGTCCAGTTGGGCAGCGGATAGGGCACCGGCTTGCGAGAACAGCAGAACGCGTTCACGGAATACCATCAAGGTTGGAATGGAGCGGATACGCAGGCCAGCAGCCAGTTCTTGCTCTTCTTCGGTGTTGACCTTGGCAAAGGTCACGTCGGGGTGCTTGGCCGCTGCCGCGTCAAAGACGGGGGCGAATTGGCGGCATGGACCGCACCAGGGAGCCCAGAAGTCGATGATCAGGGGTTTGCCGTCTTCTACTGCTGCCTGGAATGTTTCTTCGTTCAGTTCGACGATGCTCATGGGGGAGCCTCCGCAATAAAAAAGCGGCTGATGGTGTTCAGCCGCTTCGTTAAACATGTGATCAGTGTACTCGTTTTCCAGACAGCCCTAAAGCGCCAAACGAGTTTAAAGCATGCTTTTTCATTCCGTAGCGATGGCGTATTTGATCACGAACAAGATGGCCACAATCAGCGTGGCCAGGTGAATACTGCGCCAGCGGCCGGTTGTCAGTTTCAGGATGACGTAGCTGATAAATCCAAAGGCCAGACCGTTGGCAATCGAGTAAGTGAAGGGCATGGAAAAGGCAGCCAGAGCAGCAGGGACAGCCTCGGTCATGTCCTCCCACTCCACTTCAGTAATTTCACGCATCATCAAGCACGCCACGTACAGCAAGGCGGGGGCGGTGGCGTAGTTGGGCACGGTAGCCGCCAGGGGCGAGAAGAACAGGGCCAGCAGAAACAGCACGCCGATAGTCAGGGCAGTCAGACCGGTACGGCCGCCGGCTTGCACGCCCGAGGCGCTTTCCACGTAGGCGGTGGTACTGCTGGTGCCTAACATCGAGCCGGCCACAATGGCGGTGCTGTCGGCTAAAAGGGCGCGACCCAAGCGATTGGGTTTGCCTTCCTCGATCAGACGGGCACGTTTGGCAACGCCGATCATGGTGCCAGTGGCGTCAAACACTTCAACCAGTACCAGAACCAGAATTACGTGGACAAAGCCGGTGTGCAGAGCACCCATGATGTCCAGTTGCATAAACGTGGGCATCAGAGAGGGCGGGGCGGAGACTACGCCACCGAACTCGCTATGACCGGTCAGCATAGATAAAACGGTCACGGCCAGAATGCCGATCAGAATTGCACCACGTATTTTCAGCGCATCCAGGGCGGCAATAATGAAGAAACCTAAAATGGCATACAGTGCGGCTGGTTGGGTCAGGTCACCCAATGTAATTTTGGTGTCGGGGTGAGCGACCACAATGCCCGAGTTCATCAAGGCAATCAGGCCCAGGAACATACCAATACCGGCGGCAATCGCGCTTTGCAAGGATTTGGGAATGCCCCGAATCAGCCAGGATCGGATGCCAGTCACCGTCAGGATCAGGAAGATTACGCCGGAAATAAAGACCGCGCCCAGTGCTTGTTGCCAGGTATAGCCCAGGGAGGCGACCACGGTGAAGGCAAAAAAAGCGTTCAGGCCCATACCCGGCGCCATGCCGATAGGCCAGTTGGCCACAAAGGCCATGATGAAGGTGCCCAAAGCGGCGGCCAAGCAGGTAGCGACAAAAATAGCGTTGCGATCCATGCCTGTGGAGGACAGGATGTCTGGATTCACAAAAATAATATAGGACATGGTCAGGAAGGTGGTAATACCTGCCAGGACCTCGGTACGAACGTTGGTGCCATGCTCAGAGAGTTTGAAGAGACGTTCAAACATGGGCAGCCTCCTTGTGATTATTAGGCGATCGGAGCTTGAGATTATCGATGCGGGATTTTAACCACGAGTGTGCCACGGCGTCGCCCCCCTTTGTCGCGATGTATCGGCACAACCCCGACACTATCCGCTGATTGTCTTGAGGGGATAAATTCCTATTTTCCCCAATACAGCAGGCTAAAATAAGCCCTATGAATATTCTTGGATTTGAAAGTTCCTGCGATGAAACCGGCGTGGCGCTGGTCAGCACGGAACAGGGCTTGTTGGCCCATGCCTTGCACAGCCAGATTGCCATGCACCGTGAATACGGTGGGGTGGTGCCTGAACTGGCCTCTCGCGATCATATCCGCCGTGTCCTGCCCTTGACACGTCAGGTGCTGGCTTCTTGCCATATGCAGCTCGATCAGGTCGATGCCATTGCCTATACCGCCGGTCCTGGCCTGGCCGGGGCCTTGCTGGTGGGAGCCAGCGTGGCGCAGTCGATTGCCTGGTCGCTGAAGAAACCGACCATTGCCATCCATCACCTGGAAGGCCATTTGCTCTCGCCTTTGTTGGCCGAGCCGCGTCCGGACTTTCCTTTTGTGGCTTTGCTGGTCTCGGGTGGTCATACCCAACTGATGCGCGTGGATGGCGTGGGTCAGTACGAATTGCTGGGTGAAACGCTGGACGATGCGGCGGGCGAAGCCTTTGATAAAAGCGCCAAGCTGATGGGCCTGGGCTATCCCGGCGGCCCGGCCCTGTCGCGTCTGGCTGAACAGGGAGACCCCAGCGTCTACGAGTTGCCGCGTCCCATGATGCATAGCAAGGATCTGGATTTCAGCTTTAGTGGTTTGAAAACTGCCGTGCTGACGCGCCTGCGCAAGCTGGAAGCGCAAGAGGGCGGGATGACTGAACAGCAACGCGCTGATCTGGCCGCCGCGACCGAGGCCGCGATTGTGGATGTGTTGGCCGCCAAGGCCGTCAAAGCCTTGAAGCAAACCGGCTTGAAACGTTTGGTGGTTGCCGGTGGTGTGGGTGCCAACCGCCACTTGCGGGCGTATCTACAAAAAGCCGTGGCGCGTTTGAAGGGCGAGGTGTTTTTTCCACCGCTGGAGTTCTGTACCGATAACGGTGCCATGATTGCTTTTGCGGCGGCCATGCGGGTCAAACACGGTTTGGCGACGTTAGATGATAGTCAGCATGGCTTTGCCATTCGGCCTCGCTGGGATCTGGCCTGTGTAAATCAGCCCGTCTCCCCGCCAGAGCGTTAGTATTTATTTTTTCTTGGAACCGATCTTGCTTTCTTTGCCTGTCAGCAGACGGCGAATGTTCTCTTGGTGACGCCACAGCAAGAAAGCACTGATCAGGACCAGGGCGGTGGCAATGGACGCATTCATGGGCCAGACCACCTTGGCACCGAGTAGGTAAAACAAGGGAGCGAACACGGCACTGATAATGGCGGCCAGTGAGGAGTAACGGCTGACATAGGCAATAATCAGCCAGGTGGCTGCGGTAGCCAGAGCCAGCCAGGGCAGCAGGGCCAGGATGACACCCAGCGCGGTTGCCACGCCTTTGCCGCCTTTGAAGCCCAGAAAGACCGGGTATAAGTGACCTAAAAAGGCAAAAAAGGCGCTGACGCCCAGTAACGTGGGTGCCCAGCCCCAGTTGCTGATGGCCTGTTGGGTCAGAAAGACAGCCAGCCAGCCTTTGAAGGCATCGCCCAACAAGGTCAGAATGGCTGCTTTTTTATTGCCGCTACGTAGTACATTAGTGGCTCCCGGATTTTTCGAACCAAAGGTGCGAGGGTCTTGCAAGCCCATGATCTTGCTGACGATTACGGCAAACGGCAAAGACCCCAGCAAGTAGGATAAAAGGGCGACAAGCGGTACAGCCACAGCAAAAGAAACGGCGTTCATGAGGATTGAGCTCCACAATTATTGTTGCGCGGATTCTACCGGCCTTGCAGCAAAATACCAAAGGCAGCGGGTACAATTTGCTGCCCCTGTTAGATTTTTAACGGAAAAGTAAGCATGCGTATTCTGGTCTCCAACGATGATGGCTATACAGCAGCCGGTATCGAGGCGTTGTATGAAGCTTTGCAAGGGCTGGGCGAGCTAACTGTCATTGCACCTGAGACCAATTGCAGTGGTGCCAGCAATTCCCTGACCTTGAATCGTCCCTTGTCGCTGCGCCAGGCCAGCAATGGTTTTTATTTTGTGAATGGTACACCGTCTGATTGTGTCCACGTGGCGCTGACCGGTTTGCTGGACTTCCGTCCCGATCTGATAGTGTCCGGTATCAATAATGGCGCCAATATGGGTGATGACACTTTGTATTCGGGCACGGTCGCTGCTGCGATGGAAGGCCATTTATTCGGCATTCCCGCGATTGCCTTTTCCCTGATCGAACGGGGCTGGAAAAACCTGGACAGCGCGGCGCGCGTGGCACGGGACTTGGTGCAGCGGTGTCAGAAGCAGCCACTGGCGGCCAATACCTTATTGAACGTGAACATTCCGTGCCTGCCGTATGAAGCCCTGACAGGTATGCAGGTGACGCGCTTGGGCAAGCGCCACCCCTCGGAGCCGGTGGTGAAAAGCCAGACTCCTTATGGCGAACCCGTCTACTGGATTGGTCGTGTAGGTGGCGTGTCCGATAGCGAGCAGGGAACGGATTTCGGAGCGATTGAAAGCGGTGCGGTGTCGATTACTCCCTTGCGGGCAGATCTGACGAATCACGATCAACTGGCTGGTTTGCGGGACTGGGTGCAATGACAAGCAAACCCGGCAAACGCTATCCCTTCGCGGATGGGACACGGAACCGGTTTGGCAAGTCCAGCCTGGGCAGTGGCTTGTCTGCCAGCAACAGCAATACGCGCATCGTGCAACGGGGTCAGTTACAACCGACACCGTCGGTCAATTTGTCACCGCAAGTGTCAACAAGTGTCAATCTGGGTTTGAACTCGGAACGCTCGCGTGGCATGATGATTGAGCGCTTACGCCGACAGGGAATTACCGATGAACGGGTGTTGGCCGCCATGCAGGTAGTGCCTCGCCATCAGTTTGTTGATCAAGGTTTGGCCAGTCGGGCCTATGAAGATGATGCCTTGCCCATTGGCTTTGCGCAGACCATCTCCCAGCCTTGGGTCGTGGCTCATATGATCAGTTTGGTGTGTGACCAGAAAATACCGAATAAAGTATTGGAAGTCGGCGCCGGGTGTGGTTATCAGGCCGCTGTTTTGGCACAATTGGTCAAAGAAGTGTACGCCGTGGAACGCATCAAAGGTTTGTGCGATATGGCCCGCGATCACATGCGTCAATTAGGTCTGTCGCAACGTGCTCGAATACTGTTTGGTGACGGAATGCAAGGTTATCCTGCGGCAGCCCCGTATGATGCTATTGTTGTGGCGGCAGCCGGTCCGGTCATTCCCAGAACCTTATTGGAACAATTAACATTGGGGGGGAGGCTGATCGCCCCTGAAGGTACGACACAACAGCGCCTGGTTTTGGTGGAACGCACCGGACAGGCTTCGTGGCGTCGTGAAGAACTTGATGCGGTTCGCTTCGTGCCGATGCGAGCCGGAACCCAGATTTAGTCAGATATTCTCAGGAGATTTTTATGCAGCATGCAGTCAGGTTACCGTTAACCGCTGCTTCCACCGGTACACAGTGGTTCTTGACGCCCCGTCAGTGCCTGGTGGCGGCTGTGGTCACCAGTACCCTGCTGGCTGGTTGTGCAAGCCGTAACGAGCGTGCCCCAGTCACCGACCTGAGTTCTTCTTCGGCGGCGGGCAGCGTCAGCAGTGCCACAGGTACCTATGTGGTACGTCCTGGCGATACGCTTTACAAAATCGCCCAGGCACACGGCATGGACGTGAACTCGCTGATCCAGTTGAACCAGATTACCGATCCTTCCATGCTGCGCGTGGGCCAAACCTTGCGTCTGGATGGCAATACCTCGATGGCGGCAGTCAACACTCGCCCAGCCGGTAGCGGTAGCACACAGACCTCGCCCGTCAGCCCGGCCACTCCGGTCAAGACTGAAACACCTGTGTCTGCGCCTCGCGCTAGCGACGCTGCCCTGATCGCCTGGGGTTGGCCTGCCAGTGGCAAGATCATCCAGGGCTTCAATGCCTCGACCAAGGGCATTGATATTGAAGGCAAGGTGGGTGATCCCGTGGTTGCCGCTGCGGATGGCAAGATCATGTATGCCGGTAATGGTGTACGTGGTTTAGGTTCGATGGTGTTGGTCGGTCATAGCAATGGTTTTATTACCGCTTATGCCCATAACAGTGTCTTGCACGTTAAAACGGGCCAGCAGGTGAAGAAGGGACAGCGTATTGCCGATCTGGGTCAATCTGACACCACCTCGCCACGGCTGCACTTCGAGATTCGTCGTTCCGGTACGCCGGTCAATCCGATCTCGTACCTGCCTACGCGATAAGCTCGGTATCTGGACTGACAAGAAAGCGGCTTTTGGCCGCTTTTTTTGTGTACTGTGTCTGGCGCCTGGGTGCTCTGAGGCTTTTAACGGAGATGGGCCCTGACGCTTGCCCGCGCTGTTTGCTGACCCTCCTGGGCATGGTGGGTTCACCCGCTGTGCTCAACCGCTCTTGCCGCATTCTGCTTGTTTTTACCCGCTGTGCGGAAGGCTCATTGTAAAATCAGCGATTCGCCATCATTTGCTGCAATGCAACTGCGCCATTTTGCTTGGCAGGACGCTTATTTAGGTTTTTATCGAATGTCTGACGTATTGTTAATTGAATCGCTGGATCTGGAAGGACGCGGCGTCGCCCATAAAGAGGGCAAAGTGGTGTTTGTGGAAGGTGCTTTGCCTGGCGAGGAAGTGCTGGCCGAGACGGTACGCTCCAAAGATTCATACGATAAAGCCCGTATGACGGCTTTGTTGAAAGCCTCGTCCCAGCGTGCCGAGCCTCCCTGTCCCAACTTTGGTGTCTGTGGTGGCTGTGCCATGCAGCACCTGGAGCCTTCGGCCCAGGTGGCGGTCAAACAGCGTGTGTTGGAAGACTCCCTGGGTCATATTGGCAAGGTCAAACCTGGCCGCGTCTTGGCGCCATTGCACGGTCCCTACTGGGGTTATCGTTATCGCGCCCGTTTCTCCATGCGCTATGTGCCTAAAAAAGGCGGAGTGCTGGTGGGTTTCCGTGAAAAGAATGGCCGCTACGTGGTGGACATGACGGAATGTCGTGTTTTACCTGCCAAGGTGTCCGCCTTGCTGGCGCCTTTGCGCACCTGTCTGGCAGGCCTGTCCCGACCGGATCGTTTGCCTCAGATCGAGCTGGCCATGGGCGACAAGATCACGACCTTGACCTTGCGTCATATGGAGCCATTGACGGGCGAAGATATTCAACGCCTGCAAGACTTCGGCCAGGAGCACGATATTAGCTGGTGGTTGCAGCCTAAAGGCCCTGAAACAGCGCACCCTTTGTTGCGTGAGGATGCGGACAAACTGGCGTACGCACTGCCTGAGTTTGATCTGCGCATGCCGTATCGCCCTACGGATTTTACGCAGGTGAACCACGACATTAACCGCAGCCTGATCTCGCGTGCCTTGACCTTGCTGGACGTCAAACCCGAGCACCGTGTGGCCGACTTGTTCTGTGGTCTGGGTAACTTCAGCCTGCCGTTGGCACGCCGCGCCGCCGAAGTGGTCGGGATTGAAGGCAGCAGCACCTTGACCGAACGTGCCGGTGAAGCGGCCTTGGCCCATGACCTGCAGGACAAGGCGAAATTTGCTACCCTGAACCTGTTTGAAGTGGACGTGCAATGGCTACGTGACCTGGGGCATTTCGACCGCATGTTGATCGACCCGCCGCGCGATGGTGCCTTCGCTGTGGCCACCGCTTTGGCACAGTTGGAAAAGCACGAACGCCCCGAGCGTCTGGTTTACGTTTCCTGTAGTCCAGGTACGTTGGCGCGCGATGCCGGTGTACTGGTGCATCAAGGTGGCTATACGCTGGAATCAGCCGGTGTGGTGAATATGTTTCCGCACACGGCGCACGTGGAATCGATTGCGGTTTTTACGCGTTAAGCATACCTAAGCGGGCTGGATATAAAACGCCCCAAAGGTTGGATGAGTGTCCAACTTTTGGGGTGCAGTTCAGTTTGCGGGGCGTTTTGTTTTTCCTGGGTGGCTTTGTCAGCTCGTTAGGTCAAGGTGCCGTTGTTTTCAATGCCGATTACTTCGGCGGCATGACGTGCTAAAGGCCGGTTGGAATGTTGGTAAGGACCTGTGCTTGGCTTAATCTGATGGCCTGAACCGGCTCATGCTGTTGCCAATGCGATCTGCTCTTTGCCGCGATGCTTTAGATCTAGGCAGACCAGTCTGTTTTGTCTGCTGGACTCCGTCTGTTTCTGGCTTCACTGTCCTTGGGTAGGCGTCGCCGCTTTACCGGCATGGGCAATCAAGCCATCGTGTATCAGCTCCATCATCATTTTGAACACGTGATCGGGCTGCAGGTTGACAAAACGCGGCAGAATCTGGCGCAGCATAGGCACATCCTCAGCAGGCCATTGCTCCAGTTCGTTCAGTTCTTCTTCTGTGACCGGGCGGATAAGTCCACCGAGTTCGCCCTGAATCAGTCCATATAAAGCGGCGTACCAGCCCACACAGGCGGCGGGGATTTCGGCATCGCTCAAACCTGCGTCGCGCAAGGCCCGGTACACCTGTTCAAGCACCCGATAGTCAGCCTTGCCGGTATTCAGAAATCGCTGCATCTGCCTGAACGTCTGCGGGTGGTTTAAGGCCAATTCGCGGTATTGTCGGGCTAGCTCATAGAGGCGTTCCGCCCACGCGAGCTCTGTATCCACAGCTTGAATGCGACTTGTCAAATAATCAGCCATCGCGCGCAGCAAACCTTCTTTGGACTTGAAGTGGTAGAGCACGGCCATTGGATCGCAGCCGACGCGCTCGCCCAGTTTGCGTAAAGAAAAGCCGCTGTCTCCGGCTTCTTCCATCAAGGTGACGGCAGCGATGGCCAGCTCGTCCTTATTCAATTTGCGGGTACGCGTGGAGGGTGCTTGTGCCAATAGAGTTCCTTTGTCGAAGCGGAGATAAAAAGGGTTGATTTGCCAAGTTTAACTCTACAGAGTAGAATAAATTAATTCTACAGCGTAGAAGAAGATCGTTCCATTCCGTTTTTGCAACGGGGTGTTGATAACGAGACAGAACGGAACGCCGCGTTGACGGGGCGTCACCGGAGCATTCCGCTCTGTGATCCAGGCGGCCAAAGGGCCGTAACAGACACAGGACATTTATGCTGATTTCTAAACCCACACTTTTAAACGATGTCTCTAGCGCAGAGAGCTTGCTGGTCAGTAATCCCCGATTGTGGAACTGGCGCAAAGATCATCTGAACGACGCCGTCGCGCCCGCGACGTATTACGAAGCATCGCTTGCCCCCTGGACCCGCTTTGATCCTCTGCAAGCCGACACGCAATGTGATGTGCTGGTGGTAGGCGGTGGCCTGTTAGGTGCCTCGACCGCCTTGCATTTGGCCCGCTCCGGCCTGGATGTGGTGCTGGTGGAAAAAGACAGTATTGGCTCTGCCGCCTCAGGTCGAAATGGTGGCCAGTTAACTCCCGGTTTGGCCCGTTGGGAAGCGGCAGATATGATTGCCCATCTGCCTTTGGATGAAGCCCGCCGCTTGTGGCGCTTTGCCTCGCATGAAGCGATGGATTTGCTCGATCAGATTGCTCAGGATTACGAACTGGATTTTGATCGTCGTCGTGGCCATTTGACGGCTGCGGTTCATGCAGGCCATATGGGCGCTCTGGTGGAGGGGGCGGATGCCCGCCGCTACCTGGGCGATACCAGTGTGGAGATTGTGGGTAGCTACGAACTGGAACAGGAAATCCGTTCACCGCTGTATCACGGTGCCGTGGTGGATACTCTGGGCGGACAACTGCATCCCTTGGCGCTGTTGCGGGGGCTGGTGTATGGCCTGGTTCAGCATGGTGGTCGGGTTTATGAAGGCAGTCCGGTCGAGGAGATCGAGCAGACAGAAAAGGGTGCCTTGGCGGTCACTGCCGGTGGCACGATTCTGGCGCGTCAGGCCTTGGTGCTGGCCGTCCATGACACGACCTCGCAGTTCTTGCCTACGCAGTCCAATACCACCGTCCCGTTCTATACCTACGTGGGCGTGACTGAACCCCTTGAGTGCCCGGTCAGCGAGCTGCTGCCAACGGACCGTGCGGTGTACGACACCCAATTCCAGATCGACTATTACCGTGCCGTGCGTCAAAACCGCTTGCTGTTTGGCGGGCAGGGTACGGGCACCAGTTGGTCCCCTGAACGTATCAATGATTATTTGCTGGATCGTATCCAAACGGTATTCCCACAGCTGGAGCAGGTGCAGCTGGAGTTTTCCTGGAGCGGGATCAGTGACTTCACCCTGAACGGGGCGACCGACTCGCGCAAAACCGAGGATGCGGTGCCCGTCTACATGGTGCATGGCTGGAGTGGCCACGGCGTGGCGCAAACCGTGCGTATTGGTAAAGCCATTAGTGACGACGTCATGGGTCGCAACGAGGACTTTGCCATGTTGACGGATATTACCCACCGCAGCATTCCGTTGGGCCATCAGTTATCGGGTCTGGCGATCCCTGTGGTCAAAGCCGCCATTGGCATGATGAGTGCGGTGAACCCCGGCCGCCTGGTGTCTTTCTAAGTACGTTTTCAAGTCCTTGTTTAGCGGCGCTGACTAGGGCAAGCCCTCACTTGTTTTCGATCCTGATTGCTTTACATTGTGATTTCCTATTTGTATTGGCTTCAATATTTTAGGTTCATAAGAATTATCAGTATCATAAAAATGAGGGACAGATATGCAGAAAGGGCTTGTTCGTACAGGGGTTGCGGCCGCTGGTTTGATTTTGGGTTTGGCGTGGGCACCGGCTCATGCGCAAGTGCAGTTGGTAGAGGTGATGCGCGACAGCTATGGTGTGCCGCATGTCTTTGCCGACAGCCACTATGGCTTGTATTACGGCTATGGTTATGCGGTCGCCCAAGACCGTCTGTTCCAGATGGACATGGCGCGTCGCTCCTTTGTAGGTACAACCGCTGCCGTCCTAGGCCCTGGCGAGCAGGATGTTTACGTCAAGTACGACATGCAGGTCAGGCAGAATTTCACACCCGCTTCCATACAGCGGCAAATCGCTGCCTTGTCCAAAGATGAGCGCGACATTTTCCGTGGCTATGCTGATGGCTATAACGCCTATCTGGAGCAGGTGCGACGACGTCCCGAGCTGCTGCCCAAAGAATATGTAGACTTTGATTTCCAGCCCGAGCCGCTGACGGATTTTGACGTGGTCATGATTTGGGTCGGGTCTATGGCTAATCGCTTCTCCGACACGAATCTGGAAGTGACGGCGCTGGCCATGCGTCAGTCTTTGGAAAAAGAGCACGGCCCGGAACGTGGCCGTGCTTTATTTGATGAGCTGCTGTGGATCAATGACACAACAGCTCCTACCACGGTTCCGGCTCCCGCTGCCGAGCACAAGCCACAGGCGCAAGCAGGGACGCGGAATCTGGCTCATGTTTCCTCGCAAGTGCTGGCTGCCGAGCTGGAACGTCAGGACAAGCACTGGGGTGGTCGTGGCCCGGACTTTGCGCCCAAGGCCAGCAATTTGTGGAGCACTCGCCCCGAGCGCGTTCAGGATGGGTCTACCGTGCTGATCAATGGCCCGCAGTTTGGCTGGTACAACCCGGCTTATACCTACGGCATCGGCTTGCACGGCGCGGGCTTTGATGTGGTGGGCAACACGCCTTTTGCTTATCCAATTGTTCTGTTTGGCACCAATAGCGAGATTGCCTGGGGGGCGACTGCCGGTCCTCAGGACGTGGTGGATATGTACCAGGAGAGGCTGAATCCGGCGCGTGCCGATCAGTACTGGTTCAACAATGCCTGGCGCACGATGGAGCAGCGCAAGGAGCGCATCCAGGTGCGTGGTCAGGCTGATCGTGAAATGACGATCTGGCGCACCGTACACGGCCCAGTGATGCAGTTTGATTACGATCAGGGCACGGCTTACAGCAAGAAACGCAGTTGGGATGGTTATGAGGTGCAGTCCTTGCTGGCCTGGTTGAACGTGGCCAAGGCCCGCAACTGGACGGAGTTTCTTGATCAAGCCAGTAAGATGGCGATTTCCATTAACTGGTACTACGCCGACAAGCACGGCAATATTGGCTATGTCTCGCCGGCCTTCCTGCCCCAGCGTCCTGCCGATCAGGACATCCGCGTGCCTGCTAAAGGGGACGGCAGCATGGAGTGGCTGGGCATCAAGAGTTTTGACGCGATTCCCAAAGCCTACAATCCACCCCAGGGCTATCTGGTCAACTGGAACAACAAACCTGCGCCGGACAAGACCAACACGGATACGTACTACTGGACTTACGGCGATCGCATGAACGAGCTGGTCAGCCAATATCAGCAGAAAGACGTATTCAGCGTGCAGGAGATCTGGACGTTCAACAAGAAGGCGTCCTATAGCGATGTGAACTGGCGCTACTTCCGTCCACATCTGGAAAAATTGGCGCAAAGTCTACCTGCCAATGATGGTAGTCAGGCGGCGTTGACGACCTTGTTGGCCTGGGATGGCATGGAACACGATCAAGCCGGGCAAAATACCGGACCGGCACGGGTGTTGTTCAAAACCTGGCTGGAAGAAATGTACAAGCAGGTTCTGATGCCGGTGGTGCCCGAGTCCCATCGCACCATGTACAGCCAGGCAGGTTTTGCCACACAGCAAGGTCCCAATCCTGGTTCCATCAACTTGAGCATGGGCACCAAGGTACTGTTGCGTGCCTTGGCCCTGGAAGCCAATCCTGATCCCAAGCGTGTGAATGTTTTTGGTGAGCGCTCGTCTCCAGAAATCATGCACACGGCTTTGCAAAATGCGCAGGCCCGCTTGAGCCAGGAGCAGGGCGCTCAGATGGAGCGCTGGACCATGCCGACCTCGGTGCACCGCTTCAGTGACAAGAATTTCACAGGCACCCCGCAGACAACGTTGGGCAATACCTTTGCCTTTACCGGCTATCAGAACCGTGGCACGGAAAACAACCGTGTGGTGTTTGATACCCAGGGCGTGGAGTTCTGCGATGCCATGCCACCCGGCCAAAGCGGTTTCACCGACCGTAATGGTGTGCGTAGCCCGCATTACGAGGATCAGTTGAAGTTGTACGAGAACTTCGAGTGCAAGACCATGGATGTGACGCATGCGGACATTCGTCGTAATGCGCAAAGCAGCACGATGCTGTTGATTCAGCCTCAGCCTTAACGTTGAGTGCGGCACCTGCACTTTGAGGCGGTGCCGCTTCTTCGATCCTTGCTGGAGGATTTGGCAGGCCAGGAGGTGTAGCTAGTAAAGGTAGCTTGCCAGTATCAGCAGCGAAGCTGAGTACGAAGTCTACG
The DNA here is from genome assembly GCF_003076515.1 of Alcaligenes aquatilis. Lineage (NCBI taxonomy): Bacteria > Pseudomonadati > Pseudomonadota > Betaproteobacteria > Burkholderiales > Alcaligenaceae > Alcaligenes > Alcaligenes aquatilis. Next base: position 1,250,116 of record NZ_CP022390.1, on the reverse strand, counting down.
CTGCAAATCCGGGCAGGCAGGATTGGAAGTAAGTCGAAGCGGTATAAATATGTTGACTCAGGGTGATCTAACAGAAGCTGGCAGATCTATCGGGCAGAAAACGACCCTTTGAGGTCGTTCGTTACCACGAGTTGAGTGGCCTGAAAGCAGTTCTTCACCCTTGAAAACCGCTATGTCTGCTGGGAGTATCCGTTTTTTCGTGGGCGAGGCGGGTGAGTAATCTTTACCCTCTGGCCTGCGTAAACCGCTCTTCAAACAGGATGGCGAATTGATTCATCGCCGCTTTCCAATCAAAGGTAGCCCGCACCGATTTATTGAGTACATTGCGCAGCGCCAGCCACAGCAGCTTGATCGCGGCCTCATCAGTGGGGAAGTGCCCTCGGGTTTTGATGATTTTACGCAATTGCATGTTCAGGCTCTCGATGGCGTTCGTGGTGTAGATCACGCGTCGTATATCAGGCGCAAAGGCAAACAAGGGAACCACGTAGTCCCAGGCCCGCTGCCAAGCGGCCACAATCGTCGGGTATCTCTGGCCCCAGACGCTATTGGCAAAGTCTTGCAAGGCCTGGGCGGCCTGTTGTTCGTTGGCCGCCGCATAGATGGGGCGCAACGCCTGAGCGATCGGTTTACGGTCCTTCCAGCTCGCATAGTCCAGGCTTGTGCGGATCAGATGCACGATGCAGGTCTGAACGGTGGTCTTGGGAAAGACCGCTGCAATCGCCTCGGGCAGTCCTTTTAAGCCATCGACTACAGCGATCAGGATATCCTGGCACCCTCGGGTCTTGATCTCATTAAAGACCTTGAGCCAGAATTTGGCCCCTTCCGTTTGTTCGATCCACAGGCCCAGCACGTCGCGCTGGCCATCGGCCTGCACCCCTAGCGCCAAATACACCGCTTTATTACTGACAACGCCGTCACTGCGAATCTTGACACGCAGTGCATCAAAAAACACGACCGGGTACATGACCTCCAAAGGCCGATTCTGCCAACTGATCGCCTCAGCGATCACCTCATCGGTGACCGAGCTGATGAAGTCCGGCGAGACCTGCGTGCCGTAACTCTCGGCTAAAAAAGCCTGAATCTCGCGCACGCTCATGCCTCGGGCATATAACGCGATGATGCGTTCATCAAAGCCGGTAAAGCGGCGCTCATGCTTGGGGATCAGGACAGGCGCGAAACTGCCATCACGGTCTCTGGGCAACTCGACCCGTACCGAACCATGCTCGGTCAGGATCGTCTTGCCACTGACACCGTTGCGCTCGTTCGCCTGCTCGGCCGGCTTGTCCTGGCCGGGCGGGTAACCCAGGTGCAGGTTCATCTCCGCATTCATCGCTCGCTCAATGATCGCCTTGTTAAAGGCCAACATTAGGTCTTGGACTTGGCCAGGGCTCATTGGTCCCTTGACCAGTTCATCGAGCAACGCCGAGGGAAGCTCGGGCAAAGGGCCACGTGCGGCCGCTTGGGCGGCGATTGTGCGTCTCTTCTTCATGGGCATATCCATGCTGGTAACCTCGCATAATATGCCTCACCCACAAAATTACGGATAGGTTCCAGCGCCCCATCTATTAAGAAGCTTCACGAAGAAGCAAATAGCCTGCTCTCAACCACACCAACGTTCTCAAACACGCTAAAGCACCTAGAAGAAAATCCAGCTATTGAGCGATGGATTGAGGACGGCCTTGGGCTGCATGCTGAGCCAGGTACTTGCGAGTTCTGCGGTAACACAGTTACGCAGGATCGGCTCGATGCTTTTCGATCCCACTTCTCTAAAGATCTAGCTGAGCACAAGAACAAGGTGCAAGATCTTCAACGACGTGTTGAGGCTGCGGCAATCAATATTGAACTCCCCAAACCTGCTGAGCTGAATCCACAGTTCAAGGATGCCTATATCGAAGCCTGCAAACCGCTCGAAGAAAAGGTCAGGGCATTCAATTCAGCTCTGAGCACACTAGTCGAAGAGGTGAAAAGCAAGGTGGAGTTCCCAAGGAAATCTATTCAGCCTGCCCCGATCTCTGAGGATATTGAATCAGGCATCAGCAATACCCTCGCTGCTATCAATGTGGTGATCATGGCGAATAACGCTCTTGCTGCCAACTTTGTCCACGCTCGAAAGGATGCACTGAAGAAGGCGAAAAATCACTTTGTTCAAGAGGCGTCCGACAAACTGGAGGCAGAAGGCCGCGAAAGAAAAAAGAAGATCATCATAGCAAGAATGGACCGCCTTCAAACCTTCGTGCAAAGGCTTCAATCGGAGTCTGAGAAGCTGCAAGCAGAAATAAGCCATGCACAACGGGGCCGAGAGCAGATAAATGAACGGCTTGCTTCGATGCTTGGAAGTCAGGCCATTCAGATCGAGGTCACCAAAGATGCGAGTAACCAAGAGCGCTTCCAGCTTGTCAGAAAAAATGGAGGAGTCGCCAAGAATCTTAGTGATGGTGAGAGGACGGCCGTTGCCTTCTCTTATTTCCTAACCAAGCTCAAGGAGCTTAAGGAAGATGAGTTCAAAGAAACTATTGTTTACATTGACGACCCGATCTCAAGCCTCGATAGCAATCACATTTTTCAGGTGACCGCAGCCATAAACGATCTGTTCTTCACGAAGGTAAGGCAAACGAATGGAAGTGAGGCGTGGAAGACGGCGTGCAAGCAGCTCTTCATTTCTACTCACAATTTTGAGTTCTTCAATTTGATGCGAGAGCTAAAGCCAGATAGCAACAGCGAGGCCAGACTATACATCGTAAAACGCATCAGCGAGAACTTATCAGAGTTGCGAGACATGCCTGCATCTTTGGCACGCTATGGCTCAGAGTATCAATTCCTGTTCGATCAGATTTACAAGTTCCACACATCTGCCGACAAGATCGGACATGAGCATCTGCTTATTCTTCCGAATGCATTAAGGCGATTTGTTGAACTCTACACATTCGCACGAATCCCAAGTACGCAGAGAGAGACTGTAGATCAGCGAGCAGCTGAGCTATTCGGCAAAGAGCGGGCTAAATCCATTCTCAAGTTCTTGCACACGTTTAGCCATGGAAACACGATTGAGCGAATTGTGGGGAATAATGAATTAATTTTTCTTCTGGAGGAAACCGTCAAAGCAGTTTTTGAGGAAATCCAGCAGGAAGACAAACGACACTGGAACGCCCTAATTGCCTCAACGACGAACTAGCCGCCCATGCGGCAGGTGCTGATTCAGCATCTAATCTCGAGTCTGGTTCATCTGGTGAGCTGCAGCGTTCCTACCTAAAGCACACTTGAATTTTGAATCACTCCGAAGCGGCTGCTCCCGAAGGGCCATTCTTGGCCAAAAGCAGCAGTTCCAGTCCCAACCCTAACGCAACTGACAGAACACGTCAGATCAAATCTGAGTCAATGCCAAAAAAAAAGCCGCTCCTGTTTCAGGAGCGGCTTTTTCTACTTCCAGCCGAAGCTCTTATCAGCCTGGAATACGATCCAGAATACGCTGTGCCTCGATACGCACACGCTCGGGGGCGGTGCCGCCGATGTGTTTGCGCGAAGCAACCGAGCCTTCCAAGGTCAACACGCCAAAAATATCCGATTCAATACGGCTATCGAATTTCTGCAGTTGCTCCAGGTTCAGATCAGCCAGATCGCAACCCAGTTGCTCGCACTCGCGCACGGCCAAGGCCACAGTTTCGTGGGCATCACGGAAAGGCAGGCCTTTCTTGACCAGGTAATCAGCCAGATCAGTAGCGGTAGCAAAGCCTTGCAAGGCAGCAGCACGCATGGCTTCAGGCTTGACCTTGATGCCGGAGATCAGGTCGACAAAAATGGTCAGGGTGTCGCGAATGGTATCAGCCGAATCAAACAGACCTTCCTTGTCTTCCTGGTTGTCCTTGTTGTAGGCCAGGGGTTGGCCTTTCATCAAAGTCAGCAGGGCAATTAGGTGACCATTGACGCGACCGGTCTTGCCACGGGCTAGTTCGGGAACGTCGGGGTTTTTCTTTTGCGGCATGATGGAACTGCCGGTGCAAAAGCGGTCAGCCAGATCAATAAAGCCCACGCGGGGGCTCATCCACAGCACCAGCTCCTCGGAGAAGCGGGAGATGTGCGTCATGATCAGGGCGGCAGCGGCGCAGAATTCGATGGCGAAGTCGCGATCCGACACGGCATCCAGCGAGTTGCGGCACACATCGTCAAAGTTCAGCAGCTTGGCAACCATTTCGCGGTCGATGGGGTAGCTGGTACCGGCCAGAGCGGCAGCGCCCAAAGGCAGGCGGTTCACGCGTTTGCGGCAGTCTTGCAGACGCTCGGCGTCGCGCTGGAACATTTCAGCGTAAGCCAGCAAATGGTGGCCAAAAGTAACGGGCTGTGCCACTTGCAGGTGAGTAAAGCCAGGCAAAATAGTGTCTGCCTGAGCCAGCGCCAATTCAGCCAGCTTGCGCTGCATCTGGGCCAGCAGGTCCAGGGCAATGTCGATTTCATTGCGCAGCCACAGGCGGATATCGGTGGCGACCTGGTCATTGCGCGAACGGCCAGTGTGCAGGCGCTTGCCCGCATCGCCAATCAGCTCGACCAGACGTTTTTCAATGTTTAGGTGTACGTCTTCCAGGTCCAGCAACCACTGGAACTGGCCTTGGGCGATTTCGTCCAGAATCTGGCTCATGCCGCGCTCAATGTCGGCCTTGTCCTGCTCGGTGATCACACCGACGGCAGCCAGCATGCTGGCGTGGGCCAAGGAACCCTGAATATCAAAGCGGGCCATGCGCTTGTCAAAGTCCACCGACGCTGTGTAGCGTTTGACGAGGTCAGAGACGGGCTCGGAAAAACGAGCCGACCAGGCCATGGCCTTATTGGCGAACTGGTCTTGGGAAGAGGGGGGGGTGTTTGTTGACATAGAGGGTGATTATAGTGGATTGGACGGGCTGACGCAGGTCATCCAGTCCCGCAGAAAACAGACGCTGTGCAGTATATTAGATAGTTTTGAGACTCTAGGAAACCATGCAGGCCCTTTTTGGGGCTGGTGGGATAAGGAAGAATACATGGAGCAAGACAGTACCTTTGCCGATTTGTTGGGATGGCAATGGATCGAAGCGTATTTACCGCAGGATCGCTGGGTACAGATATTGGCCGGTTTGGCGATGCTGACTGTGCTGGTCTGGGTTGTCAGTTGGTTGACCAGTTCCGTTCTCTCGCGCCTGGTACGGCGTTTGCTGAAAGTGGCGGGCAAAGATGACTGGGCACGAGCCTTGGTGAAAAAACGCTTTGTGCGCAATGTGGGCTATGCCGTGCCTTTGTTGGTGGTCAGCTCAAATCTGACCCTGTTGCCCTTGGCCAAGACTTTGCTGGAGGTGGTCGAACGGGTGGCCTTACTGGGCTTTCTGGTCTTTCTCATCATGGCGATTGTCAGCCTCTTGGGAGCGTGGCAAGAGGTCTACGCCAACTCCAGCAAGGGGCGCACCAAGTCCATCAAGGGCTATGTGGAGGTGGCCAAGATAGCGGTGTGGGCGATTGGCATTATCGTCATGATCTCCATCATTCTGGATCAATCGCCTGTCTTGCTGCTCTCCGGTCTGGGCGCCTTGTCGGCCGTGCTGTTGCTGGTCTTTAAAGACACCTTGCTGTCGCTGGTGGCCAGCACGCAAATGAGCACCAATGACATGTTGCGCATCGGCGACTGGATCGAGATGAAGCAGGCCGGGGCAGACGGTTTTGTTATTGATATCGCTCTACATACGGTCAAAGTTCAGAACTGGGACAAGACCGTCACGACTATCCCCACCTACAAGCTGTTTTCCGAGAGCTATCGCAACTGGCGTCAGATGTTCGAGTCGGGGGGGCGACGCATCAAACGTACCTTGAGCATTGATGCTTCTAGCGTTCGTTTTCTGACTCCGGCCGAAGTTGATAGCTTGTCGCGTTTTGCGTTGCTGCGTGATTATTTGGCTGAGAAAAAAGAAGATTTGGAGCGCTCCAATCAGGAGCTGAGCCGTGCGGGTATGGATGCGGTCAACTATCGCCGTCTGACCAATCTGGGCACCTTCCGTGCCTATTGCACGGCCTATATCAAACGCCACGCTGAAATTCACCAGGACATGATCCAGATGGTGCGCATGATGGACCCTACGACAGAGGGTATCCCGATCGAGGTGTATTGCTTTACTAATAAAACCGCCTGGGTGGACTATGAGCGCATCCAGGGTGACATTTTTGACCATATTCTGGCGGTGCTGCCTGAGATTGGCTTGCGTCTGTTCCAGTCGCCCACCGGTCGGGATTTGAGCCTTGGCTTGAGTCTGGCAGCCGAAAGCCACCGCCCGTCTTTGTCGGGCAGTGCGAAAGATCCTCTTTAAATTTGACGTGCGAGTAACCATGAAACAAATTACGGCCATCATCAAACCCTTCAAGCTCGATGAAGTTCGCGAAGCCCTGGCAGAGCTGGACGTTAACGGCTTGACCGTAACTGAAGTGAAAGGCTTTGGTCGCCAAAAAGGTCATACCGAGCTCTATCGCGGTGCCGAGTATGTGGTGGATTTTCTGCCCAAGATCCGTGTGGACATCGTGGTGGCAGCCGATCGCTGTGATTCGATTATCGAAGCCATTATTAAAGCCGCCCACACTGGCAAGATCGGTGATGGCAAGATATTTGTGACACCGGTTGAGCAGGCTATCCGCATTCGAACCTCGGAGAGCGGTCGCGACGCACTGTAAGGTGGCCGCAACTTGGCTGGTGTGGGTAGTCGTTCTGGAAGGACAAGCTGATGCGATATGAAAAACTAGGTTCAGCACCGCGTGTTTCGTGTGTGGGCCAAGGCAGTTGGTATGTCGAGCAGGCCGATTGGTCGCAAAGCATGACGGCTTTTCAGGCCGGGCTGGACGCGGGCATGAACCATATCGACACCGCCGAGATGTATGGCGACGGGCAGGCAGAGACCTTGATCGGTCAGGCTCTGCAAGGTCGTCGTCACGAGGCTTTTCTGGTGTCCAAGGTCTTGCCCTTTAACGCCAGCCGTCAGGGCGTGATCCGTGCTTGCGAGGCCAGCCTGAAGCGTTTGGGTACGGACTATCTGGACCTGTATTTATTGCACTGGCCCGGCCAGGTTCCTTTGGAGGAAACCTGCGCGGCCTTTGACCGGCTCGTTCAGCAAGGCAAGATCAGGCAGTGGGGCGTCAGCAATTTTGACGTGCCAGATCTGGAAGAGCTGTATGACATCGTGGGGCCGGGCGAGATTGCTTGCAATCAGGTTCTGTATCACCTGAATGAGCGCGCCATTGAACACGCAGTCATGCCCTGGTGTCAGGAGCATAAGATCAGCGTGGTGGCGTACAGCCCCTTCGGTCACGACGATTTCCCGGAGCCGGATTCTGAAGGCGGGGCCTTGTTGGCCGAGATTGCCAGCCACTATCAGGCCACCGCGCGGCAAGTGGCTTTGGCCTTTTTGCTGCGTGACCCCAATGTGTTTGTGATTCCCAAGGCATCGCGCGCGGTTCATGCCCAGCAAAATGCAGCCGCTGCAGATTTGGTGTTGCAGCCCGAGCACATTCAAGCATTGGATGCTCAGTTTCCACGCGGCCCCAGGCCCGCTTATTTACCAATGATTTGAATGCAGGAAGCACGGCCCCCAAGCCTGGGATGACATCCAGGCTTGGGGGCCGTTTTTCATGAGTGGTCGCTTTGATTAAGTGGCGAAGTAGGGCTGACGCTTGTTCTTGACGTACAGCCAGGCCAGGGCCAGCATGACCACTGCCGAAATTGGCAGCGTCCAGGTATTGACGCCGTACCAGCCATAGACGGCCAGCACACGACCCGAGGTAAAGGAGGACAAGGCCACACAGGTAAAGATGATGAAGTCATTCAATGCCTGCACACGACCACGCTCTTCGGGACGGTAGCAGTCCACCACCATATTGGTGGCACCGATGAAACCAAAGTTCCAGCCCAGGCCCAGCAAAATCAGGCTGACCCAGAAGTGCGGCACCGTCATGCCCAGCAACGCCACAATGCTGGCCAGCCCCAACAAGAGCACGCCCGCAAAGGTGACGGGGATCTTGCCAAAGCGCTTGATCAGGTTGCCGGTAAAGAAGCTCGGGCCAAACATGGCCAGAATATGCCACTGAATGCCCAGGGTGGATTCTTTCAGGCTATGACCGTGCATGACCATGGCCAAGGGTGAGGCCGTCATCAGAAAATTCATTAGGACGTAGGAAGCGACCCCAGCGATGACCGCAATAATGAAGTAGCTGTTGGAGGCAATCACGCGCAAGGGGCGTCCGGTGTAGGGTATCTTCTCTTGCTGATTTCGTGTGCCTGGTGCCAAGCGTAGGCAAAAGGCAAAAGGCAAGACCAGAGCTGCCAAGGCCGCCTGCGCCAGGAAGGCGGCGGCAAAGGGGTGATCCGGCCAGATGTCCTGAGTATGGATAATCGTCTGGGTAGCGATAATTGCTCCCAACAGCCCTCCGGCCATAACCCAGGAAATGGCTTTGGGTCGGAACGTATCGCTGGCGTCATCCGCAGCGGCAAAGCGATAGCTTTGTACATAAGAGGCATACAGCCCGGCCAACAGGGTGCCCACACAGAACAGGACAAAGGACAGGCTGTAAATCCCGGCAGCAGCCAACAGGCCCGCTCCTATGCCCAGCAAGGCACCAATGATGTAGCCACCCTGGCGTCCTAAACGGCGCATCAGAAAAGCGGCAGGCAAAATGCCGATGGCCAACCCCAGGTTGAAAATACCCACCGGCAAGGTTGCCAGGTCCGGGCTGCTGGCCATTTTTTGCCCGACCAGACTGCTAAGCGCCACCACCAATGCCGGATTGGCCCCGCCAAGTGCTTGCATTCCAGAAAGAATAAAGGCGTTGCGACGGCTTGGATCGACTTGCGTGGACATGGCGGGTCTCGGTATATAACTTTGTTTTATTAGTTAATGCTGAATTTTAGCTAAGCCAGTGTAGCACCACGTGCCCAGAAGGCTGGCATAAAGGATTCGGCCACCAGGAGGGGTTGACCGTGCCGCCAGAAGACGGAGCAGCGAGACAGAATCTGCTGAGCCGGCGGAACTGGTTCGTCACTACTGGCAAGGGCGCGCTCAATTGTGCGGAAAACGCTCATGCCCCGATTCAATCGACAGCTTAAAAAAGCCGAGCGTTGTATCTGGGCATCGTTATAAAGCATGTCGGCCAGCGGTCGGCTGCGTAGCCGGCGCATACCCTGCCAGACGCTGTGCGAGGCGGGCAGGGGAGTGAAACTGCGGGCAATCACACAACGGATTCCGTCCACGGACATGGATACTTCTCGTATCCAGGCCAGCGTGCCCAGTGGCTTTTGAATCAAAGCGGCTTCTTGAGGACTCAAGCGGCACGTGTATTCGCTGACGACTTCCAGATGGACGTTGCCCAAGCGGCGTAAACCGGTGGTCAGTGCGCCGGGACGGTGTAGCCAGTACTTTTGGGCAGGGGTGGCAGAGGGATGAATTCGCTCGTGCCAGGGTTTTTTTATGCTGGAGGAAAATTTCATGTCCTGTATTATCGCCAAAGCCATAAAATAGTGCTCATGGAAAAAGAACGTATCTCAAAATTAATGGCCCAGCGCGGCATGTGTTCACGCCGTGAGGCGGATGCCTTCATCGAACGCGGCTGGGTTCGTGTGGACGGTCAAATCGTCTCTGAATTGGGGAGTAAAGCCTACCCCAATCAGAAAATCACACTGGAAAAACAGGCGCGTCAGCGCCAGACCCAACGTGCCACCATCCTGTTGCACAAACCCGTGGGCTATGTGTCGGGGCAAGCTGAAGCCGGTTATCGCAATGCGGTTTCCCTGATCGGTGCGGCCACGCAGTACAAGGGTGGCCGCGGTGGCCAACGCTTTGACCCAGCACATTTGCGCGGTCTGGCCCCGGCTGGTCGTCTGGATATTGACTCCACCGGCTTGCTGATCCTGACTCAGGATGGTCGTATTGCGCGGCAGATTATTGGCGAAGACTCGGTCATCGACAAGGAATATCTGGTGCGTGTGACCGGCAAGCTGAGCGAGCGCGGCCTGGAACTGCTGAACTTTGGTTTGAGCCTGGATGGCAAGCCTTTGCTGCCTGCCCAAGTGTCCTGGCAGAACGATGACCAGCTGCGTTTCATTTTGCGCGAAGGCAAGAAACGCCAGATTCGCCGCATGTGCGAGCTGGTCGGTCTGAAGGTTGTGGGTTTGAAGCGTGTGCGTATTGGCGAACTGGTACTGGGCGACCTGCCTATGGGCCAGTGGCGCTACATGAAAGAGTCCGAGCGCCTGGCCTAAAGGCAAAGGGGCGGCTTACAACCCCGAATGACGAAGTTGAAAGCTGGCCTTGTCATCCTGGGCCAGCGTTTTTGTTAACCACGGCATGCTTTGTTCCAGAGCCTTGAGCAGCGTCCAGGGAGGATTGCTGATGAACAGGCCGCTGCCATGCAAACCCAACCCATTTTTGGCCGGAGCACGAACAGACAGGCTGACATGCAGCCAGGGCGTATCCAGTTGCTCCAGCTTGCGTTGCAAGGCCTGCACTTCGGGCCGCTGCACAATGGGATACCACACGACAATACAGGCTTGAGCAAATCGCTTGAGGGCATTTTTGACGCTGTTCAAGACCTGTTGATAGTCGGATTTGGCCTCGTAAGAGGGGTCCATCACCACGATGGCGCGTCGCGATGGCGGCGGTAGCAGGCGCCCCAACTGTTCAAACCCATTGTCTGGATACAGACGTACTCGACGATTGCCTTGAGGGAACAATTGCGCCACGTTGTCGCTCAAGACTTCAAATTCGGACGGATGTAGCTCAAAGCCATGAAAGCTGTCTTGGGGGCGCAAGCGCTCCAGTGCCAACCAGGGGGAACCGGGGTAGTAGCGCGCGGTGCCGTCCGGGTTCAGGTCGGCAATGGCATCAATATAGTGTTCCACCAGCTCCGGGTAGTCGTCTTGCTGCAAGACCCGGTCCAGGCCGTCGTAGAACTCGCCCTTGGTTTGCGCCCAATCGTGTTCCAGATCATAGATACCGGCACCGCAGTGAGTATCGATGATGCTGAAAGCACTGTCTTTTTGAGCGTAGTAATTAAAGATATGCAGCAAGGTGGCGTGCTTGAGCACGTCCGCGTGATTGCCAGCATGAAAGGCGTGACGGTAACTGAACAAGAGAAATCCTGATGTTGCGGTTTAATTAAAGCGTATCGGGGCGAATGGTAGTGACTTTATCAGTGAAGATGCCATTGCATCCCCAATCCAGCAGTTCGCGTACCCGTTCAGCCTCGTTGACGGTCCATACGGCTACGGTATAGCCTTTTTGCCGAATCGCCTGAACCAAGGCCTGGCTGACAAAACGATCATTCAAATTCAGACCCATGCAGCCTAGGCGTTCCAGGCGTTCAGGCCAGTCTGCCGGAACGTCTTCTTCAATCAGCAGGGCGCGGGGCAGGGTGGGGGCGGCTTGCTGGGCCGCTTCCAAAGCCGCTTCGGAAAAAGAGGACAGCAAAGGCGGCAAGCTGGCCTGTGCCCACAGAGCCTGCGCAGCCAGGGCAACCCGTCGACCCGTTTCCGCCTCGTCCCCAGTGGTGGGCTTGATTTCGATATTGCTGTGCACCTGATTGGCTAGGGTAAAGGCGGCTATCGAACTTAATGTGGGTATGGGCTCTCCGGCGTAGGCCGAGGAATGCCAGGCCCCAAAGTCCAGGGCTGACAGTTCGGCCAGTGTCAGCCGGGAGGCAATACCCTGACCATTGGAGGTGCGGTCCAACTGGTCATCGTGCAGTAGTACGGGAACCGCATCGCGGCTCAGTTTGACGTCGTACTCCATCATGCGAAAACCATTCTGGGTACCGACCCGAATGGCAGCCAGGGTGTTTTCCGGGGCAATCTTGCCGGCGCCACGGTGGGCGATCAAAGCGGGGTAGGGCCAGTGATGGTTCAGTGAAGGCATGGCGGACTCGCAAGAGGCGTGATAAAAAGCCAATGTACTATTTTAACCGGGGCTGTACACTGTACGGTTTTCATATACGGTATATTTTCAGGCCGAGCCGGCTTGCCGGTCTGATGCGCCACCCGCAGCGCCCTGCTGCAAGCGAAAGTAGGTGATGATTAATGTTCGAGATTATCCGTAAGAACCAACGCGTCATGCAGCTGGTCCTGTTAGTGCTGATTTTGCCATCTTTTGTATTGATTGGTGTCAGCGGCTACTCCAGCTACGTTTCTGGCGATAGCGATATTGTCAAAGTTGGCGATAGCGCCATTACATCCCAGGAATTTGATCGTGCGCGCCGCATGCAGCTGGATGATATGCAGCGCAACAATCCTTCCGGTTTTGATCTGGCCCAGGCCGACAGCCTGGAGAGCCGTCGTGCATTGCTGGAGTCCTTGATTGATCAACGTGTACAAATCGAAGTGGCCACTGCTGATCGCTTTAACGTGTCCGACATTGCGTTGCGCGACTATATCGCTACCATGCCGGAGTTTCAGGAAAACGGCGTCTTTTCACCTGCCCTTTACAGCCAGGTTTTGGCCTCGGCCGGCATCGATACCCGTGATTTCGAGCAAAGTCAGCGTGGTCAGTTGGCCCTGCAACGTGTGCTTGGCCCGGTCGCTGCCAGCACTTCGATGCTGCCTAGCGTCATGAACAAACTGGAAATCGCCCTGACCGAAGAGCGCGGTGTGCGCACTCGCAGTTTCTTGACTCGTGATTTTGAACCCGAGGTGCAGATCAGCGATGCAGACCTGCAGGCTTGGTACGATGCCAACAAGCAATCGCTGGAATTGCCACAGCAAGTCAAGGTGGAATACCTGTTGCTGAATGAGGCCGCAGCCTTCAAGGATCTGCCTACGCCCACAGACGAACAGCTCAAGCAGTATTACGAGCAGAACAAGACACGTTATGTGCAGCCTGGCCGCGTAAATATCAGCCATATTTTGGTGAACGTACCGGCGGGCGCTTCCGACAGCGAACGCGAAGCGGCCCAGACCAAGGCTCGTGAGCTGGCTGAAAAAGCGCAAGCCAATAAAGACGATTTTGCCGATCTGGCGCGTGCCAATTCCCAAGATGAAGGTAGTGCCCGCGAAGGTGGCGAGCTAGGTTGGATTAGCAAAGGTTCCTGGCCCAGCGTGTTGGAAAATGCGGTATTTGCTCTGAAAAAGGGTGATGTGTCCGGCGTGATCGAAGGCCCCAACGGTTTCCATATTTTCAAAAGCAATGAGGTTCAGCCCGAGCAAGGCGAGTCTTTCGAGCAGGCCCGCAGCAAGGTTCAGGAAGAAGTGCGCAAGCAACTGGCCTCTGAGCGCTTTGCCGATATGGCCAGCAAGCTGACCAACCTGGTCTACGACAATGAGGACAGTCTGGAAGCGGCGGCCAATGCCTTGGGTTTGACTTTGAAGCAAGCTGAAGGTATCAGCCGTCAAGGTTTGATTCCTGCTTCGCAAGTAGAGGGTGATCTGGCTGCCGCCAATGGCCCCGATGCGGCCGTGCTGGATGATAGCCGTGTGCGTCAGGCGCTGTTCAATGCCGAGGCTTTGGCTTCGCGCAAGAATGCGGGCGTTGTCGAAGTGTCCCCTGACACCTTGATTGCCTTGCGGGTGATCGACGTAACCGACGCTCATGTGCCTGCGCTGGATAAAGTACGTACGATTGCTGAGGAAAACCTGCGCCGTGAAAAGGCGGCTGCCCTGGCGGTACAAGCGGGTGAAGACTACTTGAAACAGTTGCAAGCCGGTAGCGAACCAGAAAATTTCTCTGCCCAGTTTGCTGTGAGCCGTGCTGAATTCCCGGAAATGGATGAAGCCTTGCTGAACAAGGTTCTGGCCAATCCCGTGGACAAGTTGCCTGCGTATGTGGGTGATCGTCAGCCCCAGGGCTACACCGTCGTGCAGATTCTGAGTCACCAACCCGGCAAGGCGGGCAATCCCGGTCTGAACATGTTGACGGCACAGTTGACGCAAGCCATGGCTCGTACTGAGACCCAAGCTGTTTTGCAGGCGATGCGTGTACAAGAGAAGGTACAGATTCTGCCCGAAGCAGAAAAAGAGTTGACCTCCAGTGGTGAGGATGAATAAGGCGGCTTGAATCAGGGCCGGTAACCCTGGAGCTCTCAGGCTCCAGGGTGTTTTTCAAAGAGCATTCTGATGAATCACACTGATATTTCTCTGGTACGGCGGCGCCTTTTAGGCGCCGCAACTGTTTGGGGCCTGACCGCTCCGTGGCTGGCACAGGCCGCGCCTGGGCAGGGCACGTTCATCGAACGTACTCTGCATCGTCCTGTGCCGGGTGGGGTAGCCGTGCTGGACCTGGGATCAGGTGGCTCAGCCCCGGTGGCGCACTTTAATGGCAACCGTGTTCTAGTAATTCAGGATGCTGACCAGCGCTGGAAAGCGATTGTTGGGCTGGACCTGAAAACCCAAGCTGGCCAGCACAGCATCTCGGTGCAAGGGCAGTCGGGTGTGGCGTTCCAGGTGGGCAGCAAGCGGTATCGGGAGCAGCGCATTACCTTGAAAAACAAGTCTCATGTAAATCCGGACCCGCAGCAGCAGGCCCGTTTTGAGCGCGAGTATGAAGAGCAGATGCAGGCCTATGCCAGCTTTCGCAACGAAGGCCCCAGCAATGTGGTCTTTGAAAAGCCCGTTCCGGGTCGCCTGACCAGTCCGTTTGGTCTGCGCCGTTTCTTCAATGGCCAAGAGCGTAACCCACATTCGGGTCTGGACTTTGCCGCGCCTACCGGCACGGCAGTCAAAGTGCCTGCCGATGGGGTTGTCACCATCGTGGCGGACTACTTCTTTAACGGTAAAACCGTATTTGTGGATCACGGCCAGGGCCTGATCACCATGTTCTGTCACTTGTCGGCCTTTGATGTGCGTGTGGGCGATCGTGTCAGCAAGGGCGATGTCGTAGCGCGCTCCGGTGCGACGGGTCGTGCGACCGGCCCTCATTTGCACTGGAACGTCAGCCTGAATAACGCACGGGTGGACCCCGCTATCTTTATTGGTGCATTCCAGGCCTAGGCAGGGCCTGCAAGGTTTTTCATGATCATCGGTTCGGCATATCGACGGGGCTTGCGAGACAGCGCCTCTATCGCCTTGGGCTATGTCCCCGTAGCGATTTCCTTTGGGCTGACGGCGGTACATGCAGGCTTGTCACCCTGGCTGGCGGTTCTAGTGTCCCTGATTGTGTACGCCGGGGCCAGCCAGTTCATTTTGATCAGCCTGTTGGTCGCAGGGGCGGCCTATCCCAGTATTTTGGGTATTGTGCTGCTTATGAACCTGCGTCATGTGTTCTACGGTCCGACCTTAATGGGTTTTTTTGCCGGGCCCAGAACCGTGTCCAGCCTGTTCATGGCTCCAGGTTTGACTGACGAAGTCTTTGCCGCTTCTGCGGCCGGGGTGGCCCGCCAGCCGGCCCAAGAGCAAGAGTCCTGGTACTGTGGCTTGCAGTTAGGCTCTTACCTCTCCTGGGTCTTGGGCACCGCTTTGGGGGCATTCTTTGCCAGTGACCTGCTGGGCCAGTCTCCTGTGCTGGAGAAGACCTTGGGTTTTGTCTTGCCTGCCTTGTTCTTTGCTTTGCTACTGGAAATCCGCCGTTCCGCACCTTTGCCGGTGCTGGTGGCAGCCGCTGTCGGGGCAGTGCTGGCCATGGCTTTCTTGCCCTCGTATCTGGCCATTATTGTCGGTATGCTGGCCGGCGGCCTAATGGCCTTGCGCCGCGCTTAAGGAGTAGAGATGGATTGGAGTTTTCTGCTCATGATTGTGCTGGCGGGCGTAGGCACATTTTTGATTCGTTACCTGCCTTTGCGCCTGGGTGGACGCCAAAGCAAGGCGGACCCCAGTCGCGTTTCGATCTGGCCGCGCCTGTTTGGTGCTATCGGTCCGGCAGGTGTGGTGTCTTTGCTCGTCGTGTCCCTGATTTCCTTGCTGCGCCCCGAGCAGATGTCCCTGGACTTGCCGCCTTTGCTGGCAGGTCTGGCAGGGGTGCTGCTGGGCCGCCGCTGGCCGGGTGGTATCGCGGGATCAACACTGACCGGCGTGCTGGCCTACGGCCTGTGCGTGGCTTATGTGGGTGTGTAGATGATCTGGTCGAAGCTCTCTTGCTGATCGATCACGGCAATTTATGTTGGGTAGGCAAGAAGGGGGAGTCGCCTGTTTTTTATTGAGTGTCTGCTGTCAGGTCTCAGACCAAAAAAAACGCCTGCTAGTGAGCGGGCGTTTTTTGTACGGCTGAAAACTGGTTTGCAAGCGGGTTTAACCCTTCACACGCACAATTTTCTGAACTTGGGGTACATGGCGAATTGCCCGAATCACGCGGGCCAGATGGGTGCGGCTATCCACCTGAACGGTTAGGTGCAGTACGGAGGTTGCAGCCGATTCATCCGGCATGGATATATGCAGGATATTGGAGTCGGCATCGGTAATTTCAGCAGCCAGACGGCCCAGGACACCGCGCTCGTTGATCGCAGTTACATCCAGACGGGTAGAGAGGTGGCGGGCGGTATTGCTGTCCCACATCACCGGCACCCAACGCTCGGGTTCTTTGGCCTGGGCGCGTTGTGCCACGGCACATTCCGCCATGTGAACGACCAGACCGTGACCTAAGCGGATACCACCAATAATGGCGTCACCAGGTAGCGGGCCACAACACGGCGCCAACTGTACGGCCTGCCCCTCGTTACCGTGAATCAGAATCGGTGCCGAGGTGTTGGCACTGATTTCGTCAAATTCTGCGGCAGTGGTTTCCAGCAGGGGGTTTTCTGGGGCAAAACGGCGAGCCACAACGGCAGCCAAGCGTTTGCCCAAGCCAATATCAGCCAGAATTTCTTCGCGGGACGCTGCGCCTGAACCCTTGGCCAGCTTGTCCCAGTTTGGATCGTCGTCCGTAGCATGAGGCAGGCTTAGCTGGTCAAAGGCCTGATCGAGTAGGCGGCGACCAAAAGCTACGGATTCCTCGTATTTAACTGTACGCAGGTAGTGGCGAATTTCCGAACGGGCACGGCCGGAACGGACATAGTTCAGCCACTGCGCGCTTGGGCGGGCGGCGGGGGAAGTAATGATCTCCACCGAGTCACCGCTTTTCAGCTCGGTGCGCAGCGGGGCAAACTCGCCATTGATCTTGGAGGCAACAGCGTGATTGCCGATGTCGGTATGGATGCTGTAGGCAAAGTCCACTGGCGTAGCACCGCGTGGCAGGGAAATAATCTTGCCTTTGGGTGTATGGACGTAAACCGCATCGGGGAACAGGTCAACTTTGACGTGCTCCAGGAATTCTGTGGAGTCACCCGTCTGGCTTTGGATGTCCAGCAAGGATTGCAACCAGCGGTGTGTACGCTTTTGCAAATCGTTCAGCGTGACGTCTTCTTCTTTGTATAGCCAGTGAGAGGCCACGCCTTCTTCAGCCACGTGGTCCATTTCGCGGGTACGGAACTGGAACTCGACGGGGGTGCCGTAAGGGCCAATCAAGGTGGTGTGCAGGGATTGATAGCCATTCACTTTAGGGATGGCAATGTAGTCCTTGAACTTGCCCGGTACGGGGCGGTAGAGCTGATGCAGCGTACCCAGGGACAGATAGCACTCGGGCAAGGTATGAACAATGATGCGAAAGCCGTAAATATCCAGCACGTCCGAGAAGGATTTTTTCTGCTCGACCATCTTGCAGAAAATGCTGTAGAGCGACTTTTCACGACCGGATATCTCAGCATCAATGCCGGCTGCAGGCAGGGCAATCTTGACCGCTTCGGTGATTTTGCCCAGCACTTCACGGCGGTTGCCACGAGCGGCGAGCAGGGCCTTGTGCAGCACCTTGTAGCGATTGGGGTAGATGGCCTTGAAACAGCGGTCCTGAAGCTCGCGAAACAGGGCGTTCAGGCCCAGGCGATGCGCAATCGGAGCGTAGATATCCAGGGTTTCCTGGGCTACGCGGCGGCGTTTTTCAGGTTTGACGGCGTCCAGCGTGCGCATATTGTGCAAGCGGTCGGCCAGCTTGATCAGGATGACGCGCACATCACGCGACATGGCCAGCAGCATCTTGCGAAAGCTGTCGGCTTGTTGCTGCGTCTTGGTGGCAAACTCCAGGCGTTCCAGCTTGGATAAACCGTCCACAATCTCGGCTACATCAGTACCGAATTTTTCAGCCAGTTCCTGCTTGGTGACGTCCTGATCTTCGATCACGTCATGCAGCAGGGCCGACATCAAGGCGTCGGTATCCAGCTTCCAGCCTGCACAGATTTCTGTGACGGCAATGGGGTGCGAGATATAGGGTTCGCCACTGGCGCGAAATTGCCCCAGGTGGGCCTGATCGGAAAAGCGATACGCTTCCCGTACCCGTTCTACATCTTTCGGGTCCAGGTACTGCGAGATGATCTTGGTTAGCGGAGCCAGTGAGGCAATAGGCGGGTTGGCACTTTCCTGCGCGGATTGTGCCAGTGCCGGGGTGTTCTTTTCTTTAGGCTTGCGACGACCTAGCCGTGAACCCTTTTTAAGGACGGCCAACAGCCCAGACGATGCGCCCCGTAAACCTGAAAATGCCATACCGTGCTCCGCTTGTGCCTATCAGGTAGGAACTTTGCGCAGCATTTCCAGACCGGTCGCGCCGGAGGCGATTTCTCGCAAGGCGGTAACCGTAGGCTTGTTCTTGCTTTCCAGGCGTGGTTCGTGGCCTTGGGCCAGTTCGCGCGCACGGTAGGCGGCTGCCAAGGTGAGCTTAAAGCGATTGGGGACTTGCTCCAGGCAGTCCTCGATAGTGATGCGAGCCATAGTAGACCTGTTATCAAAAAGAAATAAGAAGGAGATCAGCCCTGATTCAGCAGGGCATCTGCGCCTAATTGTTGAAAGAGTTGGCGATGCCGTACTGACTGAGTGGCAGTGCGCAACCGACTGGCCTGCACAATACTCAATAGCTGCTGTAATGCCGTATCAAAATCCTCATTGATAATAGCATATTGACAGTCACGAACATGGGCGATTTCGTGCTCGGCAGCCTCGACGCGGCGGGCAATGATCTCTTCGCTGTCCTGTCCGCGTTTGCGCAAACGCGCCTCCAAGGTGGGCAAGGAGGGCGGCAAAATGAAAATGCCTACGGCTTCGGGGAAATGTTCGCGGGCCAGACGGGCGCCTTGCCAGTCGATTTCCAGCAGCACATCGCGGCCTGCATTCAGGGCTTTCTGAATGGGTTCGCGGGGTGTGCCGTAGTAGTTGTCATGCACCTTGGCCCATTCCAGCATGGCGTTGTCGGCACACATCTGCTCGAAGCGCGCCTTGTCCACAAAGAAGTAGTGTTCGCCGTCGGTCTCACCAGGGCGTGGTGCGCGGGTCGTGGCCGAGATGGACAGCATGATGTTGGAATCGTTGGCCAGCAGGGCGTTGACCAGACTGGATTTGCCCGCCCCGCTGGGGGCGACAACCATAAAAACAGTGCCAGGATAGCTCGTGGACATGGAGAGCAGACTCTAGAAGTAGATTTTTATAAAAGAATTAATTGCTGCTTAGGTCGGTTTGCCCAAACTCAGTCAGGACAGCCATCACACTGGCCTTGTCCGAGCACAAAAAGACGACCGTGTCGTTGGGGTTCATGGAAAACAAAACCTCTTGTACTTCCTGGGCGGCATCGTCGGCCTGGGCGATGGCCATGACGTGCACATCGCCACCTGCCTCGAATTGTTCGGGGGGGACGATATTGGCAACGGCGTCCAGGTCAGGCTCACTGATGGCCAGATACGCCCAGATCTTGTGCTCTTGCTCCAGGATGATCTCAAGCACGTAGCCCGAGTCAGTCTGCTCAATGATTTGGCTTTGTAGTTGCATAATTCAGTGGCTATGTCAGGTAAAGGACAGAGTAGCGGTAACAGGTGCATGATCCGAGGGCTGTTCATTGGCACGCGGTTCGCGGTCAATGTCGCAGGCTGAGCAACGGGTTTTCAAGGCATCGGACAACAAGGCATGGTCAATGCGTAAACCGGCGTCGCGGCGGAATGCAAAACGACGATAGTCCCACCAGGTAAACGGGCTGCCGCTCTGCTCAAACAGGCGATAGGCGTCATGCAAGCCCAGTGCCAGCAAGCGCTCGAAGGCGGCCCGCTCGGGCGGGGAGACCAGAACATCATCGGCCCACTTGGCAGGGTCGTGAACGTCCTGGTCAGCTGGGGCAATATTATAGTCGCCCAGGATGGCCAGACGGGGATACTGCTGCAATTCTTTTTCCAACCAGTCGTGCAGGGCGGCGAACCATTCCAGCTTGTAGCTGTACTTTTCGCTCTCGAGCGACTGCCCGTTGGGGCAGTAGGCACAAATCACGCGGACCGGGCCGTCAGGCGATGGGTAGGTGGCGGCCAGCAGACGTTGCTGCGGGTCTTCGTAATTGGGCAGATTGCGCTGCACATCCGTGCCCGGCTCGCGGGAAATCAGGGCGACGCCGTTATAGGTTTTTTGACCCGCCCAGTGAGCGTGATATCCCATTTCCTGAAAAGCCTCCAAAGGAAAACGCTCGTCGGGCAGTTTGAGCTCTTGCAGACAAAGCACGTCTACGGGGTTGGCGGCCAGCCAGTCCAGAACTTGAGGAAGACGGACGTTCAGGGAGTTCACGTTCCAGGTGGTGAGTTTCATGGTGTCAGACAATCTAAATAAAGCAGAGGAAGCCGCTGGAGCGGAGCTTTGTCGGTAGAGGTGGTGCAGAGGCGGCCATCAGCGTGTCGGAAACGGGCAAGAGGGCGTTTAGCGTGCGCGAATGCCGCCATCATATCAGCGCTAGCCAGGGACTGGTTTTAAAGCCAGCGAGGCGATGGGGATGAAATTGACCGCTCGACTTGATCTTTGTTCTAGGTCGTAGTGAAAAACAGACACTCTCGGACAAGAAATTTACCCTCAAACCGTCTGCATGTAACAGCTACAAAGTCAGGGTTCAAGACCTGAATGCCGTTGTGGGCAGATTGATGTTTTTAGGGCACTAAAAAGAGGGTTTTTTGCGTAGATCACGCGCCTGCTTGTGTTAAATTGCAGGCCAAGTTGGAACGGTGGGCCAAAAACGATGGAAGTGCTTGGCCGCAGCGCGTGATGCAAGGATTTGCCGTGCAGGAAAAGGGAATAAAAAAATCGCCGTAATGGCGACTTTTTCTGTGTGATCAAAACCGGAAAGAAGGCCAGTTTTGTCTGTCTTGAATGCAAGCAAGATGGAGGCGTGTGCTGGAATCGAACCAACCTGAACGGATTTGCAGTCCGTCACATAGCCAATCTGTCACCACGCCTTTTGTTTTGTCCTGGGACATGTAGAATTATGCCCAAGGACGTAGGGAAAAGCAAGTGTCAAATGACGGGACGTGAAAATCGGTACGATCTGCTGCACGAAAGCGACTGGCGTCCCTCCCTTTTTTTGCCGCCCCTGCGGCGCTCCCTTGTATTAAGGACATGGCATGCAATATCAATTCCCCATTGTGATTATCGATGAGGATTTTCGTTCTGAAAATGCGTCTGGTCTGAGCATTCGTGTATTAGCAGATGCGATCGAGGCTGAAGGTTTCGAGGTGTTGGGAACCACCAGTTATGGCGATTTGAGTCAATTTGCCCAGCAGCAAAGTCGTGCCAGCGCGTTTATTTTGTCCATCGATGATGAGGAGTTCACGCAAGATGGAGACAGCGCCCCGGCGCTGGTCAATTTGCGTGCCTTTATTCGGGCTGTGCGTCGTCGCAATACCGATGTGCCCATTTATGTCTATGGCGAGACCAAAACAGCTCGTCATATGCCAAACGATATCTTGCGCGAGCTGCAGGGCGTCATTCACATGTTCGAGGACACGCCCGAGTTTGTGGCGCGCCACATCGTGCGTGAAGCGCGCAGCTATGTGGAAGGCGTCAAGCCCCCGTTTCTGAAAGCCTTGCTCGACTACGCCGAAGATGGTTCCTATTCCTGGCACTGTCCCGGTCACTCCGGCGGTGTGGCCTTTCTGAAAAGCCCGGTCGGGCAGATTTTCCACCAGTTCTTTGGTGAGAACATGCTGCGTGCCGACGTGTGTAATGCCGTCGAAGAGCTGGGTCAATTGCTGGACCACAACGGGGCCATTGGTGCCAGTGAACGCAATGCCGCGCGTATTTTCAACGCGGATCACTGCTTTTTCGTCACCAATGGCACCAGCACCAGCAACAAGATTGTCTGGCATCACGCTGTGGCTCCCGGCGATGTGGTGGTCGTGGATCGCAATTGCCACAAATCCATCCTGCACAGCATCGTGATGACCGGTGCCATTCCCGTGTTCCTGCGTCCTACGCGCAACCACTTCGGGATTATTGGCCCGATTGCACGCAGTGAATTTGATATCGAGACCATTCGCGAGAAGATCCGCAAGCACCCCTTGCTCTCGCACCTGGATGCCGACACGGTTAAACCCCGCGTGTTGACGCTGACCCAGTCCACTTACGACGGCATTATTTACGACACTCAGGAGATCAAGAATGCCGTGGACGGTTACGTGGAAGTGCTGCACTTTGACGAGGCCTGGATTCCGCATGCGGCTTTCCATCCTTTCTACGGTCAGTTCCATGCCATGGGCAAGAACCGTCCGCGTCCACAAGAAACCATGGTGTTCTCCACCCAGTCCACCCACAAGCTGCTGGCCGGCTTGAGCCAAGCCAGCCATGTATTGGCACAGGACTCGGTAACCCGTAGTTTGGATCGCCATTTGTTTAATGAAGCCTATCTGATGCATACCAGCACCAGCCCGCAGTATGCGATTATTGCGTCCTGCGATGTGGCCGCTGCCATGATGGAGCCGCCCGGTGGACGTGTGCTGGTTGAAGAAAGCATTATTGAGGCGTTGGACTTTCGCCGCGCCATGCGCAAGGTCGAGTCGCAGTTTGATGAGGACGACTGGTGGTTCAAGGTATGGGGCCCGCCAACCCTGGCCGAGGACGGGGTGGGGCAGCCCGAAGACTGGATTATTACGGATGATGTTGAGCACAGTGAGTGGCACGGCTTTGGCCCGCTGGCTGATGGCTTCAATATGCTGGATCCGATCAAGGCGACGATTGTCACCCCCGGTCTGGATCTGACGGGCACGTTTGGTGAAACCGGTATTCCAGCCTCTATCGTGACCAAGTTCCTGGCGCAGCGTGGCGTGATCGTGGAGAAGATTGGCCTGTACAGCTTCTTTATCATGTTCACCATCGGCATTACCAAAGGCCGTTGGAATTCCCTGGTGACGGCCTTGCAGCAGTTCAAGGACGATTACGACCGTAACTTGCCTGTCTGGCGTGTTCTGCCTCAGTTCGCGCGTCAGTATCCTTGCTACGAAGAAATGGGCTTGCGCGATTTGTGTCAGCACGTGCACCAGTTGTACGCCAAGCACGACATTGCCCGTCTGATGACCGATATGTATCTGTCGGATGTGGTGCCTGTCATGCGTCCGGCTGATGCCTTTGCCTGCATTGCGCAGCGTCGTACTGAACGGGTCGAGATTGATCAGCTGGAAGGTCGCGTGACGACCAACCTGATCACTCCTTACCCGCCCGGTATTCCGCTCTTGATTCCGGGTGAAGCTTTCAACAAGACGATTGTGGATTTCCTGAAGTTCTCGCGTGAACTGCACCGCCAGTGTCCCGGCTTTGGTACGGATATCCACGGTTTTGTGGAAGAGGTCGATGCCTCGGGTCAGAAGCGTTACTACGTGGATTGCGTGGCGCAGTAAAACAGTTTTCTATCCAAGGCCGGGGCTGGGCATCGGTCTTTGGCTAGGGCTGTAAAGCAAGCGGGCCTGGTGATGGACCTTCAAGATTTTGGAAAACATCCAGATTTGAAGCGTCTTTGATCAGGCCCGGTTTTTATGGGCGGTTTGCCTGCGACCAATTCTTGTGACAGGTTCTTGTTGCAGCGTTTCGCTATAGACTCTGGGCCGTGCGCAAAGCACATTCCAGCAAACGCGAGGTCAGGATTTGTGGGTCGCGGTCTGCCCGCAAAATCGCGACAACCCGGCGGTGCAGGCTCGGTTGCTCGATTGGGTATTTGTGCAGATTGTGCTCGTGCAGCAGGCTGTCGGGAATGCGACTGGGCAAGATACAGTCTCCCAATCCTGAGGCGACCAGTCGTAACATGGCGTCGATGGTTTCGACTTCCGCCACAAATTCAGGGTGCAAGCCGCTGCTATGAATCATTCGGCGCAGGGCGTAGTGAGGCGGAAACCCGATCAGGCGCAAGGCCTGGTGGTTTAAGTCTGCATTTGGAAATGGCTCCTGTTTGGCGGAGATACGGCACATTTGGTCGTCAAATAAAGTGTGCGAGACCAAGCCTCCACAGTCCACTGCCGAGTCGTATACAAAACCGACATCGGCCTTGCCGTTTGCCACCAACGCCACCACTTCGGGCGAGCTGCGCCCCAATAAGGATAAATTCACGGCCGGGTGTGAGCTCATGAAAGCAGCTGCCACATCGGACATGAAGTAGTAGCTCAATGTGTGTACAGTGGCCAGCCTTACTGTGCCTGAATTGACGCCATGGTCTTGGCGCATTGCATGGATGGCGCCGTCAATACGACTGTAAGCGGGTTCAATGGCCTGGCGCAGTAGCTCGCCTGC
Source organism: Alcaligenes aquatilis (assembly GCF_003076515.1). Lineage (NCBI taxonomy): Bacteria > Pseudomonadati > Pseudomonadota > Betaproteobacteria > Burkholderiales > Alcaligenaceae > Alcaligenes > Alcaligenes aquatilis. The sequence continues at coordinate 1,225,617 of NZ_CP022390.1, read as the reverse complement.
GTCATTCAGGCTGACTCCGCGTCCGGTGCGGGTAAACAGGACCTGTCCCAGGCTTTGTTCCAATGTGTTTAATTGTTTGCTCAGGCTGGATTGGCTTTGTCCCAGATCATCAGCCGCTTTGCTGACCGAACCCAGTTGCGCGATGCGTAAAAAGCATCGCAAGGAACGATCCAGATTGTCGATGGAGCGGAAATCATGCATGCCATTGTCTCTTTATTGTTTTACTTAAATGCGCGAAAAGTGAGTTTTTACTGGGGGCCTTGGGTTGGGATGGGGAGTGGTGTTTGCAGACCAGTTATTTTGACTGGAATTGCCTATGAAAAAGCCCCGTTTTTAATTGCCTTTATTTTGTTCTAACATCGCCTAATTTGCATCCATAATGCACTCATATTATTAAAAAATTGATTTGTGGTCTAATCATTGATATAATAAAGAAATCGGGGCACTAAGGGCAGTGCCCCCTGGCGATATTGAGCAGGAGTTATTCGTGAGCAAATCGAAACCAGTACGTCGTAAACAGGCCTTTGAGGTTGAGCCCCTGAATTGGGTGGCTCCCAAGAAAGCAGTTGTAGAAACCGATCAGGAAGCCAAGGTGGACGCGTCCAGCGACCAGGCTCAGGACAACTAAGTTCTGACTGTAGGTGTAAAAAGCGCAAGCCATGGTGCTTGCGCTTTTTTTATGCCTGCCGGTTTGGCACTAAGACCAGCGGCGATGGGCCTGGGTAGGGGGCAGATGTCCTTGCTCCAGCAACTGTCGGCTGGCCTGTTCAAAGCAATTCCAGGTGGCCAAGGCCAGTTGTGAGCCGGTGCTGACACGGCGTACGCCAATGGCTGCCAAATCAGGCACGTTCAGCCCCGGATGAATCAGCAGCACATTCACGGGTGTCGGTGCCAGTGCCTGAACTACGTGGGCAATATCGTCCAGCTCGCGTAAACCGGGGGCGTAGACCACATCGGCACCGGCCTGGGCAAAGGCTTGCAGCCGGGCTATGGTTTGCTCCAGATCCAGCGCGCCAATCAGCATGCCTTCGCTGCGTCCCACTAGTAGAACGTCCTCAGCACTGCTGCAAATGGCTTGCTTGGCCGCCTGGATGCGGGCCACGGCCAGATCCAGTTCGTACAGCTCGTTGCCTTGGCGATCTTCGATGGACAAACCTGCAATGCCGGTATCAATGGCCAGACGGACGTTTTCTGCGACCTGTTTCGGCTCATCGGCAAAACCGTTTTCAAAGTCGGCATTGAGCGGCAGGTTTGTGCTGGCCGCCAGTTGCCGCAAATGTGCCAGCAGGGCATCGCGGCCCACTTCAAAATCTTCCAGGCCGTTTGACCAGGCAAAAGCGGCGCTGCTGCTGGCAATCGCCTGAGCACCCAAACGTTCCAAGCGTTTGGCTCCCCCTATGTCCCAAGGGTTGGGCAAAACCAGTAAGCCGCTTTTATGCAAGGCTCGAAAACGGCGGCGTTTGTCCTGTGTGCTGATTGTCATGCCGAACTCCTGAGAACAAAAAACGCAAACCGAAGTTTGCGTTTTAATGCCTGGCCACGTTCTATTTTTTCTTGGCTTTCTTGCGGATAACCAGGACGGGGATTTCCGAGTAGGTCAGGACATGCTGTGTTTCGCTGCCCAAGAGCAGACGCTTGTAGCCCTTGCGGCCATGCGAGGACATGACGATCAGGTCGGCTTTCTGTTTTTCAGCGGTAGAGATAATGGCATCGGCCACCAGTTCTGATTTCACCACCAGGCCTTTGACTGAAACGCCAATATCTTTCCCGGCTTGTTTGACGGCAGCCAATTCGGATTGCGCGTGCTCTACCCAGGAGGCTTCGATACGGCTATCCAGCTTCTGGTCAATAATGGGGCCGCCTTCCAGATAGCTTTGTCGATAGCGCGGAATGACGCGCAGAGCCAGCAATTTGGCGCCGCTGGTCTTGGCCAGATTCAGTGCATGGGTGACGGCGTGGGCGGACAGTTCTGAGCCGTCGGTACATACCAGGATACGCTCGTACATGAGGGGGAATCCTATAAAAAGGGTTATCAAGAACGTGTCTTGTGGGTAAGGTATCAAACCATACTGCGAATTACGGTCTTTGTGTCTGCTTTACGGTTTTCCATGGCAGCCGTGTATATTCGAGTGGACGTTTTGTCAGCTTGGCTTTTTTATGCTGGTTATCATATCCCAAAGGGATTGAGGGAGATTCATATGAAAGAAGTAGTGGTAGTCCAGGCATGCCGTACCGCGATTGGTGATTTTGGTGGTGGGTTAAAGAATGTGTCGCCAATCGAGATGGGAGCCACGGTGTTGCGCGCGGTACTGGACAGAAGTGGCGTATCAGCGGCAGACGTCCAGCATGTCGTGATGGGGCAGGTCATTCAGACCGAGCCGCGTGATATGTACTTGTCGCGTGTGGCCTCGGTGCAGGCTGGGGTGGGGCATGGAACACCGGCCATGAACGTTAACCGTTTATGCGGCTCGGGCCTGCAGGCTATTGTGTCGGCCGCGCAGGGCATTTTGCTCGGTGATGCCAAGGTGGCCTTGGCAGGTGGTGCAGAAAGCATGAGCCGTGCTCCTTATATGTCCAGCGCACATCGCTGGGGCGCTCGCATGGGCGACTCGGTCATGATGGACATGATGACCGGCGCGCTGACGGATCCCTTTGATCGCGTTCATATGGGTATTACGGCTGAAAACGTAGCTCGCCAATACGGCGTAACCCGTGCCGATCAGGACGAGCTGGCACTGGAATCGCACCAGCGTGCGCGTCGCGCAATCGAACAAGGCTACTTTAAAGAGCAGATCGTACCCATCATCCAGAAAAGCCGTAAGGGCGAGATCGTGTTTGATCAGGACGAACACGTACGCCTGGATGCCACGATGGAGAACTTTACCGGTTTGAAGCCCGTGTTCCTGCCCGACGGTGGCAGTGTGACGGCGGGCAATGCCTCCGGTCTGAATGACGGTGCGGCCGCTGTTTTGTTGATGTGTGCCGAAGAGGCGCGTCAACGTGGTCTGAAGCCATTGGCCAAACTCGTGTCTTGGGGCCATGCCGGTGTCGATCCCAGCATCATGGGCATTGGCCCTGTGCCCGCAACCCGTGTGGCGTTGGAACGTGCCGGTTTGAGCGTGTCGGACCTGGATGTGATCGAGTCCAACGAAGCTTTCGCCGCCCAGGCTTGCGCGGTGGTACGTGAGTTGGGCTTGGACCCGGCGCGCGTCAATCCCAATGGCAGTGGTATTAGCCTGGGCCACCCTATTGGGGCGACCGGCGCGGCCATTACCGTCAAGGCTTTGCATGAATTGCAGCGCGTTCAGGGTCGTTACGCGCTGGTCACCATGTGTATTGGGGGCGGCCAAGGCATTGCGGCAATTTTCGAACGCTCTTGAGCTTGTTGATTGTCCCTCTCTAAGCCTCGTTTAGAGAGCAAGAAAGCCGGAAGTGGTACTAAACCACTTGCCGGCTTTTTTTGCGGCACATAACAGTAAATCTTACAAAACGCCGACCTGATTATTTGTTTTGTAGTGGCCCCTAAGCATCCGGCCAATTGCATCGAATTGTTTTAAAAATTATACGTGGCTTGTGTGGCTGAACACGGAGCCACTTTTTTCTCTCGTCAGAATAAAAGGAGGTTCGTATGCAAGAAGTCGTCCTGGTTCAGGCGTGTCGAACCGCGTTTGGTAACTTTGGTGGTTCGTTACGGAGTGTGCCCCCCGTTGAGATGGGCGCTGCTGTTATGCAGGAAGTGTTGGGCAGAAGCGGCATATCTGCCTCGGAGGTGGAGCAGGTGGTGATGGGGCAGGTGGTGCTGACCGAGCCCCAGGATATCTATTTGGCTCGGGCGGCCTCCATGAGGGTGGGGGTCGCTCATGAGGCTGTTGCGATGAGCGTGAATCGTTTATGTGCATCAGGTTTGCAGGCCATTATTTCGGCAGCGCAAGCGATCGTATTGGGTGAGGCCCAGGTGGCTTTGGCTGGCGGTGTTGAAAGCACCAGTCGAATACCGTATATGGCGACCTCCCAGCGTTGGGGGAGCCGCATGGGTAATGTGGCCTTGGTGGATGTTTTGTCGGAAATTTTTATCAGCCCTTTGACTCGGGAGCATGTGGGGGTGACGGGGGAGAATGTCGCCAGAAAGTACGGTGTGTCTCGTTGTGAACAGGATCAGTTGGCCCTGGAGTCGCATCGTCGAGCGGCGCGTGCCATTGAAAGCGGATACTTTAAAGAGCAGATCGTTCCGATGGTGGCACACGAGGGGACCGTCTTCGAGCAAGATGAGCATGTCCGGCATGATGGGAGCCTGGAGCAGCTTGCCGCCTTGAAGCCTATTTTCCAGAGCGACGGGGGAACGGTGACGGCTGGCAACATTCTGGGTTTAGCGGACGCGGCGGCGGTGGTGCTGATGATGGAAGAGGGGCAGGCGTGTCGTCAAGGCTTGAAACCCATGGGCAAGCTGCGCTCATGGGCGCATGCGGGCGTGGATCCACAACTTGCGGGAATGGGGCCGGTGCCATCGACTCGCTTGGCGCTTAAGCGAGCGGGGCTGACAGTGGCCGATATTGATGTGATCGAGTCCAATGAGGCGTTTGCGGCACAGGTGTGCGCCGTTGCCAAAGAATTGGATTTTGATCCGGAACGTGTCAATCCGAATGGCGGCAGCATTAGTATGGGCCATCCTTTGGGGGCGACAGGGGCGGCACTCGTGGTCAAGGCTTTGCATGAGTTGCAGCGTATCCAGGGGCGGTATGCGCTGGTAACCATGTGTCATGGCGGCAGCGAAGGAGTGGCCCTAATTATCGAGCGCCAGTGAGCCGTTGCTCATCAAGTGATCGCTGTTATGATGGCGCCTTGCTAAAAAACGCCGGAAGGGGCGCAATGTCACCTTCCGGCGTTGTTTTCTCTGTCTGCAGGGTATGTCCAGGTTCAGATTGCTGAGGGAAAGTTGCTTCTGCCTGAACCGGGGTGTCTGACTGATTTGCAAGGAAGAGTTTCATGGCTGGTGAGCAGGGGGACGATAGTCCTACGTTGTCGGAAAGCGAGGGGATCCGTTATCTGCACTTTGGAACGGAATGGATTCAAGGTGCCATGCGCATTCGCAAGCCCGCTGAATTGGTCTTGGCCTATACACAACAAATGATGGCCTGGCTGTTGTTTACGCCAGACCCCAAGCCCGAACACAAGCTGGCCATTCTGGGCCTGGGGGCGGGATCCTTGTTGCGCTTCTGTCTGAAGCAGACCGACAGCCAGGTTCAGACGGTGGAATGGAACCCGTCTGTAATTGGGATGTGTCATGCCTTTTTCCGTTTGCCACGTAGCCCACGCTCCCTGATTGATCAGGCTGATGCCGGGGTCTGGGTGCAAGACAGCGATCAGCACGGCCAATATCGCGCCTTGATGGTGGATTTATACGACGCCCATGCCGAAGGCCCGGTGCGCGACAGTTTGGAGTTTTACCAGGATTGTCGTGCCATTCTGGATGACGAGGGCATTATGACCGTCAATCTTTTTGGTGCGCATCCCAGCTTCAAACACAATATTGACAATATTCGTGAAGCCTTCAATGGCAAAGTCTTATTGTTGCCCGAGATGGACGAGGGCAACCAAGTGGTTCTGGCCTTCAAGGGCAGCACACTGGAGATGACGGCCGGAGAGCTGCTCAATCGGGCCGAGCACGTGCAGGCCGATTATGGCTTGCCGGCCACGCGTTGGGCCAGGGAACTGTTGTCGTTTCGTCGACAGATGCTAGACCAGTAAAGTGTTGGGGCAGGGATTACCTCAAGGGGCAAAGTCCTGCTGTTCGCGTTAGACTTAACACCTAAAATTTTCGTTTTTGCATCTAAGGAGTAATTGGATGAAGCTGATCAGATCGGTGCATCAGGTGGCGGCCGCGTTGGCTTGTGTGGGATTGATGTCGGGCGCTGCAGTTCATGCGCAATCTGTATCGGTATCGTCGATTGTGGAACATCCGGCCTTGGACGCCATTAAGGATGGGGTACACAAAGCACTGACTGATGCCGGTTACAACGAAGCCTCGGGCTTCAAATGGCAGTTTCAGACCGCGCAGGGCAACCCTGCCATTGCTGCTCAAATTGCTCGCAAGTTCGTGGGCGACAAGGCTGACGTGATTGTGGCGATTTCCACGCCTTCGGCTCAGGCTGTCGTATCAGCAACCAAGACCATTCCTGTGGTGTACTCGGCGGTGACCGATCCCGTGGTGGCGCATCTGGTTCCCAGCATGGAGCCGTCCGGCACCAATGTGACGGGTGTGTCCGACGCTCTGGCATTGGAAGCCCAGGTGGATCTGATCAAGAAAATCGTTCCCGATGCCAAGCGTGTGGGTATGGTGTACAACCCCGGTGAAGCCAACTCGGCCGTGGTCGTCAAGGAAATGAAAGAGCTGTTGCCCAAGCATGGCATGACGCTGGTAGAAGCCACGGCTCCTCGTACCGTGGACGTGGGTGCGGCTGCCCGTAGTCTGGTGGGCAAGGTCGATGTGATCTACACCAATACTGATAACAACGTGGTGTCGGCATACGAATCCCTGGTCAAAGTCGGTAACGATGCCAAAGTACCCCTGATTGCCTCTGACACCGACAGTGTGGCCCGTGGCGCGATCGCGGCGTTGGGCGTGAACTACTACAACCTGGGCTTGCAAACCGGTCAACAAGTCATCCGTATTCTGAAGGGCGAAAAACCCGGCGATATGGCTTCCGAGACCAGCAGCAATCTGGAACTGTATGTCAATCCGGGCGCTGCCAAGCGCCAAGGCGTTTCGCTTAACGAGGACTTCGTGAAGTCCGCTACAAAAATCGTCGAATAAGCCTGAGCTGACTGCTTCTTGCAGGTGGGTTGCCACAAGCTGCCCGCCTGTTTCTTTTGTATCCTAGACGTCCAACAATATGTCTATTTATTCAATGTGGGGGGCCCTGGAGATTGGTCTGATTTTCGGACTGGTTGCTCTGGGTGTTCTGATTTCTTTTCGCATCTTGCGATTTCCTGACCTGACGGTCGATGGTAGTTTTCCTTTGGGTGGGGCGGTTGCCGCCATCCTGATCAGCCAGGGCAATGATCCTTTTCTGGCGACCGTGGTGGCAACGTTTGCCGGCGCCATTGCCGGAACCATTACCGGCTGGTTGAATGTCCGCCTGAAAATCATGGATCTGCTGGCCAGTATCCTGATGATGATCGCCTTGTATTCCATTAACTTGCGCATCATGGGTCGTCCCAATGTTCCTTTGATCATGGAACCGACGGTCTTTACGATCCTGCAGCCCGAAGCCATCGCTGACTATATTGCCCGTCCTTTGCTGCTGATTGGTTTGGTGATCATCGCCAAGCTGGCGCTGGACTGGTTCTTCGGTACACAAACGGGTCTGGCCATGCGTGCCACTGGTGCCAATGCCCGTATGGCTCGTGCGCAAGGCGTGGCAACCGGCAATATGCTTTTGCTGGGGATGGCGATTTCCAATGCGCTGGTCGCTTTGGCCGGTGCCTTGTTTGCTCAGTCGCAGGGTGGGGCGGATATTTCCATGGGTATTGGGACTATCGTGATTGGTCTGGCCGCCGTGATTGTGGGTGAAAGCATTTTGCCTGCTCGTAAACTGTTCTACGCCACCTTGGCCGTGGTGCTGGGCGCGATTCTGTACCGCTTCTTTATTGCTTTGGCCCTGAATGCCGATGTGATCGGCTTGAAAGCGCAGGACTTGAACCTGGTCACCGCCTTGTTGGTAACCGTGGCGCTGGTGATTCCATTGCTCAAGAAAAAGCGTGCTCGTAAACAGAAGGGGGCTCAGTAATGTTAGAAGCAAAAAACCTGTGCCTGACCTTTAACCCAGGCACGCCTATTGAAACCCGCGCCTTGCGCGGCTTGTCCCTGACCATTCCTGAAGGGCAGTTTGTGACCGTGATCGGCTCGAACGGCGCAGGCAAGTCTACTTTTCTGAATGCGATCTCGGGCGACCAGTCTGTCGATGATGGTCAAATCATGATCGACAACGTGGACGTGACTCGTCGCCCGGTCTGGGAACGTGCCAACTGGGTTGCCCGTGTGTTTCAGGATCCGATGGCTGGTACCTGTGAGGACCTGACCATTGAAGAAAATATGGCACTGGCGACGTGTCGTGGCAGTCGCCGCGGGTTGAGCCGTGCTGTGCGTCACTCCATGCGTGCTGAGTTTGCAGAGCGCCTGGAAACCTTGGGCCTGGGTCTGGAAAACCGTCTGACAGACCGTATCGGTTTGCTGTCTGGTGGTCAACGTCAGGCGGTCAGCTTGTTGATGGCCGCGTTGCGTCCTTCCAAGATATTGTTGCTGGATGAACATACTGCCGCCTTGGATCCACGTACAGCAGACTTCGTGTTGCAACTGACCAACCGTATTGTGCGCGAAGGTGGCCTGACCACCATGATGGTCACGCACAGTATGCGTCAGGCTCTGGATGTGGGCGACCGCACGGTGATGTTGCATCAAGGCAAGGTGGTGCTGGATGTTAGCGGTGAGCAGCGCCAAGGCCTGGATGTGCGTGATTTGCTGGAGATGTTTGAGAAGGTGCGGGGTGAAACACTAGCCGATGACAGTTTATTGCTAGGCTAGAAAGCACTATTCCGAATCTGGAAAACCGCGTCAACTCTAGGGGGTAAACGCGGTTTTTTTATATTAAAAAATCCCTAGGCATATGATAATACGTGTTCTTTTGGCGTAGGCGGACGACGGGGCAAGTGTAAGGGGGGAGCTGGCTAATCGTAGTCGCCAAACGATTGCAAGATCGGAATGCGTCTCATCGCAAATTTTCCTGTTTGATTTGGGCTTTTTCGACATATACTTGCTGCTTGTCCAAACCATACAATCCAGTCAGTTTAAGCGTTAAACTCCCATGCAACGCTTAGCTCAGGAGTTCTTCATGTCATTTCAAAGCTTGTTGGGTCGGCAGACTTTCCGTATTGCTGCCTTCTCTTCCTTGGTTCTTCTGGCCGCTTGCGGCAACAAAGAGCCTCAAGCTCCGGCCGGCGGGATGAAGGTCCCGGTCAGTGTGATTACCGTCCAACCGACCTCTACCGAGTTGTTCTCCGAGCTGCCTGGACGAGTCGAAGCCATCAAAGATGCACAAATCCGCGCCCGCGTGTCGGGAATCGTGGAAGAAATCAACTTTGAACAGGGCGCTGATGTCAAACAAGACCAGCTCTTGTTTACCATTGATCCTGCTCCTTACCGAGCTGTTCGCAATCAGGCCGCCGCCCAGTTGAAAAATGCGCAGGCGGAAGCGCAAAGTGCCAAGCAATTGGCCCAGCGCTATGAGCGTTTGATCAAGGAAAATGCGGTTTCGCGTCAGGATTACGATAATGCCAAGGCCCGTGCGATGCAGGCGGATGCGGCGATTGCTGCTGCGCAAGCCACGTTAGAGAGCGCCAATATTGATTTGGGCTACACCAAGATTGTGTCGCCGGTGTCAGGTCGTATTGGCAAATCCTTCGTAACCGAAGGTGCGCTGGTCTCGGCCGCCAACGCCACGCACATGGCAACCGTACAGCAACTGGATCGTGTCTATATTGATGTGACCCGTTCGACGGCAGAGCTGACTCAACTACGTCGCGCCATGGCCGATGGCACCTTGAAGTCAGCGGGTGAGGCCCAGGCCAAAGCCAAGGCTGTGCTGGAAGATGGCTCTTTGTACGATCAGGACGGTGTGCTGCTGTTTAGCGGTGTCAGCGTGGATCCTTCTACTTCGCAAGTGACCTTGCGTGCCGTGTTCCCGAACCCTGACGAGATCCTCTTGCCCGGTATGTACGTGCGCGTTCGTCTGGAACAAGGCGTGATTCCCGATGCCTTGTTGGTGCCCGCCCAGGCGGTTCAGTACACCTCGGATGGGGCCTCTAATATTTACGTAGTTCGTGAAGAGAAAGCCCAGTCCGTACCGGTTGTATTGGGACCTGAAAGCGATGGTCAGTATGTCGTGGAGAATGGCCTGCAAGCTGGAGACCAGATCATTGTCGAAGGCTTCCAGAAGATTCGTCCCGGTGCACCTGTCCAGACGATGCCTTGGAAGCAAGGCAACAAATCCGCCGCTGCACCTGCTCCTGATGCGGCCCCCGCACAGGAACCGGCCGCTGCGGCTGAGCCAAACGAAGCCAAGTCTAGCGAGTAAGCGACATGCCTCAGTTTTTTATTGAAAGGCCCATTTTTGCATGGGTCGTTGCCTTGGCGATCACGCTATTTGGCTTATTGGCTTTGCCCAATATGCCCGTAGCGCAGTATCCCGATGTGGCACCCCCTTCGGTCACCATCCGGGCGACCTACCCAGGTGCAACGGCGGAAGACGTTGCCAGCACGGTAGCCAGTGTGATCGAAGATCAACTGAACGGTGCCAAGGGGCTGCTGTACTACGAGTCCGTCAGTGATTCCTATGGTTCGACCGAAATCACCGCTACGTTCCGTCCTGGTACCAATCCTGACATGGCTCAGGTGGACGTCCAGAACCGGGTCAGCAACATTACCGCGTCCTTGCCGACAGCGGTGATGGAGCAGGGCCTGCACGTTGAGCAGTCCAGTACAGGCTTTCTGCAAGTGGTGACCTTGTCCTCCACGGATGGCAGCCTGGACCAGACGGCTCTGGCCGATTACATCGAACGTAATATTAAGAACACGATTTCCCGTGTCCCTGGTGTGGCTCGCTTCCAGTTGTTTGCGTCCGGTCGTGCCATGCGTGTGTGGCTGGATCCTGCCAAGCTGGTCGGTTACCAGATGAGCCCGGCAGACGTGACCAACGCCATTCGTCAGCAAAACATGCTGGTGTCTGCCGGTATTCTGGGTGGCCCACCGAATCAGGACAGTCAACGCGTGGCTGCGCCGATTACGGTTAACGGTCAGTTGGCAACCGTGGAAGAGTTTGAAAACATCATTCTGCGCTCGCAGGCCGATGGTTCGACCGTGCGTATCAAGGACGTGGCTCGAGTGGAAGTGGGGGCGGACAACTACCAGTTTGGTGCCCGTCTGAACAGCAAGCCGACAGCGGCCTTTGCAATCTCCTTATTGCCTGAAGCGAACGCGCTGGATACCGCGGCGGCGATTAAAGTCGAAATGGAGAAGTTGGCCGAGTTCTTCCCGGAAAACATTCGCTACGACATTCCTTACGACACCTCACCTTACGTGGACAAATCCATCACCCAGGTGGTTTACACCTTGCTGGAAGCCATGGTGCTGGTGTTCATCGTGATGTACGTGTTCCTGCAAAACGTGCGCTATACCCTGATCCCTGCACTGGTGGTGCCGGTGGCGATTCTCGGGGCCTTCGCGGTGATGCAGGTGCTGGGCATGTCCGTGAACGTGCTGACCATGTTCGCGATGGTGCTGGCCATTGGTATTTTGGTGGACGACGCGATCGTGGTGGTGGAGAACGTCGAACGTATCATGGTGGAAGACGGGCTCTCGCCTAAAGAGGCCACCAAGAAAGCCATGCCGCAAATTAGTGGCGCGATTGTGGGTATTACGCTGGTGCTGTCGGCCGTGTTCTTGCCGCTGGCATTCATGGCCGGTTCGGTGGGGGTGATTTACCGCCAGTTCTCGGTGGCCATGGCCGTGTCGATTGCCTTCTCGGGCTTTCTGGCACTGACCTTTACGCCTGCTCTGTGCGCGACCTTGTTGAAACCGATCCCCAAGGGGCATCACGAAACCAAGCGTGGCTTCTTTGGCTGGTTCAACCGTGTCTTTACGCGTACCACCAACGGCTACGAAAGCTTTATTGGCAAGACCCTGCGTCGTGGCGGTCGGATGATGTTCATCTATCTGATCATGGTGCTGGTGCTGGGCTTTTTGTACATGCGCATGCCAACCGCGTTCTTGCCCGAGGAAGATCAGGGTTACGTGATTGCCAATATCGAGCTGCCTGCCGGTTCGACTGCCAACCGTACGATTGAAACCATTACCAAGGTCGAGGATTACTTCAAAGAGCAGCCTCAGGTTGAAAACATCATCGCCGTTCAAGGTTTCAGCTTTAATGGTAGTGGTTTGAACTCGGCGATTGCCTTTGTGCCCTTGAAGGACTTCAACGAACGTAAAGGCGAGGAAAACTCGGCTCAAGCCATCTCCGGCAAAGCCATGGGGCAGTTGTTGTTCGGTTTGCCTGACTCCATGGTGATCGCGATTGTGCCACCCGCTATTTCTGCTCTGGGTAACTCCTCGGGTATCGATATGCGTCTGGAAGACCGTGGTGGCATGGGTCACGATGCCTTGATGGCTGCGGCCGATCAGTTGTTGGGTCTGGCCAAGCAAAGCCCTGTGTTTGATCCACAGAGCGTGCGTATCACAGGCTTGGGGCCTGGCAAGCAGATTCGTCTGGAAATTGACCGTGACAAGGCTGCTGCCTTGGGAGTGAACTTTAGCGAAGCGTCTGCCTTGATCAGTGGCGCTTTGGGTTCGTCCTTCGTGGGTAAATTTACCAACCAGGGCCGTGTGCAAAGTGTCTGGGTGCAAGCTGATGCGCCGTACCGCATGACCATTGAGGACGTGCTCAAGCTGAACGCTCGCAATAAGGAAGGCAAGATGGTTCCGCTGTCTGCCTTTGTGAACCAGACGACCGAACAAGGTCCGGTACAGATCGTGCGTTACAACAGCTACGAGTCTGTTCGTATCAGTGGCGGTCCCGCTCCAGGTTACACCTCGGGTGAAGCCATGATCGAGATGGAAAACCTGATGAAGCAATTGCCCAGCGGCTTTGGTGTGGACTGGACTGGCCTGTCCTACCAGGAGCGTCAGGCGGCGGGTCAGTCGGGTATCCTGATGGGCTTGGCTGTTTTGGTGGTGTTCATGCTGCTGGCTGCCTTGTATGAAAGCTGGGCGATCCCGCTGTCCGTGATGCTGGCCGTGCCACTGGGTATGCTCGGTTCGGTCTTGCTGGTGTCCGGTCTGGGGATGCCTAATGACGTGTACTTCCAGGTGGGTATCGTGACGGTGATCGGTCTGTCGGCCAAGAACGCAATTCTGATTGTGGAGTTTGCCAAGGATGCTTACGCCCGTGGCGCCACCTTGATCGATGCCACTTTGGAAGCCGCCCGTCTGCGTTTCCGTCCTATCTTGATGACCTCCTTCGCCTTTGTGCTGGGTGTGGTGCCTCTGGCTACCTCTACCGGTGCGGGTGCGGCCAGTCAGAACGCCGTGGGTCTGGGCGTGCTGGGCGGTATGTTGGCCGCTACGCCTTTGGCGGTCTTGATGGTGCCGACTTTCTTTGTCGTGATCCTCAAGCTCTTTAAAACCAAACCCCGTTTGTTTGGCGAAGCCGCCAAATTGCACGAGGAAGAACTGGCCAAGCAAGCTGCACAACCGGCCGGTTCGCAAGGAGGACAGCACTGATGTCTAGTATGTTTTTACGTAGTCCCTTGGTGCTGGCCGTGGCGTTTGCCTTGTCGGCTTGCTCCTTGGCACCGAAGTACGAGCGTCCTGATTCCCCTGTGCCTGCACAATTTCCTCTGGCCCAGCAGGGCCAGGCGGATGTGGCACAGGTCGCTGATCTGGGGTGGCGCGAATTCTTTACCGATGCGCGCCTGCATGCCCTGATCGAACAGGCCCTGGAAAACAACCGTGACTTGCGTATTGCCACCCAGCGTATTGAGGAAGCTCGTGCGCAGTATGGTGTGGCACGCAGTGATCAGTTGCCCAGCATTGGTGTACAGGCGGCCCAGCAGGCCACTCATACACCGGCTGAGTTGCGTCCTGCTGGCCCAAGCTCGGCGCCCGTGTCTCGTACGTATCAGGCCGGCGTCGGTATTACTGCTTTCGAGCTGGACTTCTTTGGCCGGGTGCGTGATTTGGCCCGTGCTGCTCGTGAACAGTACTTTGCCACCGAGCAGGCTCAGCGCACCGCCCATATTGCTTTGGTGGCGGGCACTGCTGAAGCCTACTTTAAGGTACGTGCAGCAGAAGAATTGCATGCTCTGATGAGCAACACCCTGCGTAGCCGTCAAGAGACATTGCGCCTGGTGCAATCCTCTTATGATGCCGGTACCGTGTCTGCGCTGGACCTGAATCAGGCCAAGGTGCAATACAACACCGTGCGTTCTGATATGCAGGCTGTTGAACGTGATCGCCAGCGGGCGCTCAATGCCTTGCAGGTCTTGTTAGGACGTGAAATTCCCCAGGATCTGCCTGCTGGCTTGCCGTTTACCCGTGCGCAGCTGATGCCTAGCTTGCCGGTGGGCCTGTCCGCAGAATTGCTGGAGCGTCGTCCCGACATTCTGGCCGCCGAGCACGTTTTACGTGGTTCCAACTACAGCATCGGTGCGGCACGCGCTGCTTTTTTCCCGCGTCTGAGCTTGACCGGCCTGTTGGGCTTCATGAGTCCCGAGCTGGGTGGCTTGTTCAGCTCGGGTAACCGTTACTGGCAGTTCCAGCCGCAAGTCACCATGCCGCTGTTGTCGGGCAGCACTTGGGCCAATCTGGATTTGGCCGAGGCTCGTCGTGATATTGCGATCAGCCAGTACGAAAAAACCATTCAGGTAGCTTTCCGTGAAGTGGCTGATGCTCTGGCGGGCGAAGCCACTTATGGTCAGCAGATCGATGCCTTGCAAGAGGTCGATCAGGCGGCCAGCGAAAGCTTGCGTTTGGCCAAGCTGCGTTACGAAGTGGGTATAGACAGCTTCCTGCAGGTACAAACGGCGGAAGTCAGCCTGTACGGTACGCGTCAGGCTTATATCCAAACTGGCTTGGCATCCTTGATGAACCGGGTCGAGTTGTACAAGGCCTTGGGGGGCGGCTGGACAGCCGAAACCATCCAGCCTGAAACAAAGACTCAGGCCGCTGGGACAGCACCGGAATAAACAGGCGATAATACGTCTAGTCATTCATCCCTGAAACTACGGAGGTCCTTGGGGAATGTTAGAACTGGGCGTCAATATCGATCATGTGGCGACGCTGCGCCAGCAGCGTCTGACCACATACCCTGATCCAATTCAGGCCGCTTTGCGAGCAGAGGAAGCCGGAGCGGACCTGATCACCTTACATCTACGTGAAGACCGGCGTCATATTCAGGATGCCGATGTCGAGGCGCTGCGCCCCGTACTGCGTACCCGGATGAATCTGGAATGCGCCATCACCACCGAAATGCTGGACATTGCTTGCCGTATCAAACCGGACGATGTCTGCCTGGTTCCCGAACACCGTGCCGAACTGACAACCGAAGGTGGTTTGGATGTGGTCGGTCATCTGGACCAGGTCAGGGCCGCGGTACAGCAATTGCAAGCTGCCGGTATTCGTGTTTCGCTGTTCATTGATGCCGACCCGGCGCAAATTCGCGCTGCCAGTGATGTCGGCGCTACCGTGATTGAACTGCACACTGGCGCTTATGCAGATGCTCAAACACCCGAACAGGCAGCCAGCGAACTGGAACGTATCCGTGCCGGTATTGCTCAAGGTGTGTCCCAAGGTCTGCGTGTGAACGCGGGTCACGGTCTGCATTACGGTAATGTACAAGCGATTGCCGCCTTGCCCGGACTGACGGAGCTCAATATTGGTCATGCCATTGTTGCCCAGGCTGTCTTTGACGGCTGGGAAAAAGCCGTGCGTGATATGAAGGCCCTGCTGGTGCAAGCGCTCGCCCCTGCTCAAGCCTGACTGAGCCCTGCCATCAGGGCAGGGCACGCTTAACTGATTCTGGAAGCACTATGAGTACTATTGATTCTTTATTGTCCCGTCGCTCCATCAAGCTGGTGCAAGGCCCCGGCCCGAACGAGCAAGAGCTGGACCTGATTTTGCGCGCTGCCATGGTCGCTCCTGACCATGGCCGTTTGCAGCCATGGCGCTTTTGCCTGATTCGCGGTGAAAACGTGCAGGCTTTGGGTGAGCTGGCTATTGCCGCCAACGAACGCGCCGGTAATCCCTTGACCGAACAGAAAGCCGCCAGCGTGCGCGCTTGGCTGGCCAAGGTGCCTATGCTGATCGCCGTGGCCAGCCACATTGATCACGGTGAAGAAAAAATCCCTGAACTGGAACGTGTATTGGCTACCGGTGCGGCTGTCAGTAATATGCTGCATGCTGCGCATCAATTGGGTTTTGGTGCTTTCTGGAGTACTGGTCTGGGCACTTACGGTGAAGAGGTCCCTGAAGCCTTGGGCTTTGATTCCCTGGATTACCAGTTCCTGGGCTTTGTGTCTGTAGGTACACCGATTCATAAACTAGGCCCTGCGCAGCGCCCTGAACCTCAACAGTTCCTGACTGAGTGGCAGCCCGCCTAAGTTTGAGTGCTAGCTTGCGCGAGTCAAGCTCGTGATCTTGATAATAAGGCCTGAGTTCGATGGTGAACTCAGGCCTTTTTGGTGTTCATCCTACTGTCAGGCACGGCTGATGTGATCGTGATGGGTCGTTAAGAGAGCGACCTCTAGGTTCTGTGTTTCACCCGTATCGTCATTTGTTGTGCCTAAATCGCTCAAGGCGTTGGGGTGGCTTAAAACTTGCCCCTATTGGCGTTACGGCGAGCGGGCTCATGTGAATCTACATTGGCCAAAGTGTCTGTATGACAGCATGCCCCCTCCAAGCCATCCAAAATCGGGCAATCTGGCTGGTGGTCGCCCTGGCATTGCTCAGCCAGCACACTCAGTTTGGCCGCCATGTCCAGCAGCAGAGCCGCGCGGCTTTCCAGATCCTTGATATGTGCCTGGGCCAGTTGCTTGACCTCGCTGCTGGGACGTTGCTGGTCGCGCCACAGGCTGGTCAACTGCTGAATGTCCGCCAGATTGAAGCCCAAATCCTTGGCACGAACAATAAAGTGCAAGGTATCCAGGTCTTGATCCTGGTAGACGCGGTAGCCATTGGGGGCACGGTCACTATGCAAGAGTCCCAGATCTTCATAGTGCCGAATCATCTTGGGTGTCAGGCCGGTTACGCGGGCTGCTTCACTAATCAGCATGGGCTTTCCTTGGGGCAGTGCAAGGGGACTGCGTTATGATTGAAAGAGTCAATTCTGCACATTGTAGAGTGGGCCGTCAGGTAGGTCATCAGGCCCCTGATTGCCTGAGTATGGACTCAAGGAGTGGTGATGAAAGAAATTCAGTGTGATGTTGCCGTCATTGGAGCAGGGACAGCAGGTATGACAGCGTATCGTACGGCCAAACGAGCCGGCAAACGAACGTTGATGATCGAATCAGGCCCTTATGGCACCATGTGCGCACGCGTTGGCTGCATGCCATCCAAGCTGCTGATTGCAGCGGCCGATGCCGCCCATCATGCCCGCCATACCGCTCCCTTTGGTGTTCACGTGGATGGCAATATCCGCATTGAAGGCAAAGAGGTTATGGACCGCGTGCGCCGCGAACGGGATCGCTTTGTGCAGTTTGTGGTGGACGATGTGGAAGGTTTTGATTCCCAGGACAAAGTGCGTGGCCATGCCCGCTTTGTGTCCGAGCATGTGCTGGAAGTGGACGACCATACCCGTATCACTGCAGGACACGTGATTATCGCTACGGGCTCCACGCCGGTGCGCCCCAAGGAGCTGGAGCCGCTGGGGGTTTTGTTAATCAGTAACGAAGAGGTTTTCGACTGGACGGATCTACCGGAAAGTGTGCTGGTCGTGGGCACCGGTGTCATTGGTCTGGAGCTAGGCCAGGCGCTGGCGCGCTTGGGCGTGAAGGTGTCCATCATCAACCGTAGCCAGAGTCTGGCCGGGCTTTCCGATCCCGAAGTGCGTGAAGCGGGAAGGGCAATCTTCAGTCAGGAACTGAACATTCGTGCCGACGTAGCTGTATTGGGTAGTGAAGTCGTCAATGGCAAGGCGCGCGTGCGCTTGCAGGTGAATGGCAAGGAGTTGGTCGAGGACTACGACTATGTACTGGGGGCGGCAGGCCGCAAACCTCAGTTGGATAATCTGGGGCTGGAAAATACGCCTGCGGAATGGGATAGCAAAGGGCGGGTGGTCTTTGACCTGGACAGCTTGCAATTGAAAGGCACCTCTATCTATCTGGCGGGCGATGTGAACCAGCGCGCACCTATCTTGCACGAGGCGGCAGATGATGGTCGTCTGGCCGCCTTGCAGGCCGCCAGCAATGGCCAGGACGAGCCTATGGCGCGTCGTGCCCGCATGGCGGTGGTGTTCAGTGATCCGCAGGTGGCCGTGGTTGGCACACCCTTTAAGTCGCTGCCAGAAGGTGCAGTGACGGGTAGTGTGAATTTTGGCAATCAGGGCCGTGCCCGCGTGATGTTGGTCAACCGTGGCTTGCTGCATGTGTATGCGGACAAGGAGGGCAAGTTCCTTGGGGCCGAGATGGTCGGGCCTCAAGCCGAACATATCGCTCATTTGCTGGCCTGGTCCTTGCAGATGGGGCTGACACTGGATCAGATGCTGGCGATGCCGTTCTATCATCCTGTATTGGAAGAGGGTCTGCGTACGGCCTTGCGTCAGGCCCAATCTGCCTTGCGAGGCAAATAAACCAGTCTGAACGGGGTTGATTTCGTTCTCGGGTTTTTGCCCCGGGAATCTTGATCCTGTATTTGAACTGCCCGCCAAAGCTTGGATGCTGATCCGACCTTGGGCGGGCAGTTTGATTTTCAGGGCATTTTTATTATTTAGCGGCGTTTTGCAGATGTTGCGCGGTGGTCGCCTCGGTTACCGGGTCATGTTCCAGTGCGCCTAGCAAGGAATGCAGCAGGCCGGGAAAGCGTGCCTCCAGATCGTCCTTACGTAGAGACAGCAGGTTTTCCCGTCCAGAGGGTCGTTGCCAGATCACGCCGCTATCGCGCAATACACGCCAGTGATGGGTCATGGTGGATTTGGTTTGGCCTTGCAGCAGCGAGCCACACGCGCGTTCGCCTTCCGAGGCCAAGGCGCGTACAACGGCCAGGCGCAAAGGATTGCCCAGGGCCGTGAGCACATTTTCCAAGCGAATCTGTGCGCGCTCGGGATGATTGGGAAGCATGTAAAGTCCTGTCTTGATTCGTCGCAGTGATTGTACCTGTGTCCACGTACCGTCTCCTGCCTATTAGTCGCCCTTGCTACTGCTTATGCTGTGATTTCTGAACGCTGCAGTAGCGAAAGCAGCGTTTTTATGGAGATGGATTCGGCAATTAATTGATTGCCATGATTATGAGGATGCAGGTGATCGCCCACATCCAGAGCCGCTCGCAGGCGTTGCGGGTCTTGCGGATCGCGTAGCAACGTGTCCAGATCGATAAGGGCATCAAATTCCTGGCTGCTACGCATCCAGGTATTCAGCGCTTGTCGGATGGCTTCTTTCTCTGGGGTGAAGAAGGCATCGAAGGGTGAGCCGCCAAAGGCTCCCTTGAAGGGCGTTAAGGTCAGTCCTACTAGTGGGATGTGCTTGGCATGGGCTTGAGCAATCAGGTCTTGATAGGCCGTAATCAGAACTGCTGCGCTAGGGGGGGCTGTGTCCGGTTCCAGCGGCGTGCCCGGCCAACCCAGATCGTTTAGGCCGACCTGGAGGATGCCCAGTCGGATGCCAGGGACGTTTAAGACATCACGTTCAAAACGGATCTTGGCGCTTATGCCTATGCCATTTTGTCGCAGCCGGGAGCCAGATTGCCCTGCATTGACGACTGCGACGCCATGCGGCACCAAGTGTTTTGCCAGATGATCTGTCCAGCGTTGATCACTATCGATGGATACGCCATTGCCATCAACCAAAGAGTCCCCAATGACGGCCACCACGCTGCGGTTTGTGCTGGTTTCGACCCAGGCGGCGCCGAGTACAGGCAGGGCGGTGATCTCGGTGCCTGTGCAAGAATCAACGTGCTCGACCAAGGTCTGGTTGCCGGGCAGGAGGGTGACAGTACGCCTCGTATCCCAATGAAAGCTGGACACGGGACAACGCTGGGGCAGATAGAAGCGTACAAATAGGCTGGCCAAATCGGGGATATCCAGCTCGAGCGGATCACTGAGCAACGTTTTACCCGCAGCAATAACGGCCTGTGGTTGAGCGGAAAACAGTAGTGTCTGGTGCTTCTGTGTGTTCGAGCCAAGTGCCACACTGACCGGGCCCAGAATCAGTGGCTGTGTGCCGTATTCGTTGGAAAAAAGCAGTCTTAAACGCTTCCCACCCAAGCTGACGCGCAACCTCAAGGCCACCGTTTGTTGGCCGCTTAGCGCTGCCATATTGTTTGGGAAAGGTAGTTCTTCGCCCCAGAGCGGTTGGGTGCTGGCGGTCCAGGTGGCAATCCAGTGGGATGACTTTGAGTGTTCTTGAGATAAGTGGTGCACAGAAAATTCCTTGTTAATAGTACGATTGTAGGCGTACTATTAGATGATTATCAACCACTGAAATAAACAGGAGCCCAACTGCCTTGTTGCGCAAGGTATAAGGACTTCAAGGGAATTATCATGGCCCGCCATACCCCCATTACTCGCTATCGGAACATCGGTATATCGGCACATATTGATGCCGGCAAGACCACGACAACCGAGCGCATTCTTTTCTACACCGGCGTCAGTCACAAGCTGGGGGAAGTGCATGACGGGGCGGCCACCATGGACTGGATGAGTCAGGAGCAGGAGCGTGGCATCACCATTACCTCGGCGGCCACGACCTGCTTTTGGCAAGGCATGGATGGCTCGCTGCCCGAGCACCGTATCAATATCATCGACACCCCCGGCCACGTGGATTTCACCATCGAGGTGGAACGTTCCATGCGCGTGCTGGACGGCGCGGTCATGGTGTATGACGCTGTCGGCGGGGTACAGCCGCAATCTGAAACGGTTTGGCGTCAGGCCAACAAGTACAAGGTTCCGCGCCTGGCTTTCGTCAACAAGATGGACCGTGTGGGGGCGGATTTCTTTCGCGTACGTCAGATGATGGTGGATCGACTCAAGGCCAATCCTGTGCCTGTGGTGATCCCTATGGGGGCTGAAGATGGCTTCAAAGGCGTGATCGACTTGCGCTTGATGAAAGCGATTGTGTGGGACGAGGCCTCTCAGGGCATGAAATTCAGTTTTGAGGACATCCCTGATGATCTGCAGGCCCCGGCCAAACAGTGGCGCGAGCGCATGCTGGAAGCGGCGGCAGAGGCCAATGAAGAGCTGATGAATCAGTACCTGGAAACGGGTGACTTAAGCGTGGCCCAGATTACGTTGGGCCTGCGCTTGCGCACCATTGCCGGAGAGATTCAGCCCATGCTGTGTGGTTCGGCCTTCAAGAACAAGGGGGTACAACGCATGCTGGATGCGGTGGTGGAGCTGCTGCCTTCCCCTGTGGATGTGCCCGCTGTGCAGGGTTTGGACGAGGCCGGTGAAATCGTCACTCGCCAATCTGACGACAATGAGAAGTTCTCAGCATTGGCATTCAAGCTGATGACGGACCCGTATGTCGGCCAGCTAACCTTTGTGCGAG
The DNA here is from genome assembly GCF_003076515.1 of Alcaligenes aquatilis. Taxonomy (NCBI): domain Bacteria; kingdom Pseudomonadati; phylum Pseudomonadota; class Betaproteobacteria; order Burkholderiales; family Alcaligenaceae; genus Alcaligenes; species Alcaligenes aquatilis. The sequence goes on along the minus strand of NZ_CP022390.1, from coordinate 1,204,314 downwards.
TGTATTCCGGTGTGCTGGCCAAGGGGGATAGCGTCTATATTCCGGGCCGTGGCAAGAAAGAGCGTATTGGCCGGATTGTGCAGATGCATGCCAATGACAGACATGAGATCGATGAACTGCATGCGGGTGATATTGCCGCCTGTGTTGGCCTGAAAGAGGTCAGCACAGGGGAAACCTTGTGTGATCCTTTGGCCATCATCACGCTGGAGCGCATGGAGTTTCCCGAGCCGGTGATTCGTCAGGCCGTGGAGCCCAAGACCAAGTCCGATCAGGAAAAGATGGGGATTGCGCTCTCGCGTCTGGCTTCTGAAGATCCGTCCTTCCGTGTCAGCACGGACGAGGAATCGGGCCAGACGATTATTGGCGGTATGGGCGAGCTGCATCTGGAGATTATTGTGGATCGCATGAAGCGCGAGTTCGGTGTGGAAGCGAATGTGGGCAAACCGCAAGTGGCCTACCGCGAAACCATCAGCAAGACCGTGCGTGATGTCGAAGGCAAGTTTGTGCGTCAGTCCGGCGGTAAAGGACAGTACGGCCATGTGGTCTTCACCCTGGAGCCGCAAGAGGCGGGCAAGGGCTTTGAGTTCGTCGATGCCATCAAGGGCGGGGTGGTTCCGCGTGAGTACATTCCGGCAGTGGAAAAAGGTGTGCTGGAGGCCCTGAACAGTGGTGTGCTGGCGGGCTATCCCGTGGTGGATGTGAAAGTCACCTTGACCTTCGGTTCCTATCACGACGTGGACTCGTCCGAGCAAGCCTTCAAGATGGCGGCGATCTTCGGTTTTAAGGAAGCGGCCAAACAGGCTTCACCCGTGATCCTGGAGCCTATGATGGCGGTGGAAGTGGAAACGCCTGAAGACTATGCCGGCAATGTGATGGGTGATTTGTCCAGCCGTCGGGGCATGGTTCAGGGTATGGATGACATGGTGGGGGCGGGCAAGCTGATCAAGGCGGAAGTGCCTTTGTCCGAGATGTTTGGTTATGCCACCACGCTGCGTTCCATGTCCCAGGGCCGTGCAACGTACAGCATGGAGTTCAAACGCTACGCGGAAGTGCCCAGGTCCATGGTGCAGGATCTGGTGGCAGAACGTCAGAGCACACGACAGGGAGGCTGATGACAAAGGGGGCGGGTTTTCCTGTGTCTAACCAGGCACGGGAACCCCCGCCCCTGATGCTTTGCCTGTTGTTGTTGTTGTTGTTGTTGTTGTTGTTGTTGTTGTTGTTGTTGTTGTTGTTGTTGCTGCTGCTGGCCAGTCTGATGTGCGGTTTGATTCAGGGCCAAGCCTGCTTAGTTCAGCAGACTGCGTACCCCGTCCGCCAGAACCTGCACCGATTCGGTGTCGGGTGCCAGATACCGCGCCCTGCCTTGCTGATCGAAAATATACACACCACGGCTGTGCGAGACTTCGTAGTTCTCGGGCGCGTTGGGATCGGGTTTTTCAATCTGGAATGCGACCCGGTAACGACGGGCCAGATCGGCAATCTGCTTTTCAGAGCCTGTCAGCCCTGTCGTGTGCTTGCCGTCAAAGGCGGCTATATAACGGGCCAGGGAGTCGGGCGTATCGCGGTGGGGATCCACACTGACAAAGATGATGCGTACCTGTTCGGCATCGTTACCCAGTTCTTCCATGACCAGCCCAAGCTGGGCCAAGGTGGTGGGGCAGATATCCGGGCAACTGGCATAGCCAAAAAACATCATGACGACTTTATCTTTGAAGTCATCCTGGGTGAGTGTTTTGGAACCAGCGGCTTGCAGGGAAAAGCGCAGATCGGGCAGGAAGCCGCGTACGGGATGCAGATTGGCAGCGGCAGCGCTGCCTAGCAGGAACAGGCCCAGCGCCAGTGTCAGGCCAAACTGTTTAAACAAGACAAGAATGGGCCTTACTGGGCTGGGTGTCATGGACGTCCTCTGGGTTTAGGCTGGCTCTGGAGTGAGCCCGCTGTGACGGAGCAGGGCGGTAATCGAAGGGTCGCGGCCACGGAAAGCACGGAAGGAGTCGGCAGCGGGGCGTTCGCCCCCTACGGACAGAATCTCGCGCCAGAAGCGATGGCCCGTATTGCTGTCGAGGGTATCACGTGCTCCATCCGAGTGGGTATAGGCTTTTTCCTCAAAGGCCGAGTAGGCGTCGGCGGACAGGACTTCGGCCCATTTGTAGCTGTAGTAACCTGCGCCATAGCCACCCGCAAACAAGTGCGAGAACTGATGCGGGAAACGGTGCCACTCAGGCGGGAACAGCACGGCGACTTCCTGGCGAACCTGATCCAGAATTTCCATGACGGCATCAATGCTCAGGCCGCTGTCACGCGAGTGGATCAGCATGTCGAACAGGGAGAACTCCAGCTGACGCACCATTTGCATGCCGCTCTGGAAGTTGCGGGCCAGGTTCAGCTTGTTGTAGAGCGCACGGGGCAGGTGCTCGCCGGTTTCCACGTGGGCAGTCAGCATCTGCACGACGGGCCATTCCCAGCAGAAGTTTTCCATGAACTGCGAGGGCAGCTCGATGGCGTCCCATTCCACGGCGGAGAAGGCCGAGGCAGCCGGATCGTCTACCCGCGAGAGCAGCGTGTGTAGGGCGTGGCCGGATTCGTGGAACAGGGTGATCACATCATCATGCGTAAGTAGCGCAGGGCGGCCAGGCTGAGGTTCGGCAAAGTTGCACACCAGGTAGGCGATCGGCAGACACAGCGTTTCACCTAGACGGCGACGGCTGCGTTCGCTATCGACCCAGGCGCCGCCTTGTTTGCCTTGACGGGCGTGCAGGTCCATGTACAGATAACCCAGGACCTTGCCATCGGAGGCAATCACTTCAAAAGGACGTACGGCAGGGTGCCAGGCGGGGACGTCGGCGGCACGCAAGGTTACGTCAAATAAACGCTGGATGACTTTGAACAGGCCACTCAGAACGGCAGGTTCCGTGAAGTACTGTTTGACCTCGTCTTCCGAATAGGCGTAGCGCTGTTCGCGCAGGCGCTCGGCACTGAACGGTACATCCCAGGCTTGCAGGGTTTCCAGGCCCAGTTCTTGTTGGGCGAAGGCTTGCAGCTCGTCCAGATCCTGGCGGGCGTAGGGACGGGCTTTGGCGGCCAGATCACGCAAGAAGCTCATCACCTGTTCTGGGGTGTCAGCCATGCGGGTTTCCAGACGCATATGGGCGTAGCTGGCAAAACCCAGCAGGCTGGCTTCCTGGGCACGCAGGTCCAACAGCGTTTCAATGGCCTGGGAGTTATCAAATTGGGCATCGCCTTGTTCGGAGGCAATGGTGGTGTAGGCCCGGTACATCAGCTCACGCAAGGTCTGGTTGCGAGCGTATTGCATGACAGGCAGGTAGCAAGGCATTTTCAGCGTCAGACGCCAGCCTTGCTGATCGTTTTCTTGCGCAGCGCGTTGGGCAGCGGCCAGCACGTCGTCCGGGATGCCGTCCAGCTCGGCCTGGTCAGTGACCAGGTAATACCACTGATCAATGGCATCCAGTACATGCTCGGAGAACTGTTGCGAGGTTTGCGCCAGCTCTTCGGAAATGCGGGCGTAGTCTTCACGTGCCTGACCTTCCAGTTGCACACCGCTCAGGCGGAAATCGCGCAAGGCCAGGGTAATGATACGTTGGCGCTGGGGCGTCAGGGCGGCAAAGGCCGGGCTGTCAGCCAGAGCCTGGTAACGCAGGAACAAAGGACGGTTCAAGCCTACCCAGGTCGAGAACTCGCTCATGCGTGGCAGGCACTGGTTGTACACCGCACGCAGCTCGGGCGTATTGATGACCGAGTTCAGGTGACCGGCCACCGACCAGGCGCGATACAAGGTTTCGGTGGCGTCGGTGATGGGCTCGACGATATTGTCCCAACTGGGTTCACTATCGTCGTTGGAGACTGTGTCTATGGCTTGGCGGGCCAAGGCCAGCAGTTGGTCCACCGCCTGCTCGATGTGCTCGGGCTGGATGGCGGGATAGTCAATAAGACTGTCGATAGGAACCAGTAAGGGATTTGTCGTCATAAACCGTTGATTAATTTAAAGACTGATGTTGGCCGAGCGTTCGGCCGCTTCCAAGGTATTGACCAGCAGCATGGCAATGGTCATGGGACCCACGCCACCGGGTACGGGCGTAATGGCTGAGGCCACTTCGCTGGCGCTGGCAAAATCCACGTCACCACACAGTTTGCCATCGGCGCCACGATTGATACCGACGTCGATCACCACCGCACCGGGCTTGACCATATCGCCAGTAATGATGCCGGGGCGGCCTACGGCGGCAACCAGCACATCGGCACGGCGGGTCTGGGCGGCCAGGTCACGCGTTTTGGAATTACAGAGGGTGACGGTCGCGCCCGCAGCCAGCAAGAGCATGGCCATGGGTTTGCCCACAATATTGCTGGCGCCCACGACGACGGCCTCTGCTCCACGCAGCGCCACGTTTTCGGACTCCAGCATCTTCATGACGCCGTAGGGCGTGCAGGGGGCAAACAGGGGTTTGCCCGTCATGAGCATGCCGGCATTGCTGACGTGAAAACCATCCACGTCCTTGTGGGGCGCAATGGTTTCAATGACTTTGTGCTCGTCCAGATGGGCGGGCAGGGGCAGTTGAACCAGAATGCCGTGTACCGAGCTGTCCTGATTCAAACGAGTGATCAGGGCCAGCAGCTCGGCTTCGGTGGTGTTGGCCGGCAGGCGGATGATGTCGGATTTCAGGCCGGCGGCTTCACATGCCAGACCCTTGTTGCGTACATAGACTTGGGAGGCCGGATCTTCTCCGACCAGTACCACGGTCAAACCAGCTTGAATGCCGTGGGTTTGCTTCAGTTTGGCAACGCGTTCTGCAACGTCCGCCTTGATAGCGGTGGACAGCTTTTTTCCATCAATAATGCGAGCACTCATTTACGCATCCTCGGACTTGGTGAGGGCGATTTTCATGAGGTCGGCAACCGTAGTGACTTCCAGTTTTTCCATGATATTGGCGCGATGCGCTTCGACAGTTTTAATACTGATATTCAAGTCCCCGGCAATCTGCTTGTTCAGGCGGCCAGCAACAATGCGTTCCAACACTTGCTGCTCGCGCGCTGTCAGGCGGCCCAGGACTTCTTGTTGACTTTTCTGTGCCTGCGCTTGCGAGGCACGTGCGGTAGCTTGCTCGATCATGCGGCTGACAATCGTGCGCAGATCGGCTTCATTAAAGGGTTTTTCCAGAAAGTCGATCGCGCCTTTCTTCATGGTGCTCACGGCCATGGGCACGTCACCGTGGCCGGTAATGAACACAATCGGGATATTCGATTTACGAGTGATCAGGGCTTCCTGAAGCTCCAGGCCGCTCATGCCGGGCATGCGCACGTCCACAATCAGGACGGCGACCTGGGTAGGATCGTAGGCGCCCAGAAACTCTTCGCCCGATGCAAAGCAGCGGACCCGGTAGCCATTGGCTTCCAAGAGCCAGCGCAAGGAGTCCCGTACGGCTTCGTCGTCATCGACTACGTAAATGGTGCATGGCATTTGCGGGCTGGTCATTCGGGTATCTCCAGTTTGTTATCAAGGGTGTCCACTACATCAGGTGCCGCACAAGGTAGACTGAAACGGAAAATCGTTCCACCCTCTGGATTGCCGACTGCCCATAGGCGGCCGTGATGCGATTCAATAATTGTGCGACAGATGTTCAGGCCCATCCCAAGGCCTTCGGACTTGGTGCTGTAAAACGGTTCAAAGAGGCGCTCGGGGTCTTTCAAGCCATGACCGCGATCGATGACGGCCATCTCCAAAAGCGATTCCTGTTGGGTAATCACCAATTGAAGCACATGATGTTCACTGTGCTCCATGGCTTCGATCCCATTTTTGAGCAGATTCAATAATACCTGTTCTATGAGAATGGGGTCGGCAATGACGTCAGGGACGGGGTCCGGAATGCTCAGTTCAATCTCGATCTGGCGCTTGCGGGCGTCGATTTCGGCAAAGCCGACGGCATTTTCTACAATACGCATGACCTTGACGCGGACGCGGCGTGGCTCACTGCGCTTCACGAATTCACGAATGCGGCTGATGATCTTGCCCGCACGTTCGGCTTGCTGGGCAGCCTTCTCTAGTGCAGCCAGCAGGGTTTCAGGCTGGTAGCGGCCAGATTTCAACATGGCGACAGCGCCCATGCTGTAGTTATTGATGGCGGTCAGTGGCTGGTTCAGTTCGTGTGCCAGCGAGGAGGCCATCTCGCCCATCGTGGTCAGGCGGCTGGTCAACTGAACTTTTTCCTGCTGAATGCGTGAGGCTTCTTCGTGCTTGCGGCGATCAGTAATGTCACGCGCCACTTGCAGGCGTACCCGGCGGCCATCGGTCCAGGCCAGCATGCGGTGATGAACTTCAAACCAGCGGGCCGCCGATTCGGAGTAAATCTCAACGGTTTCATCGGTGAAGCGGCCCAGGCGGCCACCCAGCAATTCAGCGTGACCATTGGATTGGGCGCCGAAGAAGCGACGGTAGGTGCGGTTGGCAAACAGCAGCTCCAGACCGTCGGAGGTATCGGCCACCACGGAGATGGCATCATCCAGACCTTCCAGCACCGTCATGAAGCGCTCGTGCGCCGCAGTCAGGGCCTCGCGAATGCGCTTGGGCTCGGTGATGTCTGTCATGGAGGTCATCCAGCCAATCTGTTCTCCATTGGGAGCACGCAAGGGCGAAACATACATACGGGCCGTAAAGCGCGAACCATCACGGCGCTGAGCCTCCACTTCCAGACCGCTGCTGGGTGTTCGGCCCGACAGCAAAAGATCCAGGGTTTCCTGATGCTGTTGATGGCGGCCGGGTAACCAGTAAGGGAAGGGGGCGGTACGACCCACCAGATCGGCTTCGTTCCAGCCAATCATTCGGCAAAAAGCCGGGTTCACATAGGCAATGCGGCCTTGCATGTCAAACACGCGCATCCCCGTGGACATGGAGTTCTCCATGGCGCGTCGGAAACCGGTCTCGGCAGTCTGGGCGGCTTCGGCGTGGGTGCGAAAGCGGGTATAGCGCCACAGGGCCAGCAAGCTGACCACAATCACCAGAGACAGGGCCAGAATTACCATCATCAGGCGTTGCTGGCGCGTTTCCTGATCGATGGTCACAAACATGACGCTATCGTTTTGCAAACGCTGCAGCCACAGGAATACCCCCATGACACAGAGGTAGAGAAACAGCACGACAACCGGTGTCAGCCAATAGAATCCACGCCGATTCTGCTTAGCCTGATCATAAAAGGTTGAAGGGATCAGAGACTTTTTGGGATGAGTAGCCATAACAGCAAGAAAAGAAGTATGGCTGGATTGTAATGTAGGGCTATTTTTTTTAGTGATATTTCGTATTATGAAAACACATACCATAAAATGAAATTTTGCTTGAGCCTTTCTGTGTTCTTTCCTAGAATGGTTTGGTGCAGGCGTACCCCGCCTTGAACGCTCACAGTCCGCAATACCCGCTTCGGTCAGGATCGCTTTACTTCTTCTTAGAGGGGCGGCTCAGCGTCGAACAAGACCGGACTACTACCACATATATGGAGACACTATATGTCCTCAACCCAAGACAATAGTTCGGCTCAGGTCAGTCAAGACCAAGCCCTAGAAACAAAAGAGTGGCTTGACGCCCTGGAGGCGGTGGTGGACCGTGAAGGCCCGGCCCGTGCCCATGATCTGATCGAAAAGCTGATCGATCTGGCCCGTCGCTCCGGCGCTCACATTCCGTTCTCGCCCAACACGGTTTATGAGAACACGATCCCTCCCGGTCTGGAACCTGCCCACCCCGGCAATCTGGTGCTCGAAGAGCGTATCCGTTCCTACATTCGCTGGAACGCCATGGCCATGGTCGTGCGCGCTAACCGCGAAACTCCTCCCGATGGCGGTGGTTTGGGCGGACACATTGCCTCGTTTGCATCGCTGGCCACCATGATCGGCTGCGGTCAAAACCATTTCTGGCACGCTGAAACCGAAGATCGCGGCGGCGATATGGTGTTCTTTCAGGGCCACTCCTCACCCGGTATCTACGCCCGCGCCTTCATGGAAGGCCGCATCTCCGAAGAGCAGTTGAACAACTTCCGTCAGGAAGTCGATGGCAAAGGCTTGCCGTCCTACCCGCATCCCAAGTTGATGCCCGAATTCTGGCAGTTCCCCACCGTATCCATGGGCCTGGGTCCATTGATGGCGATCTACCAGGCCCGTTTCCTGAAGTACCTGCATGCCCGTGGCATTGCTGATACCAGCGGCCGTAAAGTCTGGGTGTTCCTGGGCGACGGCGAGATGGACGAACCCGAATCCCTGGGCGCCATTGGTCTGGCGGCACGTGAAAAGCTGGACAACCTGATTTTCATCGTGAACTGCAACCTGCAGCGTCTGGACGGCCCTGTACGTGGTAACGGCAAAATCATCCAGGAACTGGAAGGGACCTTCCGTGGTGCTGGCTGGAACGTGCTGAAACTGATCTGGGGCGGTTACTGGGATCCCTTGCTGGCCCGCGACAAGGAAGGCATCCTGCGCAAGGTCATGGAAGAAACCGTGGACGGCGAATATCAGGCCTACAAAGCCAATGATGGCGCCTACGTTCGCGAGCACTTCTTTGGCAAGCACCCCAAGCTGCTGGAAATGGTCAGCCGCATGAGCGACGAGGACATCTGGCGCCTGAACCGTGGCGGTCACGATCCTCACAAGGTGTACGCTGCATTTGATGCCGCCACCAAGCACGAAGGTCAGCCTACCGTTATTCTGGCCAAGACCATCAAGGGCTACGGCATGGGCCACGTGGGCCAAGCCAAGAACCCGTCGCACCAACAAAAGAGCCTGGATCTGGACGCCGTACGCGAATTCCGCGACCGTTTCAACATCCCGGTTCCTGATGACAAACTGGAAGAGCTGCCTTACTTCAAGCCAGCGGAAGACTCTCCAGAAATGCAGTACCTGCATGCCCGCCGTCAAGCCTTGGGTGGCTACCTGCCCAAGCGTCGCAACAAGGCGGACGAGCAGTTGACCGTGCCGACACTGGACGCGTTCAAGCCCATGCTGGAAGCCACTGCCGAGGGCCGTGAGATCTCCACGACGCAAGCGTTTGTCCGTTTCCTCAATACTTTGCTGCGCGACAAACAGGTGGGGCCTCGTGCTGTGCCTATCCTGGCGGACGAATCCCGTACCTTTGGTATGGAAGGTCTGTTCCGTCAGATCGGTATTTACGCGCCTGAAGGCCAGAAGTACACCCCGGTCGATAAAGATCAGGTCATGTACTACCGCGAAACGGCCAACGGTCAGTTGTTGCAGGAAGGGATTAACGAGCAGGGTGCATTTAGCTCCTGGATTGCGGCGGCCACGTCGTACTCCAACAACAACCGCATCATGATCCCGTTCTTCATCTATTACTCGATGTTCGGCTTCCAGCGCTTTGGCGATCTGGCCTGGGCAGCCGGTGATATGAAGGCACGTGGTTTCGTGCTGGGCGGCACCGCCGGTCGCACCACCCTGAACGGTGAAGGTCTGCAGCACGAAGATGGTCATAGCCATATTCAGTCCTCGCTGATTCCTAACTGCATATCCTATGACCCCACCTTCGCTCACGAAGTGGCTGTCATCATGCAGCATGGTTTGAAGCGCATGGTGCAGGACCAGGAAGATGTGTACTACTACATCACCTTGATGAACGAGAACTACGCTCAGCCTGGTTTGGTCGAAGGCGATGAAGACGGCATCCTGCGTGGCATGTACAAGTTCAAGTCGGTTGCCAAGGACAGCAAGCTGCGTGTTCAACTGATGGGTTCGGGTACGATTTTGCGCGAAGTGATCGCGGCACAAGATCTGCTGGAAAAAGACTGGGGCATTGGCTCCGATGTCTGGAGTGTCACCAGCTTTACTGAACTGCGTCGTGATGGTCTGGATTGCGAGCGTGCCGCTCTGTTGAATCCGGAAGGCAAGGATCTGCCTGTACCGTACGTGACGACCCAATTGCAAAACACCGACGGTCCTATCGTGGTCTCTACCGACTACATCAAGGCCTTTGGTGACCAGATTCGTCCGTTCGTGCCTAAGAACCGCACACTGAAAGTGCTGGGTACCGATGGCTTTGGTCGTTCCGACTACCGCTTCAAGCTGCGTGAGCATTTTGAGGTTGATCGTCACTTCGTGGTGTTGGCTGCTCTGCGCGCGCTGGCTGAGGAAGGCAAGATTCCGTTCAGCAAAGCGTCCGAGGCGATTGCCAAATACGGCATCAATCCTTCCAAGGCCAACCCGCAGCACGCATAAGGGACTGAATCATGAGCAATATCATTCAAGTCAAAATCCCGGATATCGGTGCTGACGACGCTGTCGAAGTGATCGAAATCCTGGTCAAGGAAGGCGAGACCATTGAGGTCGAGCAAAGCCTGATTACGGTGGAGTCCGACAAGGCCTCCATGGAAATCCCATCGTCTGACGCTGGCGTGGTCAAGTCCATCAAGGTCAAACTGGGTGACAAGGTCAAGGAAGGCAGCTTGGTTCTGGAACTGGAAGCCGCCGAAAGTGCGCAGGCAGCGCCTGCCGCTGAGCCTGCCAAGGCCGAGGCCACGCCTGCTTCCAAGGCTGAAGCGGCGCCCGCCGCCGCAACCGCTGCGGCGGGTGGTGAACAGCAAGTAACGGTTCAAGTACCTGATATCGGCGACGCCCGTGATGTGGACGTAATCGAAATCATGGTTCAAGTGGGTGACACTATCGAAGTGGACCAAAGCCTGATCACCGTGGAATCGGACAAGGCTTCCATGGAGGTGCCGTCCTCCCATGCTGGCGTGGTCACGGCCATCAAAGTGAAGCTGGGTGACAAGGTCAGCCAGGGTAGCGACATTCTGGAACTGACCGTGCAAGGTGCTGCCGCAGCACCGGCCAAGGCCGAAGCCGCTCCTGCTCCTAAAGCTGAATCCGCTCCTGCTCCTAAAGCTGAATCCGCTCCTGCCGCTGCTGCGCCTGCGGCCAGTTCCTCGGTCGTGGTCGGTGCCGGCGCACCGGCTCCAGAGCGTGTCTCGCCTACGGCTGCCTTTGCTCAAGCAGAAGGCTCATTACGTAATCTGCCCCACGCCTCACCGAGTGTGCGTAAATTTGCGCGTGAATTGGGTGTGGATCTGGCCAAGGTTCATGGCTCGGGCGATAAAGGTCGTATTACGGCTGACGACGTGCGTGGCTTTGTGAAGCAAGTCATGGCTGGCGGCGCTGCTCCGGTTATTGCAGCCGGTACGGCGGCTCAGGTCGGCGGTCTGGATGTGCTGGCCTGGCCCAAGGTCGATTTTGCCAAGTTTGGCCCAGTCGAAACGCAGGCTCTGTCGCGCATCAAGAAAATTTCGGGTGCCAACCTGCATCGCAACTGGGTCATGATTCCTCATGTCACCAATAACGAAGTGGCTGACATTACCTCTCTTGAAGCCCTTCGCAAAGAGCTGAACGAGGAATACAAGAAGTCCGGCGCTCGTGTCACCATGCTGGCTTTTGTCATCAAGGCTGCCGTGGCGGCCCTGAAGAAATTCCCCGAATTCAACGCTTCGCTGGATGGCGACAATCTGGTGCTCAAGCAGTACTACCACATCGGTTTTGCGGCGGATACGCCTAATGGTCTGGTTGTGCCGGTAATTCGTGATGCCGACAAGAAAGGCATTCTGGATATCGCTCGTGAAACGGGCGAACTGGCTGCTGCGGCCCGCGATGGCAAGTTGAGCGCAGCCCAGATGCAAGGCGGTTGCTTCACCATTTCCTCGCTGGGTGGTATTGGTGGTACGGATTTCACACCCATTATCAATGCGCCCGAAGTGGCCATTCTGGGGCTGTCACGTTCCTCCATGCAGCCCGTCTGGAATGGCAAGGAATTTGCGCCACGCCTGATGCTGCCGCTGTCCCTGTCTTACGACCACCGCGTTATCGATGGTGCCTCGGCTGCCCGTTTCAATGCCTTCCTGGCAACGATGCTGGCCGACTTCCGTCGTATTGCACTGTAAGGAGTTGTCATGAGTCTGATTGATCTGACGGTCCCGGATATCGGCGACTCCGGTGAAGTAGATGTCATCGAAGTGCTGGTGCAGGTCGGTGATACGGTCGAGCTCGAGCAAAGCCTGATCACCGTGGAGTCCGATAAGGCCTCGATGGAAATCCCTGCCGCTCAGGCGGGGGTGATCAAGGAATTGCTGGTCAAGGTGGGTGACAAAGTCTCCCAGGGTTCGGCCATTGCCAAGATCGAAGCAGCGGAAGGCCAGACGGCTCCCGCTGCGGCACCCGCCAAAGAAGAAGCGCCGCAGGCAACTGAGCCTGCCGCTGCTGCTCCGGCCTCGGCACCTGCTCCGCAGGCGGCCAGCCATCAGGGTGCTGCGGATGACTCCGTGGATGTGCTTGTTCTGGGCGCTGGCCCAGGCGGGTACAACGCGGCCTTCCGTGCGGCTGATCTGGGCCTGAAAGTGGCTCTGGTCGAGCGCTACAGCACTCTGGGTGGTGTGTGTCTGAACGTGGGTTGTATTCCTTCCAAGGCCTTGCTGCATACTGTGGCGGTCTACGAGGAGGCCAAGTCCCTGGCCACACACGGCATCAAGTTCGGCGAAGCGCAAATCGACATCGATGCGCTGCGCGACTACAAGAACAAGGTCATCGGCAAGCTGACCGGTGGTCTGGCCGGTATGGCCAAGGGCCGCAAGGTCCAGGTTGTGGTCGGTAACGGCCAGTTCCTGGACCCCAATCACATCGAAGTGACCGCCAACGACGGCACCAAGAAAGTGATCAAGTTCGGTTCGGCCATTATTGCTGCCGGTAGCCAGTCGGTAAAACTGCCATTCTTGCCTGACGATCCACGCGTGGTGGACTCCACTGGTGCGCTGGAACTGAAGTCTGTGCCCAAGCGCATGCTGATTGTAGGCGGTGGCATCATCGGTCTGGAAATGGGTACGGTGTACTCGGCTTTGGGCGCACGCCTGGACGTGGTGGAAATGCAAACCGGCCTGATGCCGGGTGCAGACCGCGACGTTGTCAAGGTGTGGGAGAAGATGAACAAGCATCGCTTTGACCACATGATGCTGGAAACCAGCACGGTGGCTGCCGAAGCCCGCGAAGACGGCATCTGGGTAACTTTCGAAGGCAAGAACGCTCCGGCCGAGCCACAGCGCTACGACCTGGTTCTGCAAGCCGTGGGCCGCTCGCCCAATGGTAAGAAGATCGGTGCCGAGAAAGCTGGTGTGCAGGTTACAGACCGTGGCTTCATCCCGGTTGACAAGCAACAGCGCACCAACGTGCCGCACATCTATGCGATTGGCGACATTGTGGGCCAGCCCATGCTGGCACATAAGGCCGAACACGAAGCCCACGTGGCTGCTGAAGTCATCGCCGGCGAAAAATCCTTCTTTGATGCTCGTGTGATTCCTTCGGTGGCCTACACCGATCCGGAAATCGCCTGGGTGGGTCTGACCGAAGATCAGGCCAAGAAAGACGGTATCAAGGTCGAGAAGGGCGTGTTCCCTTGGGCTGCATCCGGTCGCGCAATTGCGAACAACCGTGATGAAGGCTTTACCAAGGTTCTGTTCGATGCGGAAACCCACCGTATTGTGGGTGGCGGTATCGTCGGCACCAATGCGGGCGAGCTGATTGGCGAGCTGGTGCTGGCTATCGAAATGGGTGTGGACCCGGTCGATCTGGCCAAATCCATCCACCCGCACCCCACCTTGTGCGAGTCGGTCAGCAAGGCGGCTGCCGTTGCCGAAGGGACGTGCACGGACTTGCCGCCAGCCCGTCGCAAGTAATACCAGTATTGGCCTGATAGTTAAGGCGTATTGGATCACGGCAGGTGCTATCATCAGCGCCTGCCGTTTTTATTTTGTAATTGGTGTTGTCCATGACTCATCCTGTTCTGAAAGCCGACTCCTCGCTGAGTGACTGGCTGTCCTATTTGGAAACTTTGCATCCTTCGGCCATTGATCTGGGCCTGGGCCGGATTCGCGAGGTTGCCCAACGTCTGAACATCAAATTGGATTCCGTCGTTATCACGGTGGGCGGCACCAACGGCAAAGGCTCGACCTGCGCCATGCTGGAAGCGATTTTGCTGGCGGCGGCCTACAAGGTGGGTGTCTATGCCTCTCCGCATCTGGTGCGCTACAACGAGCGCATTCGTTTAAATGGCGAGATGGCCGAGGATGCCCAGATTACGGCGCAATTTGCCCGTATCAATGAAGCCCGGGGCGACCTGACACTGACTTACTTTGAATTCTCCACGCTGGCGGCCTTGTTGCTGTTCCAGGAGCAGCGCGTTGACGTCGCGGTGCTGGAAGTGGGTTTGGGTGGCCGACTGGATGCCGTCAATATCATTGATGCGGACTGTTCCATCATTACTAGCATTGATATTGATCATGCTGAATACCTGGGCAATACCCGAGAGCAGGTTGCTTGGGAAAAGGCTCATATTTTCCGTGCGGATCGTCCCGCCATTTGCGCCGATCCCGTGCCGCCACAGACCATGCTGGATTATGCCCAGGAGATTGGTGCCCAATTGTGGCTGTTTGGCAAAGATTTCAACTATTCTGGCGACCGTCAGCAATGGGCCTACGGTGGCCGCAATCAGCGCCGCGCTGCATTGGCTTACCCGGCCTTGCGTGGTGCAAACCAATTGCTTAATGCCTCTGCAGCATTGGCTGCGCTGGAATCCTTGCATCCCCGCTTGGCCGTGCCTGCGCAAGCGGTACGCGCCGGTTTGCTGCGTGCCCACATGCCTGGCCGTTTCCAGATTCAGCCTGGTCAGCCTTGCGTGATCTTTGACGTGGCGCATAATCCGCATGCGGCGGCGGCCTTGGCGCAGAATCTGGACAATATGCCGCCGTACCCCAAGACGATTGCGGTTGTGGGCATGTACAAGGACAAGGATGTGGATGGCGTGATTGCCCGCATGGCCACGCGTATCGATCATTGGATGTGCGCCAGTTTGGAAGGACCACGCAGCATGTCGGGCGAGGAATTGGCCAATCATGTGCACACCGTTCTGGCCAGTGGTCAGACGCCTGACGATGTTCTGGCCCCCGAGGCCGAATCCAGTTCACATCGCCCGGGCGTTCGACCTGTTGCACGGGCTTCGGTCAGTAAAGCGTCAGCAGTCGTATCCAGTTACAACAGTCCTCGGCTCGCTTACGAGGCGGCATTAAAAGAGGCCAGTGACAATGATAGAATTGTTGTGTTTGGCTCGTTTGCGGCAGTAGGGCCGATACTTGAAGCCGCAAACGACCGTTCATCTTCCTGAATATCGGTAAGACTGCTTATTTCATAGGTCTGGGGCTCATGGGTTTATTTTCACGTAACGATACTTCCTCATCGTCGGGTCGCCGCGCTAGTGCTTCTAGCGACTCACAATTATCGGAACTGCGTGGACGGGCTCGCCGCCGTCTGATCGGTGCGTTGGCTCTGGTTCTGGCCGTGGTTGTGCTGGTGCCTATGCTGACTGCCGACAAAACGCCACCCGAGCCCGAGCAATCTCTGGCCTTGGGCCCTATTGGTCAGACAACGGGGCAGGGCGCGGCGCAAACTCGCCCTGGCGAGTTAGTCGTGCAAGAGAACACCCCAACGCCTGTTATCGAGCAGCCCGACGAGCCACCGGTGACTGATCCCTCCACCAGCACAAATGGTGGTCTGGCTGTGGTCAATCCCGGCCTTGAAACGGATCCTGCTCATGTGACCACGCCAAGCACGCCGACAGCACCACCGCCGGTGACAACGCCTCCAGAGCAGCCCAAACCGGTCGAAAAGCCCAAACCTGTTGAAAAACCCAAGCCTGCTCCAGCGCCTGCCCAAAACGGTCGTACAGATGATGGCTCCTATGCGCTGGCCCTGCTCGAAGGCCGTGTACCCAACAAGCCTGCCCCTGCGGCTGCCACCAAACCCGCAGCGCAGCAAGGCAATTTCATTTTGCAGATTGTCGCCTATTCCAACCAGAACGATGCCCAGTCGCGTCGTGATCAGCTGGTATCGGCCGGTGTGACCAATGCCTATGTAGAAACGGCACAAAGCGGTGGCAAGCCAACCTATCGTTTGCGTGTGGGACCATTCCCCACCCGTGAAGCGGCTCAGGCAGCTCAGGCCCGCTTGCGCTCGCTCGGTTACGAGAACAGTTTTATCTCGGCTAAGTGAGCAGCTTCGACTATATCGTCCTTGGAATTGTGGGTGTATCAGGCCTGCTGGGCCTGATACGCGGATTGATCAAGGAAGTTCTTTCGCTCAGCGCCTATTTGCTGGCTTTCATGGCCGCAATCTGGTGGGGGCCACGCACATCAGGTTGGATACAAGTCTGGATAGAAAACGGCTTATTACGTACGGCTTTGGCCTACGGAGCCGTTTTTTTTATGGTCTTGTTGCTGGTGGGTTTGTTGAACATGCTGCTGGCCAGCCTGATAGAACAAACGGGTTTGACACCTGCCGATCATGGGCTGGGTGGCTTGTTTGGGCTGGCCCGTGGGGTATTGCTGGTGCTGATTCTGGTCATCCTGGCCGGACATACCGATTTACCGAAAGAGCCGTGGTGGGAGCAGGCCAAGTTGGCCGAGCCTGCGATCCGCGCGGTGCAATCGATTAAGGCCATGCTGCCGCCGTCTCTGGCAGAATGGCTGCCTTATTGAGAACACACTAACGGGAACCAATCATGTGTGGAGTTGTAGGGGTTGTTGCGCGCAGCCCTGTAAATCAGTTGATCTATGACAGTTTGCTCTTGCTGCAGCATCGCGGGCAGGATGCAGCGGGGCTGGCGACCTGGCACGACCAGTTCTTCAGCATGCACAAGGCATTTGGGCTGGTGCGGGACGTGTTTCGTACTCGTAACATGCGCTCTTTGCCAGGCAATAGCGGTATTGGCCACGTGCGTTATCCCACTGCAGGCTCTAGCCAGAGCGTGGAGGAGGCGCAGCCGTTTTACGTCAATGCCCCCTTTGGTCTGAGCTTTGTGCACAACGGTAATCTGACCAACTGGCGTGAACTGCGTGAAGAGCTGTTCACCATTGACCGTCGCCACATCAACACCAACTCGGACTCCGAGGTTCTGCTGAATGTGTACGCGCACGAACTGCAACGTGCTGCTACCGGTCCTGAGCTGTCTCAGGACGAGGTGTTTGACGCGGTGGCCGCCGTGCACCGTCGTGCTCGTGGCGCTTACGCTGTGGTTTCACAAATCGCGAACTTTGGTCTGGTTGCCTTTCGCGATCCGAACGGGATTCGTCCTTTGTGCCTGGGCCGCAACGTGACCCCCAAGGGCGAGGAGTGGATGGTTGCCTCCGAGTCCGTGGCCTTGACCGGTTGCGGCTTTGAGCTGGTTCGTGATGTGGAGCCCGGCGAGGCCATCATCATTGATCTGGATGGCAATCTCAGCAGCCGCCAGTGTGCCGAGAACCCGCGCCTGAATCCCTGTGTCTTTGAATACGTATACTTTGCCCGTCCCGATTCGACGGTCGATGGTGTGTCGGTGTACGACGCGCGTTTGTTGATGGGTGTGTACCTGGCCGAGAACGTTGCCAAGAATCTGCGTCTGGCTGATATTGATGTGGTGATGCCTATTCCTGACTCGGCCCGTCCATCGGCCATGCAGCTGGCGGCTCATCTGAATCTGAACTACCGCGAAGGTTTCATCAAGAACCGCTATGTAGGTCGCACCTTCATCATGCCCGGCCAGGAAGTGCGCAAGAAGTCTGTGCGTCAGAAACTGAGCGCCATTCCCATGGAGTTCCAGGGCAAGAACGTGCTGTTGGTGGATGACTCCATCGTGCGTGGCACAACCAGCCGCCAGATCGTGGACATGGCTCGTGCTGCCGGTGCGAACAAGGTGTTCTTTGCCTCGGCAGCGCCACCTGTGCGTTTTCCGAACGTATACGGCATTGATATGCCTACCGTGTCCGAGCTGATTGCCACGGGGCGTGATGTGGATCAGGTTGCCAAGGAAATCGGTGTGGATGGTCTGGTCTACCAGGATCTGCACGATCTGGAGCAATCCCTGCGCGATTTGAATCCACGTTTTGCCGGTTTTGAGTCCTCCTGCTTTAGTGGCGAGTACGTGACGGGTGATGTGGACGAGGCTTATCTGAATTTGCTGGCGGAAGGCCGCAAAAGCGGTCGTGAAGTGCCGGACGTGACGGATTGATCGCTTAACCGCTTAGTTGAATAGAAAATCTGCTTTTCTGAGCTACACCCCAAAGCTGGACGCCAGTCCAAGCTTTGGGGTGTTTTAATCGGAAGTTTCGTCGTAGCGTAAAGAGGATCGGTATGGCGGTGCCACAGAACAAGCAGGAATTGCTGGATGCGATTCGTACCACCTATCAGAAACTGATGGCCGACCTTGCCAGTGTGCCAGCGGAGCATGCCCGAGACGCGACGCTGCCGGGGCATAGACAAGGCACACAGATGAGTGTGTCCGATCTGGTGGCTTATTTGATCGGATGGAGTCTGTTGGTGCTGAAATGGTGTGATGGCAAATCAAAGGGACGACCGGTCGATTTCCCTGAAACCGGCTATACGTGGAGCGAGTTAGGCAGACTGGCGCAAAAATTTTATGCCGACTATGCAGGCGTGGCCTACGCTGACTTGCTGCGGCTATTTGCGGATGTACATGCTCGCATTGTCGCGCTCGTTGAGCAGGAAAACGATGCTTCGCTGTATGGCATGCCTTGGTATGAGAGGTACACCCAAGGCCGGATGATCCAGTTCAATACATCGTCACCCTATGCCAATGCACGGTTGCGGTTGCGCAAGTGGAAGAAAGCGAACGCCATCACCTGATAATTCGATGTTCTTGGCGTGCTGGCGCACGGTCTGGCCGGGCTGTCACGCCATGCCTGAAACATATGGCCGCCAATGCTAAGCACCACGACGCTTGAACAAGGTCAGCAGCAAGCCCAGGCCCAGAATGACAAACAGCGCCAGGCTCCAGTAGGCGTATTCGATTCCCAGCAGCGGTTGACGGGCGTCCATGCAGGAAGCATAGATGCCAAATAACCAGGGCAGGCCGCTTTCCAGGCCAGATTGGGTAATGAAGCGGTCAGCAAAGGTCTGGTCGCAGCTGAACAGGTGTTGCGCCACAGAGACCTGATACCAGGCAGCCACAATACCGCCTACTGCTGTGGCCAAACCCAGCAGGCTGGCTATGGTGGAGCTGCGTGGGTGACCAAGTTGCTGCAGCACACCTGCGATCAGGCTGAATACGCCCAGCACAATGAAAATCAGCCGTTGCAGCACGCACCAGGCGCAAGGCGGGATGCTGAATACGTGCTGAGAGAGCAGCGCAATGCCTACGCCTGAGAAGGCGAGCAGGGCGATCAGATAATAGGGTGCAGCGGATTGGCGGGAAGAGGCGGCCATGGTATCAAGAGGAACTTAAAGAATGAAAGGTAGAAGCTTCCTGTAGCAAACCCAGGAAAAGCTCGTGGAAACCTGCCCAGGTAATCTGCACGCCCAGGCACAAGAGAATAAAGGCGGACAGGCGCATCACGACAGCGGTGCCATTCTTGCCCAGTTTGTACAGAAATTGGGATGCAAAACGTAAGGCCAGAAACACAATAAAACTGGCCGCCGCAATAGCGGGCAGGGCGCCAGCCAGCTTGCTCATGGTGCCGGCGACCGAGTTGTCGTGCAAGGTCGCCCCTACCGTCAGCGCAGCAGACAAGGAGCCGGGGCCGCAGAGCATGGGGAAGGTCAAGGGGTAGAAGGCCTTGGAGCGAATTTGTTCCCAGGAATAGGACTCGGCCATGTTCTGGGCGTGTGCCGCATCAAAGTCCGAGGCGTTGATCAATCGCCAGGCGGTGCCAATCACCAGCAAGCCCCCGCCAATACGAATGATGGGTAGGGAGATGCCAAAGAAATTCAGCACAATATTGCCTGCCACCATAGCGATGGCCAGCATGATGAAAATGTTGATGGCAACTTTCTTGGCCAGTCGGGCGCGATCGGGCACGCTGGCCCCTTCGGTCAGGGTCAGAAAGATGGGGGCGGCCGCAGGCGGGTTCAGCATGGGCAAGAGTGTGGCCAATGCAAACAAGAAGCTGCGACTGACATCGGCAAAGACAGAGGAGATTTCCATTAAGACGCGGAGGTTTGTTGAGAGAGGGCCAAACGTACATCGCGCTCCAGGCGCAATTGATGACGGTTGTGTTCCAGTGCGGCGCCACTGAGGATGAAGACGTCTTCCACGCGGTCGCCCAGAGTCATGACTTTGGCCGAGCGCAGTCGTACGCCGTGGCGCTCGAATACTTGGGCGAGACTGTACAACAAACCGCGCCGGTCTGTAGCACTTAAGGTCAAAATCCAGTCTTGGCCTTGCTCATCCAGGCGCAGATCCACGGTGGGCTGAATGGGGAATACTCGAGCCCGGCGCGAACGTATGTCGCGATAGGGATCGTGAGCATGCTCGTTGGGGATCCAGTCCTGCTGTAGTGCCTGGCACAGCTCGGTTTCGATCAGCAAGGGATCACGCCGCAGGGCATGGTCGTAGGCGGGCAGCATCACGACAAAGCTGTCCAGTGCCCAGCCGTGGCGAGTCGTGTAGATGCGTGCGTCCTGAATGCTGACGGCCTGGCTGTCAAAGTAACGACAGATACGTAAAAACAGACGGCTGGCGTCTTTGGTGTAGACCAGTACCTGCAGCGCGTCGGTTTGTCCGGCGGGACGTATGCGCACAACAGGAGTCAGGCTGTGGGACTGGTGGTAGAGCTGGATCGTGTGCCAGGCGATTTCGCTGGCGTCATGACGCAGAAAATAAGGCTTGTCCAGCCACTGCCAAAAGTCTTCACGAGCATCGTCCAGCAGACCGGCCAGACGTATTTCACCGGCGGCGTCACGTTTGCGCTGATCCAGCACGGAGACACCGTCCTTGACGTCGCGCCCTAACGCGGCCAAGGTCAGGTTGTACAGATCCTCCAGTAGCTTGCCTTTCCAGGAGTTCCAGACGGTTGGGCTGGTGGCACGAATGTCGGCTACGGTGAGCAGGTACAGGGCGGTTAGCCGGCGTTCGGTGCCTACGGTTTGTAGGAACTGGAAAATCACATTCGGGTCGCTCAAATCGCGTTTTTGTGCGACCTGAGACATGCTCAGGTGTTCTCGGACCAGAAACACCACCAGTTCTGCATCTACGGGCATCAGGCCGTGATCCTGGCAAAAGGCCAATGCGTCCTGGGCACCCAATTCGGAGTGATTCCCACCGCGTCCTTTGGCAATGTCGTGAAAAAGGGCGGCAATATACAGCAGCCAGTGGCGATCAAAACCGCTCATTAGCTGATTGGCCATGGACAGCTCCTCGCTGTGCTCAGCCATGGTGAAGCGGCGTAGATTGCGTATGACTTTCAGCGTGTGCTCGTCCACGGTATAGGCATGGAACAGGTCGTGCTGCATCTGCCCGACCACGCGCCGGAAGACAGGTAGGTAGCGGGGCAGCAGGTTGAGCAAATTCATCAAGCGCAAAGTGTGCACAATGCCTTTGTTCTGTTGGAGAATTTCCAGAAACAGACGTCGATTTCGGGGCTCGGCCCGGAAGGTGGCATCGATCAGGCGGCGGGCGTGCCATAAGGCGCGCAGCGTATCGGCTTTCAGGCCGCGCAAACTAGCTTGTTGCTGCAAATGCAGCATGGCGACAAAGATCAGAGAGGGGTCTTGCTCGAAGCCATTGGCTTGACGCAATTCCAACTGTCCATGATGAATCTGGAAGTGTTCATCCAGGACAAGCGGTTCCTGATCGGTTTGTGGAAACAGGTGTTCCTCAATGCTGCGCATCAGGATCAGATTCAGCTGGCTGACAATCTTGGCGGCCCAGTAGTAACGCTGCATCAGCAGTTCGCTGGCACGTCGGGTGGCCGTGGGTTGGAAGCCGTAGATTTCCGCCAGACGTGGTTGCAGATCAAACAGCAGTCTGTCTTCGGCGCGGCCTGTCAGTAGATGAAGTTCAATGCGCAGGCGCTTGAAGGCTGCTTCGACCCGTTGCAGGGCATTGAGCTCGGATTCGGTCAGCAGCTCGGATTGCGCGACGTCCAGCCAAGTGCGCCCCAAACCGGCTGCCCTGGCCATCCAGAGCAGCACTTGCAAGTCACGCAAGGCGCCAGGCGACTCTTTGCAGTTGGGCTCTAGGGAGTAGGGCGTGTCTTGCAGATGGGCATGACGCTGCTGCTGCTCGGCCTGCTTGGCCAGAAAGAAGGCTTGCGGGTCCATCTGGCTTTGCAGTTGCTGTTGGGCATGGCGCAGCAATAACCTGGAGCCTGCCAACCAGCGGCTTTCCAGCAAGGCGGTTTCGGTAGTGATGTCCTGGCTGGCTTGTTCCAGGCATTGGGCGGGTGTGGCCACATTGTGGCTGGGGGCCAGGCCGATATCCCATAAGGCGGCGACCAATGCCTGGATGCGGTCAATGTCCTCTGCGTTTGGTTCACGCTGCAACAGAATCAGTAGATCCACATCCGAGTGCGGGTACAGTTCCCCGCGACCATACCCGCCCAAGGCCGCCAAGCTGGCTTGGCGGGGCAGGGGGTAACGGTCCAGGAGTTCGCGCAGGCCTTGGTCACAAATCTGGCACAGGCTTTTGAGCAGACGATCACAATGCAGGTCTTGCCTGAAGCGCTCGTAGACCTGGGCCCGGCGGCAAGCAATTCTGTCGCGAAGCTGGGCCAGGAAGGACATGGTTCAGGCCTTGTTGATGATGGCTGGAGGGGCAGGCATGCCGGGCGAGACAGTCAGTACTTCATAGCCGGTATCGGTCACCAGTATGGCGTGCTCCCATTGGGCTGACAGGCTGTGGTCGCGGGTGACGACGGTCCATTGATCTGCCAGGGTGCGCAGTTCGCGACGGCCCGCGTTGATCATGGGTTCAATGGTGAAGATCATGCCGGCTTCCAGTTTTACGCCTGTGCCGGGCTTGCCGTAGTGCAGCACTTGCGGGTCCTGATGGAATTTTTGGCCCACGCCATGTCCGCAATATTCACGTACCACGGAAAAGCCTTGTTTTTCAGCGTGTTGCTGAATAGCGTGGCCGATATCCCCCAGGGTTGCGCCCGGCTTGACCTGATCGATGCCCAACCACATGCATTCGTAAGTGGTTTCAGTCAGGCGACGGGCCAGGATGCTGGGTTCACCCACGTAGAACATGCGGCTGGTGTCACCAAACCAGCCATCTTGAATAATGGTGACGTCCATGTTCAGAATATCGCCGTTTTTCAACACTTTATCGCCAGGAATGCCGTGACAGATGACGTGGTTGACGGAGGTGCAGATAGAGCCCGGAAAGGGCGGGTAGCCAGGGGGCGCGTAACCCACGGTGGCTGATTTGACCCCTAGTTCATTGATGCGCTCCATGCACAGGCGGTCCAATTCGCCAGTCGTGACGCCTGCTTTGACAAAGGGGGTCAGGTAGTCAAGGATGGATGCCGCCGTCTGGCAAGCAGTGCGCATTTTTTCGAGATCAGTGGGGTCTGTGACGAGAATACTCATAGCAACTTGAACAGGTCTATTGAAAAATAGTAGAATTATAGGCTTTTGTGAATTTTGCAGTTACGCACAGTCCCGTTTGGGACGATCTGGCGGCTGTCCAAGCAAGGCGGTGTAAGGCAGCGCAAGACGCTGTTTACCGCATTAAATCTAGGTTTTCCTGGTTTGACCGGCTTTTCTCAGGCCTTCTGAATCTTCAGGGCGGATGAGTAAAGCAAGGGGTCAGGACAGTTTGCTCCAAGATTGAAAAAAACGCCTCAGGGCGCTGCGAGCCAGCAAAAACACGCAGAATTCACAACGAATACAGGGTCAGCACGATTACAAGCGTTGCAAAAGCAACATGGGCAGCAGCCCGGTTCTTGTTCAACAGATGCTGACCAGGCAATCCCCTAGGATACACCTGCAAGCGGTGCGCTGCATGCAGGCAGTAGCCAGAAAAGTTTCAGGCCCGGGTTTGACGGCAGATTTCTTGTCTGCTCAAAGGCGCGGGTCCGTTGCAGTGCAGGCGTACGCTCATGTCGGGCGACGTTTTTTATGTTGTATGTAGTAAATCGCGTGACTGTCCGTCTCGGGGTGTCTGGAATGCAGCACAGGCTGCGGCCCTTACCGGATACCGGGCAGTTACAAGACCAAACCCTTGGAGAACTTTATGTCTTTAATGCGTGAAATGCTGGAAGCTGGTGTGCACTTTGGCCACCAAACCCGTTACTGGAACCCCAAGATGGCTCCGTTCATCTTCGGCCAGCGTAACAACATCCACATCATCAACCTGGAAAAAACGGTTGTTCAGTACGAAGAAGCAACCAAATTCGTGCGTCAACTGGCTGCTCGTGGCGGCAACGTGCTGTTCGTCGGTACCAAGCGTGCTGCTCGCGAACTGGTGGCTGCTGAGGCCGAGCGTTGCGGTATGCCTTACGTTGACAGCCGCTGGCTGGGTGGCATGATGACCAACTTCAAAACGGTCAAGACTTCCATCAAGCGTCTGAAAGAAATGGAAGGTCAGATGGCTGAAGGCCGTCTGGAAACCATGAGCAAGAAAGAAGCCTTGATGTTCGAGCGCGAACTGGAAAAGCTGAACAAGGCCATCGGCGGTATCAAGGACATGAACAACCTGCCTGACGCCCTGTTCGTGATCGACGTCGGCTACCACAAGATTGCTGTGGCCGAAGCCCGCACGCTGGGTATCCCCGTTGTGGCCGTGGTTGATACCAACCACTCGCCAGAAGGTCTGGATTACGTGATTCCTGGTAACGATGACTCGGCCAAGGCTATCGCTCTGTACGCCCGTGGCATGGCTGACGCCGTGTTGGCTGGCCGCGAACAGAACCTGAACGGTCTGGTTGAAGAAATCGCCGCTGACGAAGAATTCGTCGAAGTTCAGGCTGACACCCAGGAGTAACAGGTTCACCGCTGTCTGCCAGACACCATCAGTTGTCATGGCAGACAGCTACAGTGACCTTTCGTATCGCCCCGGCTTGCCGGGGCACGTTCTACAGAATTGGAGAAAACCGTGGCTCAAATCACCGCATCGATGGTTAAAGAATTGCGCGAGAAAACCGACGCGCCCATGATGGAATGCAAAAAAGCACTGACCGAAGCCGACGGCGATATGGCACGTGCTGAAGAAATCTTGCGCGTGAAGCTGGGCAGCAAGGCTAGCAAAGCAGCTACCCGCGTTACCGCTGAAGGCCTGGTTTCTGTTTACATTGCTGACGATGCCAAGACCGGTTCCGTTGTTGAAGTCAACTGCGAAACCGACTTCGTTGCCAAGAACGATGACTTCATCGGCTTTATCAACGACGTCGCACAACTGGTTGCCAAGCACAACCCAGCAGATCTGGCCGCTTTGGCTGAACTGCCACTGGCCGACAGCAATGTCGAGACCGTGCGCGCTGCTCTGGTTGGCAAGATTGGTGAAAACATCTCGATCCGTCGCTTCCAGCGCTACGAAACAGCCGGCCAACTGGCCAGCTACGTTCACGGTGGCAAAATCGGCGTATTGGTTGATTTCGCCGGTGGCGACGAAGAAGTGGGCAAGGATCTGGCCATGCACATTGCTGCGACTCGTCCTAAAGCGATGGACGCTTCCGGTGTTGACGCTGCTGAAATCGAAGCCGAACGCTCCGTGGCGGCTCAGAAAGCGGCTGAATCGGGCAAGCCTGCTGACATCGTCACCAAAATGGTTGACGGCGCTGTTGCCAAGTTCCTGAAAGAAGTGACTCTGCTGAGCCAGCCTTTCGTCAAGAACGACAAGCAAAGCGTGCAGCAAATGCTGGACGAGAAAAAAGCATCGATCGCTGGCTTTACCCTGTA
This sequence comes from Alcaligenes aquatilis, assembly GCF_003076515.1. NCBI lineage: Bacteria > Pseudomonadati > Pseudomonadota > Betaproteobacteria > Burkholderiales > Alcaligenaceae > Alcaligenes > Alcaligenes aquatilis. The sequence continues at coordinate 1,178,613 of NZ_CP022390.1, read as the reverse complement.
CGTTGTGGGTGAAGGCATTGAAAAGCGTGTTGAGGATTTCGCCGCTGAGGTAGCTGCTGCTGCCGGCCAAGCCTAATCTAGCTGGTTTTTTCAGGGCAGGCACCGTAGTGGCGGTGCCTGCCCTGCTGCTTTACACTCTCTTCTGTCTTCGTCACTTGGAATCCCACCCATGACTACCCCTCTTTACAAACGTGTCCTGTTAAAGCTCTCCGGCGAAGCGCTGATGGGTGAGGACTCGTTCGGTATTAATCGCAGCACAATCATTCGCATGACGGAGGAGATCGCCCAGGTTGCCCAGTTGGGGGTGCAACTGGCTATCGTGATTGGCGGGGGAAATATCTTTCGCGGCATCGCTCCAGGTGCCCAGGGCATGGATCGTGCGACAGCCGATTACATGGGCATGATGGCCACCGTCATGAACGCGCTGGCCTTGCAAGATGCCTTGAAGCACCGTGGCCTGGATGCCCGTGTGCAATCTGCCCTGAATATTGAACAGGTTGTGGAGCCTTACATTCGTCCCAAGGCACTGCGTTACCTGGAAGAAAACAAAGTTGTTATTTTTGCAGCCGGTACGGGCAATCCGTTTTTTACCACCGATACGGCAGCGGCCTTGCGCGGCGCCGAAGTGGGGGCGGAAATCGTACTGAAAGCCACCAAGGTTGACGGCATCTACAGTGCCGATCCCAATAAGGATCCCGGTGCGACCCGTTATTCGCGCATCAGCTTTGACGAGGCCATTGTGCGTCGTCTGGAAGTGATGGACGCCACGGCCTTCGCCTTGTGTCGCGATCAGAAACTGCCGATTAAGGTGTTTTCGATCAACAAACCCGGTGCTTTGACGCGTGCGGTTTGTGGCGAGGACGAGGGCACCCTGGTTCACGTTTAAAGTTATAGGAATTTAGTCCATGAGTCTTTCCGAGATTAAAGCATCGACCGATAACCGTATGGGCAAGTCCCTGGAGTCTCTCAAGACGGGCCTGGCCAAGATTCGTACTGGCCGCGCTACGGCAGGCTTGCTGGATCATGTTCAGGTCGAATACTACGGTTCCATGGTGCCTGTCAGCCAAGTGGCTAACATCACGGTGGTTGACGCTCGCACCTTGAATGTGCAGGTATGGGAAAAGCATATGGCTGGCCCCATTGAAAAAGCCATTCGCGACAACGAGCTGGGCCTGAACCCCATCTCGATGGGCGAGAGCATTCGTGTGCCCATGCCCGCCTTGACCGAAGAGCGCCGTCGCGATCTGGCCAAAGTGGTGCGCGGTGAAGGTGAAGATGCCAAGGTTGCGATCCGCAACCTGCGTCGGGATGCCAATGACACGCTCAAAAAGCAAGTCAAGGACAAGGAGATTTCCGAGGACGACGAGCGTCGCGCCCAGGATGAAATCCAGAAGCTGACCGACAAGTATGTGGCTGAAGTCGACAAGCTGATCGCCCAAAAAGAAGCCGAGATCATGACGGTCTAACGGCTTTTGCACAGGTGGCTAGGTGATTTCTTTCAGTTCTACCCAAACTATTCCGGAACACGGTCAGGTTCCTGGCCACCTGGCAATTGTCATGGACGGCAATGGACGATGGGCGACCCGTCGTCTTTTGCCACGCACGGCAGGGCACTTGCGGGGTGTGCAGACCGTGCGGCGCATTGTCGAGGCTTGTGGTGAGCTCGGCGTGCGTTATTTGACCCTGTTTGCTTTTAGTTCCGAGAACTGGCGACGTCCTCCCGAGGAGGTCTCCCTGTTGATGGGGCTATTTGTCAAGATGCTGCAAAAAGAAGTGGCAACACTGAAAAAAAACGGCGTCCGACTTCATGTTATTGGCGAACTGTCCGCATTTAGCGATGAACTGCGTGGGCTGATTGCCGATGCAGAGGAAAAAACACGCGATAACGACACCTTGCATTTGACGATTGCCGCCAATTACGGCGGTCGTTGGGATATTTTGCAAGCGACCCAAAAGGCGCTGGCCGCTAATCCTGACTTGGTCGATCATCCTGAGCAGTTGGATGAGGCCATGTTCAGCCCCTATTTGGCGATGTCTTATGCCCCCGAGCCGGATTTGTTCATTCGCACGGGTGGAGAGCGTCGCATTTCCAATTTCTTGATCTGGCAGATGGCCTATACCGAGCTGTACTTTACAGACGTGTACTGGCCGGATTTTGACCGGGCGCAGCTGGAACAAGCCTTCGAGTGGTATCGTGGGCGCGAGCGGCGCTTTGGGCGCACCAGTGCCCAGGTGCAGGGTAGCCCCGCGCCTTGACGGAGCCTTATCTATGTTGAAACAACGAGTCATCACCGCCCTGATCTTGCTGGTGATTCTGGGCGCGGCCATGCTTGCCCCCGTGCGCTGGCCCTTGTTGGCCATCTTTGTGCTGATGAGTACGTTGGCGTGCTGGGAGTGGGAGCGTCTGAGTCTGTCTGAGGATCAGCAGCGTTGGGCATGGCCCTTGGCCTTGCTTAACGGTGCCTTGATGTTGTGGCTAAGCGTGTACTGGTATGACACAGGTCCACAAGAGCAGGCGGCTGATCTGGTGTACCGTGCCCTGGTGCCGTTAATGGCGGCATGGTGGATCGTTGGTGCGACAGGGCTGGTGTTGCAGGGTCAGGCCACACAACGAGCTCAAGGTGTTTTGCTCAGTGTGATGGGTGTGCTGGCTCCCTTGGTCGCGTGGGCCAGCCTGTCTCTTTTCTTGTACACGCAGGGCATTGTGTATGTGCTCTCCCTATTGGTTCTGATCTGGGCGGCGGATATTGCAGCCTACTTCGCGGGTCGTGCTTTTGGTAAGGCCAAACTGGCCCCGCGTGTCAGTCCCGGCAAGACCTGGGCTGGAGCGGTTGGCGGTATGGCCGCTGCGGCGGTATGGATGGTGATAAGCGCAAATTGGGCAGGCAGCTTTGGTGCCGACGTACAGCAACGTTGGGGGTGGGTTGCCACGGCTGTTTTGGGTATTGCCCTGGCGGCCTTGTCGATCGTAGGTGATTTGTTCGAGTCTTTGCTCAAGCGCCGTGCCGCTGTGAAAGATTCCAGTCAATTATTGCCCGGCCATGGTGGAGTCTACGACCGTATCGACGCCTTGCTGCCGGTTGCTCCCGTAGCCTTGCTGTTAAGTGGGGCGTGGCTCTTTTAGTCCTGCGTGGAACTAAGTGTTTGCGTCAAGGAAGAACTCATGAGTTTCCAGCATGTTTGTGTGTTAGGGGCCACTGGCTCTATTGGTATCAGCACACTGGATGTGATTGCTCGTCATCCGGAGCGGATGGCGGTTTATGCCGTGAGCGGCCACACTCGTATGGAGCTGCTGGCCCAGCAAGCTCGTGACAGTGCCGCCCGGGTTGTTCTGGTGCCTGATGAAGCCGCGCGTAGCCGCTTTCTGGCGGCGTGGCAGGGTGGTGTCTTGCCCGAGATCCGGGTAGGTGCCCAAGCTCTGGCCGATACGGCGGCAGACCCACAAGTAACGACGGTGATGGCCGCGATTATCGGGGCAGCAGGTCTGCCTTCGGCCCTGGCTGCGGCTCGTGCGGGCAAGCGGGTGTTGCTGGCCAATAAAGAAGCGCTGGTCGCTGCGGGCCGTATCTTCATGCAAGCCGTGCAAGAGGGCGGGGCGCAATTGATGCCTATCGACTCCGAACACAGCGCCATCTACCAATGTCTGGCCGGTGAGTTACCTGCGGAGCCCGGTCAGCCTGTGGCTGCTCTACGCCGTCTCTTGGTGACAGCTTCCGGTGGACCGTTTCGCTCGCGCAGCTTGGCCGAGCTGGATGAGGTGACCCCCGAGCAAGCCTGTGCGCATCCCAACTGGAGCATGGGCCGCAAAATTTCGGTGGATTCAGCCACTATGCTGAATAAAGGCCTGGAAGTTATTGAGGCGCATTGGTTGTTCTCGGTGCCCGTTGAGCAGATTGATGTGGTGGTGCATCCGCAAAGCGTGATTCACTCCATGGTTGAGTACATAGATGGCTCGGTGATGGCGCAATTGGGGCAGCCCGACATGCGCACGGCGATTGCCTACGGTCTGGGCTTTCCGGAACGCTTGTACAGCGGCGTAGGCTTGTTGGATCTGGCCACAATGGGTCGCCTGGACTTTGAACAGCCTGATTTTGTGCGTTTTCCCTGTCTGCGATTGGCCTATGATGCTTTGCGCAGCAGTCAGGCTGCCTGCGTGACTTTGAATGCCGCCAACGAAATTGCCGTAGACCGCTTCTTGGAAAGGCAGATTGGCTATACTCAGATTCCGGCGGTGATTGAGCATTGTCTGGATAGGCTCAATGGCCGTGCCAGCCAGGCCTTAGAGGCCCTGGAAGGGGTGTTGGAGCTGGATAGCGAGACCCGTTCGCTGGCGCTGGATTACTGCAGAGTCTCTGCGCGTATTTAACAGGAATTAACATGCTCTTCACGGTTCTGGCTTTCTTGGTAGCCTTGGGCGTGCTGGTGACTTTTCACGAGCTTGGCCACTACTGGGTGGCTCGTCGTTGCGGCGTGCGTGTAGAGCGTTTTTCTATCGGGTTTGGCAAGGTGCTGTACCGTCGTTTCGACAAGAACGGCACCGAATGGGCTGTCTCTGCTCTTCCTTTGGGCGGCTACGTCGCCATGCAAAATGATCCGCCTGCTCATGCAACGCAGGCACAGATCGACGAGTCCTTCAACCACAAGCCCCTGCGACAGCGTGCCGCGATTGTGCTGGCTGGTCCAATGGCCAACCTGATTCTGGCGGTGGTGATTTATGCCTTTGTAGGGTTGTTAGGAGCCCAGGAGCCCGTCGCGCAAATCGGTCCCGTCCCAGAAGGCACGCCAGCGGCTCAGGCCGGTTTCCAGGCTGGGGATCGTCTGGTCTCGGTGGATGGCAAACCTGTGGATTCCTGGTTGCAGGCGCGCTGGGCCTTTATGGATGCCTTGTCCTCGGGCGGCGAGCTCGAAGTGGGAGTCAAGGACCTGCTGGGACGAGAAGAAAATCGTTACCTGACATTACCGGCTGGCGAGATTTTGCCGGACGGGCAGGACCTGATGGCCAAGGCTGGGCTGATGTTACGCCCGGCACGATCAGTCGTTCAAGAAGTGTTTAAAGATACGGCAGCCGAACAAGCAGGTCTGAAAAAAGACGACCTTATTCTCCGGCTGGATGATTTGATCGAGCCTGGAATGACGGCGTTCGTTCAAAAGGTGCAACAATCTGCGGGTAAGACACTTGAGCTTGAGGTGCTGCGCGAGGGTGAAATTCAACGCCTGCTGCTTACTCCCCAGAGCGATGCCAAGGCACAAGGGCGTATTGGTGCCCAAGTGGCTATGGATATGCCCATGACCTTGGTGCGGTATGGGCCCATCGAGAGCGTGGAGCGCGGATTTACCCGTACCGGGCAGACTTTTTGGTTCTCTTTGAAGATGATCGGGCGCATGATTACGGGCGATGTCTCTGTACGTAATGTCAGCGGGCCGGTTACTATTGCGGATTATGCAGGTCAGACAGCGCGTATTGGCTTTATTGCCTACCTGAATTTCTTGGCCTTGATCAGTATTAGCATTGGTTTACTGAATTTATTGCCCGTACCTATGCTAGACGGTGGGCATCTACTGTACTATGCCATCGAAGCCGTGCGCGGCAAGCCCGCTTCGGAGCGTATGATGCTTGTCGGTCAACGGCTGGGTTTGGCCTTGTTGGCCGTGCTGATGAGTATTGCTTTTTTTAATGACATCACCCGTCTTTTCAGTTGAGAGCGGGTGGCATACAATTTCCAACCATTTGACCGACCAAGGATTGTCCAGGATGTCGTTTAGCCGGAAACCTACTTTTGCGTTGCGTGTTCTGCCCGTATTGGTGGCAAGTCTGCTTGCCCCCGCCCTGGCGAATGCATTTGCACCGTTTGTCGTGCGCGATATTCAAGTCAATGGCATCCAGCGGGTCGATCCCGGTGCCGTGTTCTCGTCTTTGCCTGTCAAGGTCGGTGAGTCCTTCTCGGAAGAGCAGGCGGCAGACGCGATTCAGCGCTTGTACGCCACCGGTTTTTTCAGTGACGTGCAAATTGACACCAGCACCAATGTGCTGATCGTTAACGTTAAGGAGCGTCCAACCATCGCCTCCGTGTCTTTTAATGGCATGCGCGAGTTCGACGCCAAGAATATTATCAACTCCCTGGCCCAGGTAGGCTTTGGAGAAGGCCGGGTTTTTGACCGTTCCATGTTGGAACGTGCTGAATTCGAGCTGAAACAACAGTACTTGTCCAAGGGCAAGTATGGTGTGGAAATCACGCCTATCATCACGCCTTTGCCACGTAACCGCGTCGGTGTCAGCTTTGACATCTTTGAGGGTGGCTTGGCCAAGATCAAGGAAATCCGCATCGTCGGTACGGAAGCCGTCTCGCAAGGTGACTTGCTCGATCAGATGGAGCTGACGACCTCGGGCATGATGACCTGGTACACCGGCACTGATAAATACTCCCGCGAAAAACTGGAAGGGGATATGGAGCGTATCCGCTCCTACTACCTGAATCGTGGTTTCCTGGAGTACTCGGCCGAAGCGCCTCAGGTATCGATTTCGCCCGATCGCAAAGACATTTACATTACCCTGACCATTCACGAGGGCCAGCCCTACACCTTGAGTAGCGTGAAATTGGCCGGTGATCTGCTGGGTCTGGAAGACAAGATCGAGCCGATGGTGCAGCAAAAAGAAGGCGAAGTGTTTTCCTCGGACAAGACCAGCGCTACCGTAAAATCGATCACCGAGTATCTGGGTGGCTTGGGTTATGCCTTTGCGAATGCCAACCCGAACCCGGTGCTGGATCGCGAAAATCACACGGCTGACTTGACCTTCTACGTCGATCCCGGTCGTCGCGTGTATGTGCGCCGTATTGAGGTGGGTGGAAACGTCCGTACCCGTGATGAAGTGGTGCGTCGTGAAATGCGTCAGCAGGAAGCGGCCTGGTATGACTCGGACGCCATCAAGTTCTCGCGTGACCGTATCGACCGTCTGGGCTACTTCAATGAAGTAGATGTGAATACCAAGCCTGTACCGGGTTCGCCTGACCAGGTCGACGTGAACGTGGACGTGAAAGAAAAGCCCACCGGCTTGGTTAACCTCGGTATTGGTTACGGTTCGACTGACAAGCTGATGCTGTCAGCCGGTATCAGTCAGGACAACATCTTCGGTAGTGGTAACAGCCTGTCCTTGCAGGTCAATACCAGTAAAGTGAACCGTGCGGCGGTGATCAGCCATACCAATCCTTTCTGGACAGGTGACGGCATCAGCAAGACCACCTCGATTTACTACCGTCGTACCACGCCTTACCAGTCCAATGATGGTTGGGGTGATTACCAGAACACCGCAATCGGTGCCGGTTTGAACTTCGGTGTGCCTATTTCCGAGTACGACCGTGTATTCATGGGCGTGAACTTCGAGCACAACAAGCTCTCGCGCCTGAGCCCGCAGTACACACCCCGTGCCTATCAGGATTACGTAAACGAGTACGGTGAAGGCACCAACACCTTTATTTTCAACCTGGGTTGGTCCAAAGATACTCGCGACAGCGCGATTGCTCCCAACAAGGGCAGCTTGACCAGTCTGTCGGCTGATATGGGTACGATGGATTTGCGCTATTACATGCTGCGTGCCAGCCATCAGCACTATATTCCTTTGGGGCGTGCTTACACGCTGGCTCTGAACGGGGCGATTGACTACGGTCGCAGCATCGGTGGCAAGAGTTTCCCGGTGATCAAGAACGTATACGCCGGTGGTATCGGGTCGGTACGTGGCTACGAAGGTGCATCCTTGGGCGGACGCGATATCTTGACGGGCGACTACCTGGGTGGTTCGCGTCGAATGATTGCCAACGCTCAACTGTATCTGCCATTCCCCGGTGCCTCACGTGACCGTACGTTGCGTTGGTTCGTCTTTGCCGATGCCGGTAAAGTTGACAACACCAGCGGTGGTTGCCCAATGGGTCGTCCTGACCGTTTGTCGGAGGATCCATGCGGTTGGAAGTACGCTGCAGGTCTGGGCTTGTCGTGGGAGTCCCCACTCGGTCCGTTGCAGTTGTCCTATGGTCGCGCCTTGCGCGCCAAGGAAGGCGACGATAAACAAGCCTTCCAGTTCCAGATTGGTACCGCTTTCTGATGTTCGTGTTTAGTGGCACAATTGCACTATTCTGCAGCCTAATTAGCAAGGTAGATTTTTCATGAAGTCAAACATCGCATTAAAACTTACAAACATCGCCCGCAGCTTGTCGCGTGGCAATAACGCGCTCGTTCTGGCTGCCGCGCTGGGTGTCGGCGCCATGACCGCTGCTCCTGTTGTTCAGGCCCAGACCAAAATTGGTTTTGTCAGCACAGAGCGCATTTTGCGTGATTCCAAGCCCGCCAAAGCGGCCCAAACCAAAATCGAAGCAGAATTCAAGCGTCGTGACGAAGAGCTGGAGCGCATGGCCAACAACCTGCGTTCGCAAGCTCAGAAGTTCGACAAGGATGCTCCTGTCTTGTCCGAGTCCGATCGTGTGAAGCGTCAGCGTCAACTGGCTGACCTGGATTCCGATTTGCAGCGCAAGCGCCGCGAATTCCAGGAAGACTTCAATCGTCGCCGCAACGAAGAGTTCTCGGCCATCGTTGAGCAGGCTGATGCCGCTATCAAGCGTATTGCTGACTCGCAAGGCTACGACCTGATCATTCAGGACGCGGTCACCGTTAGCCCACGTGTGGACATCACCGAGGAAGTTCTGAAAGCACTGGGCGGTTGATGCACTATGCCGGTATTGCTGAACGTTGATCAGGCTGTACAGCTGTCTGAACTCATAGACGCCATCAACAAGACCGGACTGGATTGCAAGCTGCCAGAAGGCATTAAAGAGCCTATGCCCCGGATTCGGGGCCTAGGCTCTTTACTTTCTGCGGGTCCGGAAGAAATCAGCTTTCTGTCCAATCCCAAGATGCAGGATCTGCTGGAGCAGACCCGTGCTGCGGTGGTGATTTTGACGCCACAGGTCTACGAGGATCTGGGCTTTACACCGTCCTTTATTCCGGTTTTGTGCTCAGAGCCTTATCTAATGTATGCGCTGCTGGCTCAGCGTTTTGATCAGGTGCGCATGGCGGATTTGCCCCAGGGCATCCATCCCAGTGCGGTGATTGACCCTAGTGCTCAATTGGGCGAGGGCGTGTCGGTCGGGCCCTTTTGCGTGGTGGAGGCCGGCGTCAAGATCGGACGTGGCACCCGTTTGGGTGCGCATTGCGTGATTGGCGCAGGCTCTACCTTGGGGCCAGACTGTTTACTGCATGCGCGTGTCACTCTTTACCACCAGGTGCATATTGGGGCTCGCGCCATTTTGCATTCGGGCGTAGTGCTGGGCGCGGACGGTTTTGGTTTTGCGCCGGATCCAGTGAAAGGCAAGGGTGCCTGGGCCAAGATTGCACAGATCGGCCACGTGCGTATTGGCGACGATGTTGAAATCGGCGCCAATACGACGGTGGACCGTGGTGCACTGGATGACACCGTGTTGGCCAACGGCGTCAAGCTGGACAACCAGATTATGATCGGGCACAACGTGCAGGTCGGCGAGCACACGGCCATGGCGGCGTGTGTGGGGGTGGCCGGCTCTACCCAGATTGGGGCGCGTTGTACGATCGCCGGGGCAGCGATGCTCTCGGGTCACCTGGTCTTGGGTGACGATGTACACGTCTCTGGCGGTACGGCTGTCACCTCCAATATCAGTCAGCCTGGACGTTATACCGGGGTTTATCCCTTTGCTGGGCATCAGGACTGGCAGAAAAACGCTGCCGTGCTGGGGCAATTGAGCGGTTTGCGCCGTCGCCTGCGCTCTTTGGAGCGTCAGCAGGCTGATGGGGCAAATGAATCATCTGAACATATCAATAAACAAAAATAAGCAGGACAGGACATGGAACTCGACATTCGACAAATTATGGATCGCCTCCCTCATCGTTACCCGATGCTGCTGGTTGATCGCGTCTTGGAACTGGTGCCCGGCAAGAGCATCGTCGCCATTAAAAACGTGTCGATGAATGAACCCTTTTTTACGGGTCACTTTCCGCACATGCCGGTTATGCCTGGGGTCTTGATCATTGAAGCCATGGCTCAGGCAGCGGCGCTGTTCTCTTTTACCGATCCTGAGGATCCGTACGCCAAAGTGGACAACAAGCTAGCCTATTACCTGGTTGGTGTGGATGGCGCGCGTTTTCGCAAACCCGTGATGCCAGGCGATCAGTTGCGTTTGGAAGTGACCGCGGATCGCATCAGCCGCGCCTTGTGCAAGTACACGGGCCGTGCCTTGGTTGATGGCCAAGTGGTTGCCGAAGCTAAAATTATGTGTGCGATCCGTCAATTGGAAGAATAGTTTATGCGTATTCATGAAACGGCCATCATCGAAGCGGGCGCTCAGCTTGCAGATGATGTCGAGGTCGGGCCTTACAGCATCATTGGGCCTAATGTCACGATAGGGGCGGGCACCAAAGTGGGCCCCCACTGCGTGATTGATGGCGTGACCACGATTGGTTGCAACAACCATTTCTACCGTTTCTGCTCCATTGGTGGCATGCCGCAGGACAAGAAGTACGCGGGTGAACCGACTCGTCTGGAAATCGGCGATGGCAATATGGTTCGTGAGTACGTCACCATCAATACCGGTACGGTGCAGGATGTCGGTGTGACCCGTGTCGGCAATGATAACTGGATCATGGCCTACACCCACATTGCACATGATTGCCAGATTGCCAATCACACGATTATCGCCAACAGCGTCCAACTGGGCGGCCACGTGCATATTGGCGACTGGGCCATTCTGGGCGGTTTGACGGCTGTGCATCAGTTCGGTCGTATCGGTGCACACAGCATGATTGGTGGTACCAGCTCGGTGCGTCAGGATATTCCTCCTTACGTGATTGGTGCAGGCGATCCTTTCCGTCCTGTCGGTGTGAATAGCGAAGGCCTGGGCCGTCGCAACTTCTCGGCTGAAGCGATTTCGGCGGTGAAGGAAAGCTACAAGCTGCTGTATCGTCGCAAGCTGACGGTGGAGCAGGCCGTGGAGCAGATGCAAGCCTTGCAGGAAACGCAGCCTGAGTGCCGTGCGGCCGTACAGGTCATGATCGACTTTCTGAATGACTCCAGCCGGGGTATTTGCAGACCATGAGCAGCGCCTCCAGCCCATTAGCGGCACGTTCAGACGGGTCGGGGCAAACAGGGGCCAAGCGGGATCTGTGTATAGGAATGGTAGCGGGCGAGCCGTCTGGCGATTTGCTGGCGGCCCGCATCATTCAAGGACTGCGCCAGGGCAATCCTGGCGTGCAGGTAGAAGGCATAGGCGGCCCCGAGATGGCCGCCCAGCAATTTCACCAATACTATCCCATGGACGCCTTGACGGTATTTGGTTACGTCGAGGCGCTCAAACGTATTCCGGGTCTGGTCTCCACGTATTTGGGCATGCGCAATCAGTGGTTGCGCCAGCGTCCGGATGTGTTTGTGGGTATTGACGCCCCGGACTTCAATTTGCGACTGGAGCATCGTTTGCGTCAGGCTGGCGTGCCGACGGTGCACTTTGTGGGGCCCTCGATCTGGGCCTGGCGCTACGAGCGCATCCACAAAATCCGCGAAGCGGTTTCCCATATGCTGGTACTGTTTCCTTTCGAGACCGAGATCTACGAAAAGGAAGGTATTCCGGTGACTTATGTGGGCCATCCCTTGGCGGCGAATATTCCCTTGCAGCCGGATAAGGCTGACGCTCGCTGTCGCCTGGGCTTGCCCGAGACAGGCCGTATTCTGGGCGTGCTGCCTGGCAGCCGCTCCTCCGAGGTCAAGATGCTGTCACCGCGCTTTTTGCAGGCCGTGCAGATCTTGCAGGACCAGGATCCGGATCTGACGATTCTGGTGCCTATGGTGAATCCCAAGCGTCGTCAGGAGTTTGAGGAAGCGCTGGCTCAGCATCCCATCCGCAATTTACACATTATTGATGCCAATACGGTCGGTATTCGTCAGCCTGATTCGGAAGGCGTGGTTCGCCCACCCGCCTGGACGGTGATGGAAGCCAGTGACGCTGTGCTGGTGGCCAGTGGTACTGCCAGCCTGGAAACTGCCTTGTACAAGCGGCCTATGGTTATTTCGTATGTGCTCAGCCCCATGATGGAGCGCATCATACGGTGGAAGTCCGGTCAGGACAGGCCTTATGTGCCCTGGGTGGGTTTGCCCAATGTGCTGGCTCGGGATTTTGTCGTACCCGAACTGCTACAAGAAGATGCCCAGCCAGCGAAACTGGCGCAAGCGTGCTGGAAAGCCTTGAGCGATCAGAGCTATGTGGCGCATATCGAGCAAGTCTTTACCGAGATGCATTTGACCTTGCGCAGGGACACGCCTGCTTTGGCGGCCGAGGTTATTTTGAATATGGCACGTGCATGAAGCAGCTGGATTTATTGGTCAGTGATGTCTCGGCAGGTTTGGTGGCGGGGCTGGATGAAGCGGGGCGTGGCCCATTGGCCGGTCCCGTCTTTGCCGCTGCTGTGATTCTGGACCCGAACAATCCCATTGAAGGCCTGAACGACTCCAAGAAGCTGACCGCCAAACGGCGTGAAGCCTTGGCCGTTCTGATCAAGGAAAGGGCTTTGGCCTGGGAAATTGCCAGTGCGACCGTCGCAGAAATTGATGACATCAATATCTTGCATGCGGCCATGTTGGCGATGCAGCGAGCCTGCAATGGCCTGAGTGTCAAACCTGAACAGGCCCTGGTGGATGGCAATCGCATTCCCACTGGCCTGTGTTGCCCGGCAGAAGCCATCATCAAAGGTGACGCCAGCCATGCTGCCATTGCGGCTGCATCAATTTTGGCGAAAACAGCGCGGGATGCGGTCTGTCTGGAATTGCACCGAGACTATCCCGAATACGGTTTTGACCAGCACAAAGGCTACGGGACGGCCTTTCATCTTGAGCGTTTGTCCCAGCACGGGCCTTGCCCCGAGCATCGTCGAAGTTTCGCGCCGGTACGCGCATCTCTAGTTAGGTAAGTTGAAGACAATGAGGCTGATTGAATCCAAAGATAATGCGCTGTTCAAACGAGTGCAGCGCCTGGCTCACGATAAACGCGAGCTGGACGGGGGCGATCAGTTGATTTGGTTGGAAGGCATTCATCTATGCCAGATGTGGCTGGAGCGCCGAGGCTTGCCGGAACTGGCGGTTTTCGAGATGGACCGCCACTCGGACGAGTTGCTCGAACTGGCGCGCTTCTTGCCAGGCCATAGCAGTGTGACCTTCAATGCAACCTTGATGAATGCCGTATCCCAAGTTGGTCAGGGGCAGGGCATAGGCTTTATTGTTCGCGTACCTCGAGGGCAGGTTTGGACGGCTCCCACAAAACGTGCCATCTTGCTGGATCAGGTTCAAGACCCGGGTAATGTGGGCACCGTCTTGCGAACGGCGGTGGCGGTGGGGTTGGAGGCCGTGTATCTGACGCCAGGCTGTGCCAGCGTCTGGTCTCAGAAAGTGCTGCGTAGTGCACAGGGCGCCCATTTCTCCATTCAAATCCATGAGCAGGTCGATGGTGTGGCTCTGCTTGAAAAAGCTGCCTTGCCGGTGCTGGTGACCTCCTTGGGGCCAGATGCCCAGGACCTGTATGAATCCAGCTTGCCCGACCAGGGAATTTGGGTTTTTGGCAATGAAGGGCAAGGTGTTAGCCCGGCCTTGCTGACCAAAGCGAATCAGTGTTTGTTCATCCCTCAGGCGCCCGGCGTGGAGTCCTTGAACGTGGCGATTGCCACCGCCCTTTGTCTGTACGAGCAGCGTCGTCAGCACAGCCGCTAGTCTTGGCGGCTTGATTGCACCGTACTGGGAAGAGTCAGCCGGTGTCAGTGACTTCTTTCTTGATGTCGCTCTTGTCTCCACTTTTAAAATCAAGTAAATCATCTAGTAAGGCGTCTGCTTATCGCTACGCGAGCATTGAGAGCATAGGGCATTGACGCTTGTCTGCTAGCGGCTCCCTGAGGGCCGCTTTGTCATCTTGTATCGCTCCATCGTTGTATCCGGCTGGATTCCTAATCTTTTTCAGATGAGGTCAACAATGAAACTTAGCGAATACGCGACCTATGATGCCTTGGCGTTGGCTGAGCTGGTTGCCAAGAAACACATCAGTGTTCAAGAATTAAGTCAGGTGGGCAAGAAAGCGGTTGATGCATTGAACAGCAAAATCAATGCGGTGGTAGAGAGCTGGGACGGGGAGATTGACCCCCATGCTGACCGGGACTCCGTACTTTACGGCGTCCCGTTTTTGATTAAAGATCTGGCCATCACCATGAAGGGCAAACGCTACGAGCTGGGTAGCAAGCTGGCGCAAGGCATGGTCATGGACGCGGACAGTACTTTGATGAGCCTCTACAAAGAGGCGGGACTGGTCACCCTAGGTCGAACCACGACCTCGGAATTTGCCATCAGTACAACGACGGAGGCGCGCTGCGTAGGCCCTACGCTGAACCCCTGGAACCCTGCCTTTAATGCCGGTGGCTCGACAGGAGGCTCGGCAGCCGCGGTCGCGGCAGGGATGGTGCCGGTGGCTCACGCAACTGATGGCGGTGGCTCTATTCGTGTCCCGGCGGCTGTGAACGGCTTGTTCGGCTTGAAGCCCACTCGGGGGCGGGTCTCCAGCGGCCCCCTGCAAGATGAGGTCTGGAGCGGTTTGCTGGCCCACCTGGGCGTCAGTCGTAGCGTGCGAGACAGCGCTGCTTTGCTGGATGCGATTAGCCGTCCCGGTATTGGTGAGCCGTATTACACGGCAGCACCCCCTCAGACCTTTCTATCGGCTGTGAAGAAAAATCCAGGCGCTTTGCGTATCGGGTTGATGATGGACCCGCCCAGCGGTGATAAAACCGAGTCTGTCATTGCCGGCAAGGCGATTGATATGGCCTCGGTGCTGGAGTCTCTGGGCCATCAGGTCGAACCCCTGGTATTTGATTCCGGCGTCAGTTGGGAGGCTTTTGTACACGCCAATGCCCAATTCTGGAATGTGAACACGGCGGCGTGGATAGACAGCATTGCCGCAGCGACCGGGCGGCCGGTGAATGAGGTGTATCTGGAACAGGCCACGTTGGCGGCCTATGCCTACGGCAAGAAGATTAGCGGAATTGATCTTTTGGGGGCGATCGCCGTGCGTAATACGGTCTCCCGGAATCTGGGCGCGTATTTCCAGAAATATGATGTCCTGATGACTCCCACCGTACCTGCGCTGCCCATGAGGGTGGGTGAGTACAACCAGATACAGGATCAGGTGGATGGCCTGGGCTGGATTGCCCACGTCTTTAAGCAAGCACCTTTTGCGGCTTTGGCCAATATCAGTGGCTCACCCTCCATGTCGGTGCCGGCCGGGCAGGATGTGGCGACTTCCTTACCCATAGGCATGATGTTTACGGCCGCTTATGGTCAGGAATGCCTCTTGTTTGGCTTGGCTGGCCAATTGGAGCAAGCCTTGCCCTGGAGTGATCAGCACCCGCAGGTTTGGGTGGGCAAGTTGGATTGAGTGCGGACAAAAGCAGCAGATCTGACACCGTAGCAGCGGCCAACAAAAAGGCCTGAGTTCGGTGTGATACCGAGATCAGGCCTTGATGTTGAGGCTGTCCGAATACTCCCGTAGGGGGTATCGCCCGGACTAGCTGTTCGATCCTTAGTAAGAGCGGCGGTCCAAACCGACATCATCCAGAATCTTGGTGGAGATTTCCTCGATGGATTTGGTGGTGGTGGACAGCCAAGGAATGCCTTCCATACGCATTAAACGTTCCGCCTCAGCCACTTCCATGCGGCACTGCTCGATGGTGGCGTATTTGCTTCCCGGACGGCGCTCATTACGCACTTCAGACAGACGGTCTGGATGAATGGACAGACCAAAAATCTTTTTCCGGTAGGGAGCCAGCGTGGCGGGCAGGGTGCCGCGCTGGAAATCTTCGGGAATGATGGGGTAGTTGGCGGCCTTGACGGCGTACTGCATCGCCAAGTACAAGCTGGTAGGCGTTTTTCCGCAGCGGGATACACCCACCAGAATCACGTCGGCTTGTTCCAGACCATTCACGTACTGACCATCGTCGTGCGCCAGACTGAAGTTGATGGCTTCAATGCGATTGTTGTAGCGCTTGGACATGCCACCGGAGTGCGAACGGCCTACGGAACGGCTGGACTTCACTCCTAGGGCGCGTTCAATGTGTCGTACAAAGGCACCAAACAGATCCAGGAAGGTGCAGTTGGCCGCGCCAATAATGTGCGCCATCTTGGGGTCAACCAAGGTGCTGAATACCAGCGGTTGCTGGCCTTGCTCTTGAGCGCATTGGTTGATGCGATCAGCGACAGCTTGGGCTTTCTCGATGGTATCGATGAAGGGGATACGGACGGCCTGAAATTCGAATTGAGCGAATTGCGACAGGACGGAGTTGCTGAAAGTTTCGGCGGTAATGCCCGTGCTGTCAGAAACGACAAAGACGGTACGCTCAATAGGAGAAGATGTCATGGAATAAGTCGTGCACAATGCTCGGGAAACGGTACAATTTGCAAGATTACCATTTACCGCTCGGATCGGGGTATGGAAAGGCAGGTTTGCTTAGGACAGATCACACAGACAGCGCTGTTGGGATCACTGCCTTAAGCAAACACGCTTTTTTTTCTATTCAAGGTGACTTATGTCTTACGTAATTAGTTTCGACAAGCTCCGCATGACGGACGTCGACACAGTGGGCGGTAAAAACGCGTCGCTGGGCGAAATGATCAGTCAACTGGCCGACGCTGGTGTGCGCGTGCCAGGTGGTTTTGCCACAACAGCCGAAGCATTCCGCGTTTTCCTGAAAAACAACGATCTGGACAAGCGCATTCAGCAGCGTCTGGACGCGCTGGACGCCGACGACGTTCGTGAACTGGCCGCTGCCGGTGCCGAAATTCGCCAGTGGATCATCGACACTCCATTCCCGGCCGAGTTTGAAAAAGCCGTACGTGACGCGTTTGCTGAACTGGATGCAGACGGCAAGGGTTCGTTTGCCGTGCGCTCTTCCGCCACCGCTGAAGACTTGCCTGACGCTTCCTTTGCTGGTCAGCAAGAAACCTACCTGAACGTGGTGGGCATCGACGAGGTGCTGAGCAAGATTCACCACGTGTTTGCCTCCCTGTACAACGACCGTGCTATTTCCTACCGCGTGCACAAGGGCTACGCCCACGCTGAAGTGGCGCTGTCCGCTGGTATTCAGCGCATGGTGCGCTCCGACAAGGGCAGCGCTGGTGTGATGTTCACCCTGGACACTGAATCGGGCTTTAAGGATGTGGTCTTTTTGACGTCCTCTTACGGCCTGGGCGAAACCGTGGTTCAAGGTTCGGTCAATCCGGACGAGTTCTACGTGTACAAGCCAACGCTGGCTTCCGGTCACTACCCCATCATCAGCCGCCGTATCGGCTCCAAGCTGATCAAGATGGAATTTGACGAAGGCCGTACGACTGATCACGCTGTGCGTACCGTAGACGTGCCGGTGTCCGAGCGCAACCGTTACTCCCTGAGCGACGAAGAAGTGATCGAACTGGCTCGTTACGCCACCATCATTGAAAAACACTACCAGCGTCCTATGGACATTGAGTGGGGTCGTGACGGTATCGACGGCAAGATCTACATTCTGCAAGCCCGCCCTGAGACAGTTAAGTCCCAGCAAGGCAGCAACGACGTGCAAGAGCGTTACCGCCTGAAAGCCACTGGCGAAGTGCTGGTTACCGGCCGCGCTATTGGTCAGAAGATCGGTTCGGGCAAAGTCCGTATCGTGGCAGACGCCTCCGAGATGGATCTGGTCAAACCCGGCGACGTGCTGGTCACCGATATGACGGACCCTAACTGGGAACCCATCATGAAGCTGGCTTCGGCTATCGTCACCAACCGTGGCGGTCGTACCTGCCACGCGGCGATTATTGCTCGCGAACTGGGCATCCCTGCCGTGGTCGGTTGCAACAACGCCACAGACGTGCTGAAAGAAGGTCAGGAAGTGACCGTTTCGTGTGCTGAAGGCGACGAAGGCCGGATTTACGACGGTCTGCTGGAAACCGAGATCGAAGAAGTCAGCTGGGGCCAAATGCCCGAGATCGGCCTGAAAGTCATGATGAACGTGGGTAACCCCCAACTGGCTTTCGACTTCTCGCAAATTCCTAACGATGGTGTGGGTCTGGCTCGTCTGGAATTCATCATCAACAACAACATTGCGATTCACCCCAAAGCCGTTCTGGACTACCCCAATGTGGATAGCGACCTGAAAAAGGCAGTGGAATCGGCGGCTCGTGGCTACGCCAGCCCACGTGCTTTCTTCGTGGAAAAACTGGCCGAAGGTATTGCGACTCTGGCCGCTTCCTTCTACCCCAAGCCCGTCATCGTGCGTCTGTCGGACTTCAAGTCCAACGAATACCGCAAGCTGGTGGGTGGTTCGCGCTACGAGCCCGAGGAAGAGAACCCCATGCTGGGCTTCCGTGGTGTGGCTCGCTACCTGTCCGAAGACTTCGCAGAATGTTTCAAGATGGAATGCGAAGCCCTGAAGAAAGTGCGTGACGAAATGGGTCTGACCAACGTCGAAATCATGGTGCCATTCGTGCGTACCCTGGGTCAGGCAGAACGTGTTGTGGACCTGTTGGCTTCCCACGGTCTGGCTCGTGGCGAAAACGGCCTGCGCTTGATCATGATGTGCGAAGTGCCTTCCAACGCCATTCTGGCCGAGCAGTTCCTGCAGTACTTTGACGGCTTCTCCATCGGTTCCAACGACATGACTCAGTTGACTCTGGGTCTGGATCGTGACTCCGGTATGGAGCTGCTGGCTGCCGACTTCGACGAGCGCGACGAGGCTGTGAAGTTCATGCTCAGTCGTGCCATCAAGGCATGCCTGGCACAAAACAAATACGTGGGTATTTGTGGCCAAGGCCCCAGCGACCACCCTGATCTGGCCAAGTGGCTGAGCGATGAAGGCATTATTTCGCTGTCGCTGAACCCGGATACGGTTGTGGATACCTGGCAACGTCTGGCCAAGGTCTAAGACGTAAGTTACTGCTAGCGAAATCTCTGGCAGTACGCGGGTCAAGTCAGGTAAGACCTAACACCCCGACATGGAGCTTCCATGTCGGGGTGTTGTCGTTTTGGGGACGTATCTTGTGCTTTTGTTCTTGCTATGGCTCTTGGCCGTGCTCATGCGATTTTGTTTTGCAGCGCTTGCTGCCTAGGTGAGTATATTGGCGCTTTGGCTAGCTGGAGTGCTTGTACAAGCTTGTATAGGTATTGCCAAGCGCTCGTGCCTATTGGTGTGCGGCTAAGGAGAGGGGCAGGCTGCAATTCTGATGAGCAGAACGGAACAGGGCAGGGCGCGGGTGAGAGGCCGTGATGGGGAATGGCCGTAACCGCCCTGGATCGGGCGGCATGGATTCGGAGTGTCTTGACGGGTTCGCTGCTAAGGGGAGAGGAACCGTGTATGGACAGAACAATCAGCGCTGCAGCTGATTGGCTGGTATTAGTTTGCTGCGTCGATTTGGTAAACGTGTAAGAACATATCCAGAATATGTTCCGTCTCAGTTTGAATGCGCTCTTCACTCCAGGGCTCCATCGCCCCCATGAGCAACAATACAATTTCGCCTTCGCTCAGGCAACGGAAGTGTTCCACCATTAATACCGGGTCCAGCCGGCGTAGCGTGCCACGCTCGATATGGTGAGCAAAGAAACACTGCACTCCGTCCCAGATCTGGTCGTCCAGCATCTCCATAAAGCGTTTGCCGATGTCGCTGTGTCCACCGACAGAGACCACGATACGCAAAAGCTGGGCGGTTTGCTTGGAGTACAGATTACGCAGCATGGGCAGCAGGAAACTCTGCAGTTCCTGGCGGATATCACCTTCGCAATCCAGCTTGGTCAGAACCTGTTCGGTAAATTCCTGGGCACCTGTCAGCAGGACAGCCAGCAAGAGGTCTTCTTTGGATGGGAAATAATTGTAGAGCGTGCCCTTGGAGCCGCCTGCCAATGCAGCGATTTGGGACATGGATGTGGCCTCAAAACCATTCTCGCGAAAAACCTCGGAAGCCACTTCCAGGATTTTGTCGCGGCGTTCGCGTCCCTTTCGAGTCGCGCGTTGGGATTTTCGGGGAACATCGTCATGCATAATGGCAGGCAAAAATTAAGTGAATAGGACAAAGCCAGCATCATACCGTATCAATGGCTGCTGTGCTGCTGCTCCATGTCGACCGTTAAGGGAAGGCAAGACCAAACCCCTTAATTTTACGACATGCACTGCTATTGGGCCTATTTGTTTGCCTCAGTCTTTGATCTAAGGCCTAGTAAAGCGCAAAAGTGCCACACATTCGGGTGATTGCACGTGTCAGTGCTTCTGGACGCGCCTGGCGGCGTCTACAGATCGCTATAGTCCTTATCTGTTTTGATTTAAAGTATAAGGCGGCGGTTCTGATACTCTCTTTGCTTAAGACAAGGCCCAAGGAGTTGTGGATGTCTACTACGCAGTCGTATCAAGTGGTGATTGTTGGGGGCGGGGCAGGAGGCCTGGAGCTGGCTGCCAAATTAGGGCGTCAGTTCGGGCGTCAGCATATCTTTTTGGTCGACAAAGACAGCGACCATATCTGGAAACCGTCATTGCATGAGGTGGCTGCCGGTACCCTGGATATTCACCGCGAGGGGCTGTCGTATTTCATGCTGGCGCGTGACTGCGGTTTTACCTTTATTCAAGGTGAAATGATCAGCATAGACCGCGAGCAACGCACGATCACGCTGGCTCCGGTCCTGGGACCCGACCATGAAGAAGTCTTCCCGGAGCGCAGCCTGTCCTACGGTACGCTGGTGATGGCCGTAGGCAGCAAATCCAATTTCTTCAATACGCCTGGCACCCATGAGCATGCGCTGGCCTTGGACTCGACTCATCAGGCCGAGCGTTTCCGTTTGAAGCTGCTCAATGAGCTGATCAGTGTGACCCGCCGCGCGCAGCGTGAACCGGGGGCGCCCCTGTACATCAATATTGTTGGGGGCGGGGCTACCGGGGTAGAACTGGCAGCCGAGTTGCTGGAAGCCCGTGCCGATTTAAGCATTTACAGCATTCCGGGCAGCAGCTCGGACCGCGAAGTGCGTATCACCTTGCTGGAAGGTGCCGATCGCATTCTGTCCGCCTTGCCGCCCAAACTATCGGCTACCGCGCAAAGCCTGCTGGAGCAGCGTGGTGTGGCGGTACGGACCTCGGTGCGAGTCAGCCGTTTGGCGGCTGATCACATTGAGGATGTGAACGGTGGTCAGTATCCCAACGATTTGTGCGTCTGGGCCGCAGGGATTGAAGCCCCTGCCTTTTTGGCTCAACTCGGTCTACCTGTTAACCGTATCAATCAACTGGTGCTGGACGCCTGTTTGTCTACGCCCGATCCGTATATTTGGGCGTTGGGCGATTGCGCGCAAGTGCCTTGGGACAAGGAAGGCCAGTTCTTGCCTGCTCGCGCACAGGTCGCACACCAGCAAGCCAGTTACTTGCGCAAGCGGTTGGCTGCTCGCATTCAAGGCAAGCCGGTCGATGAAGCTCCCTTTGTCTACAAGGACTACGGCTCACTGGTCTCGGTGGGCCATAGCCGTGGGGTAGGCAGCCTGATGGGGGTTCTGTCTGGCAAGAGCTGGTTTGTAGAGGGTTTGCTGGCTCGCATTATGTATATGAGCCTGCACTTGATGCACCACATGGCGATTTTGGGGGTTGCGCGAACGGCAACCTTGGCTTTGGGCCGTTTGCTCAGCAAACGGGCCGCCCCTCGTGTTAAATTACATTGAGACTTGGAACAAAACGGGCTTTTTAGCCCGTTTTTATTCATTCGTCTTACGGCGGGTGTCGTGTTTCATCAAGCGTTCTTGTTCGCGCTTCCAGTCTTTGTCGCGGGAAACATCACGTTTATCGTGCAGTTTTTTACCGCGTCCCAGGCCGAAGTCCAGCTTGATACGACCTTTCTTGTAGTGGAGGTTCAGGGGAACCAGGGCGTAGCCACGTTGCTCAACCTTGCCAATCAGCTTGCTGATTTCTTCGGCTTTGAGCAGTAGTTTACGTGTACGAGTAGCATCGGGCCGGATATGGGTGGACGCGGTCGGCAAGGCGCTGACGTGCATCCCGATAATAAACAGCTCGCCTTCGCGTACGATGACAAAGCTTTCTTTGAGCTGAACATGACCAGCTCGGATCGCCTTGACCTCCCAGCCCTCCAGGACCAGACCGGCCTCAAAGCGCTCTTCGATAAAATATTCGTGGGTAGCCTTGCGATTATCAACAATACTCATGAATTAATTGCCAACCATAGATTGTAAAATCAGAACATTCTATCTATTAACCAGACCTGATGCATACAGTAAAACGCTCCGTCCTCCTTCCTTATAGCTGCGAACAGATGTTTGATTTGGTTGCAGAGGTGGAAAAATACCCTGAATTCATGCCCTGGTGTGGTGGCGCGACCGTCAATCAGCGCGACGAAAAGGGGATGGAAGCCTCGGTGACCATCAGCATTGCGGGTATTCGTCAAACCTTCACCACACGCAACGAACACGATTATCCCAACCGTATTGTCTTGCGCCTGGTCAAAGGCCCGTTCTCGGCCTTGACGGGGGACTGGCAGTTTACTCCTTTGGGCGAAGACGGTTGCAAGATCGTGTTCACCATGGAGTATGAATTCTCCAGCCGCGCACTGGAAATGGTCGTGGGTCCCATCTTTAACCGCGTTGCCAACAGCTTTATCGACTCCTTTACGCGCCGCGCCCAAGAGGTTTACGGTGACTGAGTTATCCGTCAGCGTAATTGTGGCCACTCAGGCCCAGGTCTGGAAAGCCGCCCTGCATTTGCCTGCGGGCAGTTGTGTCCGTGATGCCCTGTTAACGGCAGGAATTGCCGAAGGGCTGCGTGAGTGCGGCCTGCCACCGCTGGATGATGAACAGGGCCTGGACGCACTGCACGTCGGTGTCTATGGCCAACGTTGCCAGTTGGATCAGCTCTTGCAGGATCAGGACCGGGTGGAGGTCTACCGTGAGCTGGTCTTTGACCCGATGGATTCCCGCCGTCGTCGCTACGCGCACAAGCTGGCGGCCCGCGCTGCCGCCAGACCCCGCCGCAAACCCGTCCGCGCCTAGTTCATTCCGGCCTGATCATCAGGCTGCTACTTTCAGCTAGACTGTCGCCTTCTGCCTGGCACTGCTCCCTATGAAAATGCTGATTGTCATCAGCACGACAACTAAAGGGGGCGGCTCGCATTATGGTGGGTAAAAATAAGGAGACAGACATGATACTGACAGACGATCAGAACGCTTTTGCGCAAGCGGCTCGCGAGTTTGCACAAGGGGAGCTGGCACCGCATGCGGCGCGTTGGGACGAGGAACAGATTTTCCCGATCGAGGCGTTCCGTAAAGCGGGTGAATTGGGTTTTTGCGGCTTGTACGCCCCGGAATCCATCGGTGGTCTGGGCTTGGGACGTCTGGAGTCCAGCCTGGTATTTGAGGAAATGGCTGCGGTTGACCCGTCGACCACCGCATTTCTGACCATCCACAATATGGTGACCTGGATGGTGGGCACCTGGGGTACGGAGGAGATCAAGTCTCAATGGGGGGAGTTGCTGAGTAGTGGCCAGAAATTGGGTTCGTATTGTCTGACTGAACCCGGTGCGGGGTCGGACGCCGCCTCCCTGCGTACCCGCGCCGAACGTGATGGTGACGATTATCTGATCAGTGGCAGCAAAGCCTTTATCTCCGGTGCTGGGGACACGGACCTGCTGGTGGTCATGGCTCGTACCGGCGGTGACGGCCCCAAGGGGATTTCCGCCTTTGCCGTACCTGCTGATGCCGCCGGTATTACCTACGGTCGTAAAGAATTGAAGATGGGCTGGAACAGCCAGTCCACACGGGGCATTACCTTTGAGCGTGTGCGTGTTCCTGCCTCGGCCATGCTGGGCCAGGAAGGCGAGGGCTTCAAGCTGGCCATGAAGGGCCTGGACGGTGGCCGTATCAATATCGCTTGTTGCTCGGTAGGAGCCGCCCAAGGCGCTTATGATGCCGCCCGCCAATACATGCAGGAGCGCCGCCAGTTCGGCAAGAGTCTGGATCAGTTCCAGGCCCTGCAATTCAAATTGTCCGATATCCTGACCAGTGTCGTGGCTGCTCGTCAAATGGTGCGTCTGGCCGCCTCGCACCTGGACGCCGGCAGCAGTCAGGCCAGCACGTACTGCGCCATGGCCAAACGCATGGCCACGGATCTGGGTTTTCAGGCCTGCGTGGATGCGCAACAGCTCTTTGGCGGTTATGGTTACTTGAAGGATTATCCTGTGGAGCGACTGGTGCGCGATACTCGGGTGCACCAGATTCTGGAAGGCACAAACGAGATCATGCGTGTCATCATCGCACGACAAATCATTGATCTTGGAGCTGATATTCGATGACGGATTCTGTTTTGTTTGATCGCCTGCCCGGCCAGAACGGAAAGGCGATTGGTGTTGCTACGCTGAACCGCCCGCAAGCCCTGAATGGACTTAATTTGGAGATGTGCCAACTGCTGTTCAAGCAGTTTCAGGAATGGGCGCAGGACTCCAGTATTGCCATGATCGTATTGCACGGTGCCGGAGAGAAGGCCCTGTGTGCTGGCGGCGACCTGCATTCGCTGTACGCCTCCATGCAAAAGAACCAGGGTGGCTCGGCCTGGAATAACGAGTACGCCCGCGAATTTTTTGATGTGGAATACCGCCTGGACTATCTGATTCATACCTTTCCCAAGCCGATTTTGTGCTGGGGTGACGGGATTGTGATGGGCGGGGGCGTGGGCCTGTTCAACGGCGCCAGCCATCGTGTGGTAACCGATACCACGCGTTTTGCCATGCCCGAGATCTCCATTGGCTTGTTTCCCGATGTGGGCGGCACCTGGATGCTGTCGCATCTGCCCGCCGGCATTGGCCATTTTCTGGCACTGAGTGGCGCACAAATCAACGCGTCGGACTGCTTGTTCCTGGGTCTGGCGGATGCCTACTTGCCACGGGTGCATTTCGACGCCTTGCTCCAGGCCCTGCAAGCCACAAACTGGTCTGATGACCGCGCTGTGTGTGACAGCAGCGTGCATCAGATCCTGCGTCGTTTGGCGGATGGCGCTCGCCCCGATAGCGGCCCGCTGGAGCAGAACTACGCCATGCTGCGTGATGTCTGCGCCAGCCGTGAATTTGAACGCATTACACAGGCTCTGCAGCAGTGGCAGGGCAGTGCCGACCCCTGGTTGTCCCGTGCCGCGCAAACCTTCGCCAAAGGTGCGCCTGGCTCGGCTCGTTTGTCCTTTGAGCTGCTGGAGAAGGTGCATCACCTGTCTTTGGCCGATGTTTTCCGTCTGGAATACATAGTGTCGCTGCAATGTGGCGTACAGGGCGACTTCCAGGAAGGCATACGGGCACTGCTGATTGATAAAGACAAACAGCCGCGCTGGAATCCTGCCTCGCTGGAACAGGCGGATGCACGCTGGGTGGAACGGTTTTTTGTTCCTGCCTGGCCGGCAGAAACGACTCATCCCTTGGCTGACCTGTAACCCAGGCAGACCGCTGCGGCGCCAGACGGCGCCGCTTTCATAATGACGAGGAGACAAAATGAGTAACACGATTGCATTTATCGGGCTGGGCCATATGGGTAAACCCATGGCGCTGAATCTGCTCAAAGCCGGTCATAGCCTGAAAGTCTTTGACTTGAATGCGCAAGCCATGCAGGAACTACAGGCAGCAGGGGCACAGGTGGGGGAATCGGCGGTGCAAATCGCCCAAGACGCGCAGATGGTCTTTACCATGCTGCCTGCTGGCCGCCATGTTCGTCAGGTTTACGAGGGCGAGAACGGCTTGCTGCAGACTGTGGCCCCCGGTACGGTGCTGGTCGATTGCAGCACCATTGATGCGCAAACCAGCCAGGATCTGGCGGCCAAAGCCAGCAAGCTGGGTCTGTTAATGCTGGATGCGCCGGTCTCTGGTGGGACCGGTGGTGCCATTGCTGGCACCTTGACCTTTATGGTCGGGGGCGAGGATCAGGCCCTGGAAAAGGCGCGCCCTTACTTGGATGCCATGGGCAAGAACATTTTCCACGCGGGTAAAGCCGGTGCGGGTCAGGTTGCCAAGATTTGCAACAATATGCTCTTGGGGATTTTGATGGCGGGTACTGCTGAAGCCTTGGCTTTGGGCGTTGCCCACGGTCTGGACCCTGCCGTGCTGTCGACCATCATGGCGCGCAGTTCCGGTCGAAACTGGGCAACCGAGCTGTACAACCCCTGGCCTGGGGTGATGCCGGATGTGCCGGCTTCGCGTGATTATCAGGGCGGTTTTGCGACGGGCCTGATGCTGAAAGACCTGGGTCTGGCAGCCGATGCGGCTGTCAGCCAGAACAGCGCGACGCCTTTGGGCGAACTGGCACGCAACCTGTTCGCCCTGCACGCCGCACAAGGTCAGAATGCAGGGCTGGATTTCTCCAGCATTCTTAATTTGTACCGTCAGAAGCACTAAGTTCTGGCAGTGCGTAGGGCAGGGGCTGCAGTTCCAGCGCCTGTCCTTGCTCCAGTTGAAACTGGCCTTGTTCCAGGTCCGCCAGTACCACTTCCATCAAGACATACAGACGTTGCTGCCCGTTATGCCAGGCGCGGTTGATAATGCGCGCGGCGGCCAGCGGTTCCGCATTCTGCGAGACCAGAAACACATCGGCAGCTTCCGGCGTCTGTGGTGCCGTGTCCAGAACGGCGGTACGTGCGGCCATCATGCGCCGTTTGATCGTGCCTCGATAGTGGCTGCGAGCCACGACTTCCTGGCCTGGATAACAGCCTTTCTTGAAGTTGATGCCATCGATCAGATCCAGGTTCAGGGTCTGGGGAATGAACAAATCCTGCGTGTCGGCGCTGATCCAGGGCAAGCCGGCCAAAATATCTGCCGTTTCCCAACGACCTTCAGAAGTCTGAGCGTTTGCGTCCTGCTGGGGAGAAATTCGCCAGTGACGATTCAAGCCGTCCAGATCGCCGGGGGCCTGAATCAGGGTGTCGCCACCTTCGCGCCGCACATTCCAGACGGCTTGGGCAGCGGACGAATCGGCCACACCGTAAACCTGTAACTCGGCCAGACTGATCGCGACTTTGCTGCGCAGCACGAACATGCGTAAGCGCTTGATCAGGGCTTCGCTAAGATCACGGCGGACCAGGGCAAAGACCGTTTCGTTCTGCTCGCGCCACAACACCATGGTGGCCAAGCTGCGACCTTTGGCGGTGCAATAGGCCGCGATGCAGGCACGGTCGGCAGCCAGGTGTTCCAAATCATTGCTGACTTGAGCATGGAGAAAAGACACGGCATCGGCTCCTTGGAACTGGAGGACGCACAAATCTGGCAGGGCGAAAGAGGAGGGAGCAGGCATTCCGGTCATGGCTGAGCGAAAAAATAAATTTAAACATCAATGATACCGTGTGCGAGGCTGGTTCTAGGGGCATACCCCCGCTGGGATCAGGGCATGGGCTGGGTGGAAGCAGAGGGCGGTGCTGACTGATCCCAGTTTCGGTGTTGGGCTGTGACACATATTCAGGAATACGCCGCCTTATTCTGTTTACAATAGCGCTCGCATGAAAAAAACTGTCAAGATCTTCTCTGCCCTGTTGGGCCTTTGGTTGGTAGTCGCCTGTGTGATAGCGGGGGGTGCCTGGTATTGGGCCAAGAAGCAGCCCGTGACGATGCGTGCCGAACGCATCGATTATGTGGTCCCTGCCGGTTCAGGTCCCCGTGCGATTGCGCGCAGTATGCAGCAGGCCGGGATCGATATTCAGGAAGATGCCTTTGTCTGGATGGCGCGTCTCTCTGGTCTGGATACCTCCTTGCAAGCGGGGGCTTATGAGGCGGTACGCGGGGATACACCGTGGGTGGTGATGGAGCGCATGTCCAGCGGCAATATGCTGCAGACCCGTTTGACCATTCCCGAGGGGTGGACCTATCAACGCATACGTGACACGCTGGCAAGCAACCCTCAGGTTCGACAGACCTTGAGCGAGGTGAGCGATGCCGATTTGTTGAAGCGCTTTGGTGTGGAGGCGTCTCATCCAGAAGGTTTGTTCTATCCCGATACCTATGTCTTTGTGCCCGGTACGGCGGATATTGACATTCTGCGTCGCGGCTTTCAAGCCCAGCAGGAACTGCTGGAGCAGCTATGGGCGGATCGGGATGCGGATTTGCCTTTGAAGACACCGTATGAAGCCTTGATCATGGCCTCTATCGTGGAACGTGAGACGGGCCACAGCCAGGACCGGGCACGCGTGGCTGGGGTATTCATGAATCGTTTGCGTGTCGGCATGCCTTTGCAGACAGACCCGACGGTTATTTACGGCATGGGTTCGGCTTATGAGGGCCGTATTCGCAAGCGTGATTTGACGACCGATACGCCCTGGAACACGTACACGCGCAATGGATTGCCACCCACGCCGATTGCCAGTCCCGGTAAGGCTTCCTTGATGGCGACCTTGCATCCCGAAAAACATAATTTCTATTATTTTGTATCGCGTGGGGATGGAACCAGCGAGTTCTCGGCCAATCTGGCTGCACATAATCGGGCCGTCGCCAAATATATTCTGAAGCGTTAAAACCAGATCAGGCCCCTCAGGGGCCTGAATGCTGCTGGTCCAATGCCTGGGGGCGCGTATCGGGCTTTGCTATTGTGGTGACCGTGAGTCAGCGCTCCAAACCGTGCCTTTGCGCGAACCCGGCCCACAAATCATGGACCTTGTTGGCGAGTTCTTCCAGGCCCGCATTATTTTGAATCAGATAGTCTTGGGGAGCGCGTTCTACGCCCCATTCAGACGAGTGCTGGCTGATCACCGGGTTGCCCGGGCGTTCGATATGCCAGATTTCCCCGCCATGTTCACGGATGAAATTGGCCTCGTTTTCGTAACGAATGTCTTTGATCAGCAGGCAACGGGCCTGACTCATATCAGGAAGCTGGTGGCTGGGCAGGAACAGGGGCAAGCTTTGGCGACGCTGCTCGTAATCCGGATAGGTGGCTAGAACCTGATTACGCAAGTGCTCGGCCGCCTGACGCGGGCTCAAACCCCAAAAGGCGTCAATGTGATCAGCACGCTTATCATCCAGGTGTTCGGGCGCCATGCCGTAAATCGCGGCCAAGGCCAGCGCCCAGACCGAGTAATCCTGAACGTCTCTGGCAAGGGGGGCGCCAGGGCCAAATTCCAGTACATGCTGGGCACGGCGCAGCCAGTGATCGGGGTCACGCTGGCGCATCCAGTCTGTCCCTAGTAGCTGAAAGCACTGTCTGGGGGAGCGTTGCCACAGGGCAATAGGCACTTCTTTCAGACTGTCGTCGGTCCAGGCCTGGGCTGGGCTTAGACCAAACAGCACTTCGCA
The DNA here is from genome assembly GCF_003076515.1 of Alcaligenes aquatilis. Classification (NCBI taxonomy): domain Bacteria; kingdom Pseudomonadati; phylum Pseudomonadota; class Betaproteobacteria; order Burkholderiales; family Alcaligenaceae; genus Alcaligenes; species Alcaligenes aquatilis. The sequence continues at coordinate 1,149,275 of NZ_CP022390.1, read as the reverse complement.
GCCCATTTTTACGGGGTCGGCCAAGGCATAGGCAGCCAATAAAGGGTTGTGTGCCAGTAGCAGATTGGCGACGGTATCTTTGCCTGAGCGCGCTTTGGCGGCCAGCCCGATCAATAAGCTCACTTCATTATCCTTGGTAGTGGAGCAGGCATTTTACCGGTTCATATTACAATGTGTGCTGGGCTGTTCAAGCGGGGGCGATTGCCTTGCCCTTCCTGCGCGAATCAGGCCTTTTGTTGTGCAACCTTGAGGCAATACGGTGTCTGATAGTTTGACTTTTCTACCCTGGCAAATCGAGACTGCTCAAAGCTGGCTGGGTCATCAGGAGCGTTTTGCCCATGCCTGGCTGATCCACGGTCTGCCGGGCATCGGCAAGACGCAATTCGCTCGTGCAGCCGCGGCCAGTTTATTGTGCGACCAGCCTGTGCAGGGGCTGGCTTGTGGTCACTGTCAGGCCTGTCAGTGGGTGCGGGGGGGAAACCATCCCGATTTACGTTTACTGCGCCCGGATGCGCTTGCTTTGCAAGAGCAGGGGCCGGATACTCAGGACGGGGACTTGGCCAAAGAGTCGGCCGCTCGCAAAAATCCCTCTCGGGAAATCCGGGTGGAGCAATTGCGTCAGTTGCAACATTGGTTCAATACCGGCACCCATCGAGGGGGCTGGCGCGTGGCAGTGCTCTATCCGGCTCAAGCCCTGAATCTGGTGTCCGCCAATGCCTTGCTGAAGGTGCTGGAAGAGCCCGCAGATCGTACGGTCTTTCTGCTGGTTGCCGATGCACCAGACCGGCTGCTGCCCACACTGGTATCGCGTTGCCGCCGTTTGCCCTTGCCGGCACCCCATGCCCAGCAAGCGGTGCAATGGCTGGAGCAACAAGGCGTGGATCAAGCCTCGGATTGGTTGGCTGCCTGGGGAGGAGCACCGCTCAAAGCACTCAGTGCCAGTCAGGAGATGAATGCACCGTGTCCGGACTGGCTCAGCGCCTGGATGGATGGGGTGTTGAAAGCGGGTCGTGAGGCGGATTTGTCCTTGGCCGATACGCTGGAAAAACTGCCTGCCCAAGAGTGGATCGACCATTGGCAGCGCTTGTTTGTCGATATTGAACTGGGTAGTTTTGCTCAACCGGCGCGTTACTATCCTTCTTTGCAAAAACGCATTGATGCCTTGGCCGCCCAATCCAACACCACGGCGGTAACAGAAGCCCTGAAGTGGCTGGTCCAGCAAAAGGCGCTTGGCAATCATCCACTCAATGCTAAATTGTTTATTCATCATGTCCTGGACCGATTGCACCAGGCATGTCGTCGTGTTTAAAAAAGTACCGTCTAACCATGTTTGTTGATTCGCATTGCCATCTTAATTTCCCTGAACTTGCTGAAAATCTGGACGACATCCTGGACAGGATGCGCCAGAACCAGGTGGGCTGTGCGCTGGTGGTCAGCGTGGATATGGACGATTGGCCCGGTTTGATGGACCTGGTGCGTCCTCACGGCCATCTGTTTGCTTCGGTCGGAGTGCATCCGGATTACGAGAAAGTCACTGAGCCTACCGTCCAGGAGCTGATCCGGCATGCCCAAGATCCCAAGGTAGTGGCGATTGGCGAGACGGGTCTGGACTATTACCGCTTGCAGGAACCCTTGGATTGGCAACGTGAGCGTTTCCGCACCCATATCCGTGCCAGCCGCGAATCGGGGCTGCCCTTGATCATTCATACCCGTTCGGCCAGTGAAGACACCATTGCCATCATGCGCGAAGAGCAGGCGCAGATTGCCGGGGGCGTGATGCACTGTTTTACTGAGACCTGGGAAGTGGCACAAGCGGCTTTGGATTTGAATTTCTACATTTCTTTTTCCGGGATTGTGACCTTCAAGAACGCCACCCAACTGCAAGATGTGGCACAACGAGTGCCGCTGGATCGTTTGCTGATCGAAACGGACTCGCCGTTTCTGGCTCCTGTGCCATATCGAGGCAAAACGAACAATCCGTCCCTGGTCATTCATGTGGCCGAGAAGATCGCGGAGCTGCGCGGGATCTCGGTCAAGGAAGTGGAAGAGGCCAGCACGGAGAATTTCTTCAAATTATTCAGTAAGGTACAGCTTTAATTTAATCTTGTTTAGAGGTCTTTTTGAGGCCGTAGTCGTGGTTTAGCTCAAGGTTCACGGTCTTGCTGAGACATGCGTTGAAGTTAATCTGATGCTTTAGGATTGCTTTTTAATCTATTGATTTTAAATATAAAAATAGAAGTTTTCATAATTTTCTCCCCTTTTTTGGTTTGGCGGGAAATGGATATGAAATGATGTTTTTTATTGATAATCAATAGCTTAGATGTGTTTCTTAAACTGTTTTGTGGGCTCTTGAAGTCCCCCTGAGCATAAAAAAATGCGGCGTTAAGCAACCCCCCCTCTGTACTTTCATAAATTAATAAAGCACTTTATGAAAAGGATTTAATAAGATGATTTATAAAAGAAAAATACTCGATAAAACCATCCTTTCCATGGTGCTTCCTTTGGCCTTTCTGCTATCAGCCTCCGTGTCGGCGCAGGAGCCGGAGCTGGAAAGCCGAAACTGGTACTTGGCGCTGGAAAATGATCGCCCGAATATCATTGAGCAGGAGTTCATTAAGGGAGCGAATCCCAATGCGCTGGATGCTAAGGGTAATCCTTCTTTGATGCTGGCGATCCGCAACAAGTCCTGGAAAGTGGTGGACACTTTGCTGGCCAATCGTCAAACCAATGTGAACATCGAGAACGAGGCCCACGAAACCCCCATGATGTATCTGGCCCTGATGGGGGAAACCGCTCGTTTGCGTGATCTGCAGGCGCGGGGTGGGCAAGTGAATCGGGTGGGCTGGTCGCCTTTGCACTACGCCGCCTCTAAAGGGCATGAAGACACCGTGCGCTACCTGCTGTCTCAAAAAGCGATTGTGAACGCACCGGCGCCCGACGGAACCAGTCCTTTGATGATGGCGGCTTTGTCAGGCAAACGGGCGGTCGTCGATGTGCTCTTGGCAGCGGGTGCGGACCCGAGCATGCAAAATGCTCAAGGCTTGAGTCCGGCAGATTGGGCACGTTCGGCAAACCATGAGCAGTTGGCCAGCTATCTGGATCAGGCCGTTGCACGCAAAGCGGCTGCTGTACCGGCTGCAGCGGGGACGTATTCGAGTGGCGCGGTACAGACCTACGGCGTGCCTGAGCGGGTAGAGCAGCCTGATCTGAACCGGGTGCAAACCGTGACGGTAGAACCAGAACCCGCTCCTGCAGCGGATAGCTCAAGCTCCAAGCCCGCTTCGTCGGACAGTAGCAGTCGGTATTTTGACCTGGACCGTTTTGAAAAGCCGGTTCAGCCTTAAGCCAGGGACAGGATGGAAAAAGGAGCCTTCAAGGCTCCTTTTTTGTTGCAGCGATTCTGAGGGTGTGTAGTGATACGGGCTTCCTACGACATAACCCCACTTATCGGCTCAGGTTTTAGCGGCCCTATAGGCAAAGTCCTATAAGCTTTTTGAGCTGTTGCTGCTTAATTAGTTTTTTCTTTCTTGCGCCTTGGCCATCTGCGAAGCATGCACAAAGGTCTGGAAGCCCTGGAGGTAGCTGCTCAGCATTTTCTGGATAGTCTCATCTTGCAGCTTGCCTTCCGCATCAAAGGAGTTCTGCGCACGAGACACCAGTAAAGAGCTGCCGCTATACAGGGACACGCCCAGCATTTTCAGGGTAGGCAACCAGGCTGTCTGGGAAGAGATCGTGCCAAAGCCACCCATGGAGGCACCGATCAGTCCCGTAATGCGGCCCGAAAAAATAGTTTTCATATCCGTACGGGACAACCAGTCGATCCCGTTTTTGAACACACCGGGGACGCCGTTGTTGTATTCCGGGGTGACCAGCAGCAGGGCATCGGCGCTCAGGATCTTTTCCTTCAAGCTCAGCACGGCCTCTGGAATGCCGTCCTTGCTCTCGATATCACCGTCATACAAGGGAATACCGTGCAGGGTCGCCACATCGATGCTCATCCCTTGCGGGGCCAGGGCTTGAGCGGCATGTGCCAGGGCGGTGTTGAAGGAGCGTTGACGTAGACTGCCTGACAGGGCCAGAACGCGGCAAGGGCCTGACAGGTTCAGCACGCCAGTTGTTTGACGCAGGGCTTCGCTTAACTGGTCAATGATCTGGATCCATTCGGGAGAGTCCAGCAATCGTTTCTCCCGAATGAACTCGGCCTGAGACTTGTTCCAGAAGGGAGCGTCGGCCAGCAGGATGTCATTGGGCAAGGGGCGGTGTTTTTCCAGAAAACTGGCAATCGCCTCGGGAGTGTTGGGCAGACCCAGTTGAGCAAACAGGTCGTGAAAGCGGAACAAGTTATCAGACATGATGGTATGGGCGCTTGCAAGAGAGGAATGATCGGACGCTAAGAGCGGGGGGGCGACTGGGTATGACTAAAGACGCCGGGCCTGACATAGCATATGAGCACACTGTGTTTATGAACAGGCGGTCGGAAATGCGCTGCCTGTGTGCGTTATGTGACCCAAATGCTTAATTGGCCGGTAGGTAGGCCGGACGCAGGATGCCTCGCAGCTCCGAGTAAGGCAGCAGGAACTCGGGCTGACCGAAGGAGTAGGGAGCGATCTCGTAAGGGTTGTATTTCACCAGCAAGCCCTGATCGGTCAGTGCGATCGTTTGGGCAGGCTGGAAGGGCCACATTCTGTCCCAGCCAGCGCGGTCTTCACGTGCTTCGCTCAGGTTGGAAACCCAATTGTTGTGGGCTTGGCGAACCAGTTCCTGGAAGGGTTTGATCTTGCCGGGAGCAATAATGCGCTCCACCGGCAAAGCGACTTTCAGACGATTGTCCCAATTGATGAACTGGGTGGCGGTAATGCCGTGGGCGGCACCCGTCATATAAATACCCGAACTGAGCTCTATCACGGTGAGATCACGGTTGCGATAGCGGGTACGAGCGGATAAGTGCACTTCGTCACGATTATTGGCCGTCACCCAGTAGTAGTTCTCGAACTCCTTCAAGCCACGGTAACCGGGATGACGGTCTGTAATGACTGTCATGTTGGCCAGGCTTTCATCGACCAGCTTGGTCAGCTCGGAATTGCCGGGGAAAATCAGGGACTTGACTTTCAGACGTGGGCATTCACCCGTACAGCCTGGTTTGACATGTTTGTAATCCAGAGGCTGGGTAAAGACCCCGTCCTTTTCAGTCTGATCCTGGGTTTGTGTCGGAATCAGGGAGATGTTGCTGGGCGTGCTGGAACACGCAGACAGAGCCATGGCTGTCAGGCCAATAAGCAGCAGCTGAGAGGGGCGCTGTAAGGTCATGGAATCAGTCCTATCGGATAGTGTTGGAATCTTGGCCAAAGAGGATTTGGTGTGCCTTGGGGTCATGCGCAGGCGAACCGGGGTTGATCTGCTCAGTCAAGGCGTAGGCTCGGCGGGTCGCAGGGCGCTCGCCAATACGCTCAAACCACCGTTTCACATTTGGGAAGTCGTCCAGATTCTGGCTTTGGCGCTGGTGGGAGACAATCCAGGGATAACTGGCCATATCGGCAATGGAGTAGTCTCCGGCGATAAAGTCGCGCTGTGCCAGATGTTTGTTCAACACACCGTAGAGGCGGCCGGTCTCACGCACATAGCGGTCAATGGCGTACTCGATTTTGACAGGGGCATAAACATTGAAGTGGTGGTTTTGACCTGCCATGGGGCCCAGTCCCCCCATTTGCCAGTACAGCCATTGCAAGGTTTCGGTGCGGACTCGCAAGTCGGCAGACAGGAACTGGCCGGTTTTTTCTGCCAGGTATTGCAGAATGGCGCCGGACTCGAACAGGGCGATAGGCTCGCCGCCGTCTTGCGGGGCCTGGTCAACAATGGCGGGAATACGGTTATTGGGAGCGATACGCAGAAATTCGGGTTTGAATTGATCGCCCTGGCCAATATTGATGGGGTGGATGGTGTAAGGCAGACCGGACTCTTCCAGAAACAGGGTGACTTTATGTCCGTTGGGAGTAGTCCAGTAATACAGGTCGATCATGTGTTCTCCTGGCGAAATGCAGACGCTGGCCTGGCTGCGGCAAGCTACCCAGATGACGTATCCGGCGGCGCTGGGCTACTATTGTTCGCCTGAATACGGTTTATAGGAAGTCAAAGACTGTCATGAGCAAAATCTATCATAATCCGCGCTGCAGTACTTCGCGTAATGCCTTGGCCCTGATGCGTGAAAAAGGTCTGGAACCGGAGATTATCGAGTATCTGAAAACTCCTTTGACACGTAGCGAACTCAAGGCGCTGATTGCGGCTGCAGGCTTGACGGTGCGTGAGGCTATGCGTAGCAAAGAAGCCATTTACAGCGAGCTGAATCTGGGCAATCCTGATCTAAGCGATGAGGACTTGCTGGCAGCCATCGAAGCCAATCCTATCTTGTTGAACCGTCCTATCGTGGTCACAGCAAAAGGGACGCGTCTGGCGCGTCCCTTGGAAGTGGTGCAGGAAATTCTGTAATCAGATTTCCATGCCGATGGGCAAGTCTGGGTTAGGGGGCGATGGCTTCCAGTGCAATACGAATGGTGACCTCGTCGCCCACGTGGGGCACATTGGCCGGCATGCCAAAGTCGCTGCGCTTGACCGTGATCTTGCCGTCCGCGCCCAGAGCGGGCTTTTTCAACATCGGGTGTTGGGGCATCGTCAGGAAGGACTCAATGGTCATGGTTACGGGCTTGGTAACTCCCTTGATGGTCAGATCGCCTTGGGCAGATACGGGCTTGTCCCCATCAAACTGGATGTCCTTGGACACGAAGGTGGCCTCGGGGAACTGCGCGGTATCAAAGTAATCCTTGCCCTGGATGTGTTCGTCGAACAGGGGAAAACCAGTGCTGACCGAACGGGTGTCGACTTTCATGTTAATGCTACCGGTTTTGGCTTCCTGGTCCAGGGAGACGGTACCTTGTGACTTGTTAAATCGCTGACTTTGGGTGCTCAAGCCCAAATGCTTGTAACTGAAGTGGACGAAGGTGTGGCTGGGTTCAACCTGATAAGTGACCGGCGCGGCCTGAGCGGCAAAAGCCAACAGAAAACTGGCTGACAGGGCAATCACGGGCTTGATCATAAGGGGGCAATCCTTGTTATACGGGGAGGGGGTATTGATGCGTCTGCTTACTTCGCATCAATCTTGAAGTTGACGGTGATCTCGTTGGCCACGATGTCATAGCTGGACCAGGAACCCTCACCGATAGAAAAATCGCCACGCTTGATGTCAAAGGCGCCGCTGAAAGTGGCTTTGTCACCTTCGGGGGTCATGGTCGCCATCACGGTGATGGGCTGTTCACGGCCTTTGATTTGCAGGATGCCTTGCACTTCATAGTGCTGGGCGCTGACGGCGCGGAAACTTTTGGAGCTGAAAACGGCCTGGGGATGTGCATCAATATCGAACCAGCGCACGTCCTGTAATTCGTCATCGGCTTCTTCGGAGCCGGTGTCAACGCTATCCAGTGCGACTTTCAGTACGACCTTGGATTGATCCAGGGCGTCGGGGTTGAAATTCAGTTCGCCCTCAAATTGGCGGAACTGGCCGTCCAGCTTCACGCCCATTTGTGAATATTGAAAGCCGATCTCGCTATTTTGGGTGTCCAGGGTCTGGTAGGTCTTGGCGTTGGCCGATAAGCTGGCGCTCAGACCCAGGGAGCCGATCAGCAAAGGCACGAAGACAGATTTTTTCATGATTTGGCTTTACCTAAAGTAAAGGTGATGCGGCCTAGCAAGCCGTCACGGTCTATGAACTGATGCTTTAAAGCCGCCAGAATGTGCAGGCTGACCATGGCAATCAGGGCGTAATTCAAAAAGATGTGGACTTGGACCAGCAACTCGCCCAAAGGTTTATCTTTGGACACCAGATCGGGCAGGGGGATCACACCAAACCACACCGTCTGGAAACCTTTGGCCGAACTCATCAACCAGCCCGTCAGAGGAATGCCAATCATCAGCAGGTACAAAGCAGCATGACCACAGTGGGCCAGAGCCCGGCTGAAAGACGACATGCCAGCGGGCAGAGCAGGGGGGCGGTTCAGCAAACGCCAGAGCAAGCGCAGGATCACCAGCACTAGTAGGGAAATGCCCGCCCATTTGTGCCAGGAGTAGACTTGCAGTTTTAGAGGTGACAGGGGCAAGGTTTTCATGACGTAGCCCACAGTCACCAGTGCAGTCAAGGCCAGGGCCATCAACCAGTGTAAAGTACGTGCTACGAGGGTATAGCGCGGGGGGGCAACTGGAACGGGGGTAATGCTCATTGATAATGCCTTTCATTTACGAAGCCCAGAGACTTTACCCTGTTTGCCAGCAAGGTAAAAGGCCAGATTTTGCAACGCAGTCATGCAACATTGAGGGGTATTGATCTTGTGAGGCGGCTATCGGCGTATTTTCTTGTCAGCGTGTGACAAGGCTTTTAGGGTGGGGTGGGGGCGGGCTACACTCGTTCTTTGAGCACGCAAGCAAGGGAAGTGGTTATGTGGAAAACAGCGTTGGTCGTCGTGGTAGCCGGGTTGTTGGCAGGGTGCCAGGATTCGAAAAAGGCCAATGAGGAAAATTTCAGTACGGCGATCCAGAGTTATCTGGATACGCGAGACGGCTTGTGTGTTGGTGTCCCCGGACGTGTCTATCCCTATCAGGCCGAGCATGACTCCCCTTTGATCGTAGAAGATCGGGCTCGTCTGGCCGCGTTGGCCAAGGTGGGTTTGTTGCGTCAGGTTGGGAAAGAGGACGCACCGCGTTACGAGCTGGATGCCAATGCGGATACCTATTTGCGTCGCTCCAATGCTGAACAGTCCCAAGGCGAGCGTGACGCTTTTTGTACAGGCCGCCTGGTTTTGGACCGCATCAGTGATTTCACCGAGCCGGCCAGTGCAGGCGGGTTTACCGTCAGTCAGGTGAACTATGTGTATCACCTAGCTGACGCTGCGGGTTGGATTAAAGATAGTGCGGTTCTGGATACCTATGAGGATCTGCGTGCCTTGACGGCTCAGCAAGTACAAGGGAAGGCAAGAATGATCCTGACCAATAAGGGCTGGGTTCATCAGAATTTATATAGATAGTCCAGCCTAATAGTTTCACTTTGCATGATTGAACGGCTAGGGGCAAACGATCTGCGCGTGGCAATATGCCCCGATTCAATACCATCTGCCTTGTGATTGAGGCAGATGGCTTATCGGGCGTCAGGGCCGTTGTTGCGGCCAGCCGTGCTGCAAGAGATCAGTTGTCAGCAGGTAGGGGGGAGAGGTGGCTAATAGGTACCCAGCCCAGAGCGCCATCCTGGGGGCGCAGGCACCAGCACCAGCCATTCAGGATTTTTTCTCCTTGAACAAGGTCACCCTCATCCACATTCATTTCCAGCGCGCTGTAGTCTTGCCGTGCACGGCCTGCTCCAGCGTCGGCTAGGCGCTCAATAATTTGTTCAGGCACCCATCCCCCGGCGTGTTCATCGGTAGAGCAGTAAATCCAGTTATCCCAGTTTTCCGGGCCTTGATACCGTTCTCCGACCTTCAGAAAATCGCCCTGTTTCAGGACCAAGGGGTTCGGATATTCAGAGCGATGGGGGGTGGTGGCCAAGTATTGCATCGTGGCGTAGTTCGTAAAGTTTGTCAGGACCCTGTATTATGCTGTATATACGTACAGTTTTTTTGCTGCGCGTTCTACCGTTTCTCTTGTTTCGCTTTAGGGTTCTTGGACCTCTTGTCATTCCCTTGTCGCTGATAGACAATAAAATGCAATTAACGGAAATAACGAGTACCCGATGAAAAAACGGTCTACACGAGAAGAGGGGCAGATTGACCTGCCCATTTTGGGCTTGCAGGCCGCAGACATCTCGGCGGAAGCCTTGTTTGATACTTGGTTGCAACATCAACGCCCACCCATGGCGCCCAGTACCCAGCGGGTTTATCGCACCTTGTGGCGGCGCTTCTTGCATGCCTTGCAAGATCACAAAAAACAGTACACCCAGATCAAACCCGTGGATATCCGGGACTTTTTGAGCAATCTGGACGATGTGCGCCGACCACAACGCGAGCGCTATCAACAAGTCATCGCCCGCGCTTACGAAGAGCTCTGCCGCCAGGACGGCCGCTCGGAAAACCCAGCCCTAGCCCCTGCTATTAATGACCCCTTCAAGGAAAGCTGGCGCCAAGCTCCCGACAACCAGGCCACCCAATTTCTCTCTGTCGATCAATGCGTTGCCACCATCAAGGCCTTGCGTACCCGACTGCGAGTTTTGGAGTTGGCCAGCGATATGACCATCGCCGCCCGTTGGCGTGAATATCGGGATATGACGATTGTGGCCGTGATGCTGGGTACCGGCTTGCGCCCGGTCGAGTTAGGGCAGTTGCACCCTTGCGCGATAGGCGCTGTTCGACGCGCTGCAGAACCCGCAGAAACAAATGACGTTGATGACGAGCAAACTGCCCTTTGGCGGGCTGGCACTATCTTGCTCAAGCTTACAGGCGCGGCAAAGCGCGATGTGTTTGTGCCCGTCTGGTGCGAAGGCATTTTACGCAGTTGGTTAATCTTTAGCGCAGCCCAAGACGCTTCAGTCTGGACGAAAGACAGCCGTGTCTTTCCGGGCAGTCGCCAGATCAGTGTCGCTCGTCCTCAGGCACAGATGAATCCCGCGACGCTCGCCCGTATTGTCAGTAAATGGGGTATCAAGCAGATGGATCTGTTAATGACGCCACAACGGCTGCGCAATACCTTTGCCGCGGGTTTGATCGAACGCGGTTTCTCTCTCCCTGAAATCGAGCAAATCATGGGCTACGCCCTCGGTGCTGCCAGTGCCTGGCGTTTGCAAGCTTCCTGGTTGGCGTGGCTGGATGCGCAGAAGGTTCCTGACAATCCTGTCACGACAGAGAATATGCAGTCAGAATGAAGGGCTAGCTACAGATTAGGCAGCTCCAGCAGGCATAATTCCACGTCTGTTTTGTCTATTTTTTGATAAGGAGTGTGAGTTGACGTCTACACCTGTTTTTCGTCCTGCGGTAGAAGCAGATCTGGAAGCGATTGTGGCCATGTTGGCTGACGATATTCTGGGTCAACAGCGTGAAAATACCAGTCTGCCCCTGGCTCAATCCTATCTGGAGGCCTTTGCTGCGATAGAAGCGGATCCTAACCAGTATTTAGCCGTTGTAGAGCTCAATGGTGCTGTTGTGGGGACCCTGCAGATCACCTATATGCCTGGCCTGTCCCACCAAGGTGCCTGGCGCGGGGAAATCGAATCCGTCCGTATCGCCAGCTCGGCCCGTGGCTCGGGATTGGGGCGTTTGATGATTCAGTGGGCGGTCGAACAATGCCGTCAACGCCAATGTCGCATTGTTCAATTGACCTCGGATAGGGCACGAACCGACGCCCATCGGTTTTATGAGCAGTTAGGCTTTACGGCTAGCCATAAGGGTTTCAAGCTGACTTTGTAAGCTTATTTTTCTAAAAAACCTATGCGCGGTACGAACAATAACGATAAAAACCGCATAGGAAAGCGTCGTCTTGAACGACGAATTCATGAAGAGGTACTTATAAGAAGCACAAATAAGCGCAGAGTACGCTTGGCCCGAGCCCGGTTTTTCGCCTTATGATGCCTTGAAACGGTACGTTGGAGAGAGACAAATGGGCTTGGCATCAGATTATCCAGTCATAGTGGTTACCGGTGGGAGCCGTGGCATAGGTGCAGCGACCGCGCGCCTGGCCGCCGTGCAGGGCTATAACGTCATTCTTAGCTATGCTGAAAGCGAATCTGCTGCCTTGGCAGTGGTCGCTGAAATAGAGGCGGCAGGTCGCCACGCTTTTGCTGTCCAGGCGGATTGTGCAGATCCCAAGCAGATAACTGGGCTCTTTGAACAAGTTGACCAGAGATTTGGACGGATTGACGTGTTGGTGAATAACGCAGGTGTGCTGTTTCAGCAATCCCGTCTGGAGAATGTCGGGTTCGAGCGTATGCAACGCACTTTTGCCGTCAACACGCTTGGCCCCATGCTTTGTAGCCAACAGGCGGTTAAACGTATGGCTTATTGCCATGGTGGGCAGGGAGGCTCCATTGTTAATGTCTCGTCAATAGCGGCCAAGCTTGGCAGTCCGAATGAATATGTGGATTACGCTGCGTCAAAGGGAGCATTGGAGACTTTCACAACGGGCTTTGCTAAAGAGGTTGCCCGAGAAGGGATTCGTGTCAATTGCGTTCGGCCAGGACATATTTATACCGAGATGCACGCCAGCGGTGGTGAGCCGGACCGTGTGGATCGCTTAAAGGACAGCATTCCAATGGGACGAGGGGGACAAGCAGAAGAGGTGGCACGTGCAATTTTATGGCTGGCTAGCTCCGAGGCGTCCTTTGTCACGGGAGCATTTCTGGACACGACAGGCGGCAAGTAGCCCATAGGATCGGAGCCATGCACCTCAGCGGGAAATTGCGTGATGCTCACTGGCATGGGCAAGGTCATATCCGCTTTGACGTGATGTCTAGTCAACGGGGCTCCCTGTGCCACCTCCCAGCTCAATCCATTCAATAAGCGAGCCATGTTTTTTGGAGTATATGGATCGGCCATGATGAAGATGCGGCGGGCAGGAAAAACGGACATCGAATGATGGCAATGATTCTCAATACATTTCTGACCGAACTAATCCAAATTTATTATTAAAAATTGCATAGTTTGGTTTTTTGCCTTGAAGTGCGCGAGCGTGCTGCGCACCTGCTGCGGGAGCACGAGAATCGAGAGCGATCCAAAGCGATCCAAAGCGAACGAGACTCTGAGTCTGGGGAGCACTTTTTTCGTCTGGGCGGTGCCCGATCACCAACTGAAGTAATCCGGCAGTGTATTGATAGGCACCGAGACGCATAAGGAGTTGGGCCGCTGTGTCAGCGTTTGCAGATTGTTCCGTCCGGCTATCGCTGATCGCTTGACTTACACCGATGGACACAAGCTAGCGTTTATAGAGTGTTTATTCCGCCGTACTACATGCTAGATAAGTACCAAGAAGCCTTTAACGATCTTTAAACGTGTCATTTCTATACTTCGTGCATCAATAGTAGGTCGCCTTTTTTTGACAGGTGACTGGAGTCTGGGGGACACGGAGTAATGTTGGACAGCCAGCTAGGTGTACGAGCAATCAGCCAATCACAGCCTCATGGGCAGATGCCTCGTGATAGTGAGACATTTGCGTCGCTTCAGCTTGAAGTTGGCAAACGTGTGGACATGCATGCTGCCACACCCCTGGACTGGTCGCTGGTCGCCTCTCTGGCAACTCAGGTACTGGATAAAGAAGGCAAGGATCTGAGTGCCGGGGTGTGGTTGTGCGCAGCCTGGTTGCATGAGTACGGTACGCGTGGTCTGGCTGCTGGACTACAGGTGATACGCGATCTGCATACGGTGTATTGGGACGCCATGAGTCCGGCTGCAGCACGCATTCGTGGCCGGCGCAATCAAGTGCAATGGCTGCTGGACGAATGTGACGCGGTATTGTCCGAGCCCGATTGGGACGCAGAGGGACTGGATTCGCAGCAACGCGACGAGGTTCTTGCCCTGTGTGATGAGCTGGATGCGTTCTGGCAGGCTAAAGACGATGAACCGCCGGCGTGGTGGCGTTTAGGCAAGCGTCTGGGAGAGTTGTTGCCGACCGCCCAGAGCGAGGCACCTGTTACACAGACTTCGTCTGAAACGCGTGTTCCTGATTTCCCGCTTTCTGAACCGGCGCAGGACGAATCTGCGGTAGCGACCCAGACGGCCGCCCCGGTACTTGCAGCCAAAGAAGTCGCTCAGCCTGTGCGCTCTGAGGTGGGGTCTGACTCCGCGAGTGACAAGACCCTTGTCATCGCTGCTGCAACACTAAGCGACGTGGTCGCGGCCGAGCGCTATGTAGAGCAAAGCGTCGCGACGATCCAGGAGTCTTTGCTGACTCTGGACGATGCACTGTTGGCCACGGCCTGGCTGCTGCGCTTGAACCGACAAAGCGCCTGGCTGTTTCTGGATACCTTGCCGCATGCCCAGGAAGGGGTGACGCGCGTTGCTCCGCCGCCTGTCGCGGACTTGGCAGTGCTGGAGCGCCTGAGCGAAGCCCAGGACCCGGCGGCGATCTTGCGCTTTGCAGAGTCGCGCCTGGGACGCATGCGTTTCTGGCTGGATTTGAATCGCCTGTCCTATCAGGCGGCGCAGGCTTTGCCTCAGGGGCAGGCCGGTGCGCAAACGATTCTGATCGAAACGCAAGCGATCTTGCAGCGTTTGCCTGGGCTGGAGCGCTTGGCTTTTAGCGATGGGCGTCCCTTTGCCGATGAGCAGACGCGTGCCTGGCTGACCGCGTCCGGGACGCGGGTGACTGAGCCTACGCCTGCCGCTGGCCGTGCCGAACCGCCTAAAGAGACGGCGCTGGACGGTGAGGGATTGGATGTGTTTGGCCTGACCTCTCTGGTCATGGCGGCTGGAGCCGAGGCCGAAGCTGCGCGACGCTTGTTGGATGGAGCGTTGGCGCGGTTAAAGACGGGTGGCGAGCAACTGATGCGCGCCCGATGAAAGAACAGACCCCGATTTTCTAAACAGGAGAAACCGACATGGCTGCTGATGGTTCCGTCGCCCCCAAAGAGCGCGTCAATATTGTGTACAAACCCGCCACGGGTGATGCCCAGGAGCAGGTGGAGCTGCCGTTTCGCCAGTTAGTGCTGGGCGACTTTACCTTGCGCGAAGACAGTACGCCCCTGGATGCGCGTACGCCGGTCAGCGTGGACAAGGATACGTTCAACGACGTGCTCAAGGCCCAGAATCTGTCGCTGACCTTGCTGGTGCAGGACAAGCTCAATGAGCAGGCCGGTCCGGACGATCAACTGACTGTGGACCTGCGGTTTGAGTCCATGCGCGACTTTCAGCCCGACGCGCTGGTCGATCAGGTGCCCGAACTGCGCCAGTTGATTGCCTTGCGCGACGCACTCAAGGCATTGAAAGGGCCACTGGGCAATCTGCCTGATTTTCGCAAGCGTCTGCAGGGACTGGTACAGGACGAAGGCACGCGTCAGCGTCTGCTGGCTGAGTTGGGCGTACAGGACAAGCAAGGGGAATAAACATGACTGCAACCACACCGGAACAGCAGGCTCAGACTGCGCAAGGCGCCCAGGAAGGCGGCTCGCTGCTCGATGAGCTGATTGAATCGACTCGCCTGCGTCCTGATGATGAGGCCTACGCCATTACCCGTCAGGGGCTGGAAGCCTTTGTGGCCGAGCTGCTTGAGCCGGGTCGCCAAAGCGAGAAGATCAGCCAGGGCTTGATCGATGAGATGATCGCCAATCTGGATCGCAAACTGTGTCGTCAGGTAGACCAGATTTTGCACCATGTCGATTTCCAACGCTTGGAGTCGGCCTGGGCAGGGCTGAAATTCCTGGTCGATCGCACGGATTTTCGTGAGAACAACAAGCTGGCCATTCTGAATGTGTCCAAGCAGGCGCTGCTGGAAGACTTTGAGGATGCCACCGACATTACCCGCTCGGGCTTGTATACCGCTGTCTACACGGCGGAGTTTGGGCAGTTCGGTGGTCAGCCCTTTGGCTCCATCATCGGCAATTACGAGTTTGGTCCCGGCACCCAGGACATCAAGCTACTGCAGTCCTTGGCCAGTGTGTCGGCCATGGCGCACGCGCCGTTTATCGCCTCGGCAGGGCCGCAGTTTTTTGGCGTAGACAATTACTCGGCGCTGCCCAATCTGAAAGATCTGAGTGCAGTCTTTGAAGGCCCGCAATTTACCAAGTGGAATTCATTTCGCCAGTCCGATGACGCCCGCTTCGTGGGCCTGACCTTGCCGCATTTTCTGCTGCGCGTGCCTTATGGGGAGGACACGGTACCGGCCAAGACCTTCAATTACAACGAAGACGTGTCGGGTGGCAATCAGAACTTTCTGTGGGGTAATGCGGCCTTTGCGTTTGCAGACCGATTGGCCGACAGCTTTGCACGTTATCGCTGGTGCGCCAACATCATCGGGCCGCAAGGCGGCGGTGCGGTCGAGGACCTGCCTATTTACAACTACGAGGCCATGGGCGAGACCCAGACCAAGATCCCGACCGAAGTGCTGATCTCCGAACGACGCGAATTCGAGTTGGCCGAACAAGGCTTTATCGCCCTGACGATGCGCAAGAACACGGACAATGCAGCCTTCTTTTCGGCTAATTCCTCGCAAAAGCCCAAGTTCTTTGGCAACAACAAAGAAGGCAAGGTGGCCGAGACCAACTACAAGCTGGGCACGCAACTGCCTTACATCTATGTGGTGAGCCGTCTGGCGCACTACATCAAGGTGATCCAGCGCGAGAACATCGGCACCTGGAAAGAGCGCAATGACCTGGAAGCCGAATTGAACGAGTGGATTCGTCAGTACGTGGCCGATATGGATAACCCGAGCGCGGGTGTGCGCAGCCGTCGGCCTTTGCGACAGGCCGAGGTGACCGTTTCGGATGTGGAAGGCGATCCAGGCTGGTACCGCGTGGGCTTGAAAGTGCGTCCGCACTTCAAGTACATGGGCGCATCGTTCACCTTGTCGCTGGTGGGCAAGCTGGACAAAAACTGAGTTTGAGGGCGGGCGATCCTGTGTCAGCAGGATCGCCGCCTTGAGGCACCGGCGCGACGCCAGCCAGACGTCGTGGTGTACCCGGTATTGGCAACGACTGCTTAAGTCATCACACAGTCAGTTAACAACAGGAGTAATTTACCATGCCTATGCCATGCTATCTCACGCTTGAAGGCGAAACCCAGGGCAAGATCGAAGGGTCCTGCGAAGTTCAGGGTCACAGCGGCAAGATTCTGATCCAGGCCGTCGATCATCGCATTGAACTGCCCAAGAGCCCCCAGACGGGCCTGCCCTCGGGCAAGCGCCAGCACTTGGGTATTACCTTGACCAAGGAAATCGACAAGTCCTCGCCCAAGATCTTCCAGGCACAGTGCTCGGGCGAACAACTGAGCAAAGTCGAGCTGGAGTTTTACCGTATTAGCCCTAAGGGCACGGAAGAAAAGTACTACACGATTCGCCTGGAAAAGGCCGTCGTCACCAGCTCGCGCACTTGGGTTCCTAACTGCCTGGCTCCCGAGAACCGCCAGTTCGGCCACATGGAAGACATCGCCCTGACCTACGAAAAAATCGTCTGGACCTGGGAACCGGACGGTATCGAGGCCGAAGACTCCTGGCTCACACCAAAGTAATAGGGAAAAGGGATGCGCGAGTTGCGTCTGCTGGAGCGCATTGCTGCGCTGGAGACGGGGCAGATCCAGACCCAGGCCACGCGTGCCCAGGTGCTGGTGGTCTCGATACGCGAGCATCTGCAGCGCATCCTTAATACCCGGCGCGGCAGCGTGCCACTGGACCCGGAGTTCGGGGTGCCGGATTTCACCAATCTGGCTGGCTCCTTTAGCAGCGGGTCCACGCGCGAGATCATCGACAGCATTACCCGCATGATCGAACGCTACGAGCCGCGCCTGAAAGCGCCCAAAGTGCAGGTCAGCGAGCAGGGCAGTGAGGTGCTGTCCTTGAGCTTTTCGCTCGAAGGCCTGGTGCAGGTAGACGACCACGAGCTGCCGATACGGCTGGCTACGTCAATCTCCTCGTCTGGTCGGGTGTCTTTGCAAGCGCAATGACAGACGTGTTAGCTGTTGCGTGTGCTCCAGGGAAATGGGAATGTTGAATCGATACTACGAACAGGAACTGCATAATCTGCGTTCCTTGGCGGCCGAATTTGGGCGTCGCAATCCCGCTCTGGCTCCCTTGCTGGGCAGTGCGGCCGCGGTCGATGCGGATGTAGAGCGTCTGCTCGAAGGCGTGGCCTTCATGACGGGGCTTGTGCGCCAGCGTCTGGACGACGATTTTCCTGAGTTTGTGCAAAGTCTGGCGCAACTGATGTTTCCGCAGTTCCTGCGGCCGGTGCCCTGCATGACCATCATGCAGTACAGTCCGCGCAGCGTGACCGGTGAAACCTTGCAGGTGCCGGTCGGTACGACTTTTTCTTCTTCCGGCGAGCGCGGTGAGCGCGCGGTATTCAATGCGATTTATCCGGTCGCTGTTGAGCCTTTGCGGCTGGAACACGCCTATTGGGATGCAGGCCAGCGCGCCAGTCAGGTGCCGGCGCTGGTGCTGGAACTGGCTCTGACAGGCTTGGATGCCGCTCAATGGGAAGGGAACTCGTTACGGTTGTGGCTGGGCGGCAGCGAGACGGTGGCCAGCGGATTGTTCCGAATTCTTATGCGTGACACGCGCGCCATCTATGTCGGCTCGCCCCAAGGCAGCATGGTACGGCTGGAGCCGGCGTGTCTGCGTCCGTTTGGCTTTGACCCCGCCTATCCTTTATTACCCTGGCCGGCAGGTGCGCATCCGGCCTGGCGCATTTTGCATGAATATTTTGCCCTGCCCGAAAAGCTGCGCTTTCTGGAGCTAAAGGGACTGGAGCGCTGGCGTGCCCGTCAGGGGACGCGATTGGTGCTGCGTTTTGAATTTGACCGTCTGCCCGACTGGGCTCCTGAGGTCAGTGTGGACAATTTTGTCTTGCATGCGAGCCCGGCCGTCAACTTGTATCCCCTGGATGGCCAGCCCTTGTACGTGGATCACCGGCAGCCGGAATATCGTATTCGGCCAGTCACGGGGCGTCAGGGAGCTCAGATTTACAGTGTGGACCGGGTGGACCTGCGCAGTGCGGATGGGCTGGAACAAGGCTATCAGCCGGCCAGCGACTGTGTGCCGGGCGCCCAGTCCTATCACATTCGCGTACGTGCCTCAGCACTGGGATCGGGTTGTGAGCATTATTTAAGCTTGCCAGGCGCTGGGCTGGCGCAAGACGGTGAGCAGGTCCTGTCCTTGCGCCTGAGCTGTACCGACGGCAGCGGGCCGGATGATCTGCGCCTGGGCGAGATTTGCGAGGCGACCGACCGGTCGCCGGTGCGGGTGACTTTTTCTAACATTACCGGGGTCACCTCCTATCGCGAACCCTATCTGGCGCAGGATTTGCTCTGGCGCGTGCTCTCGCACATGCAGGCCAATCAGATGGCGCTGTCCAGCGCCGAGAGTCTGCGCAAATTGCTGTTGCTGTATCTGCCCGAGCAACGCGGGGAGTCCGGGCAGCGAGCCGCCGGATTGCGCCAGATCGAATCTATTCAGCAGGTGCAGGTGCAAAGCCAGCGGCGCATGGTGCGCGGCATGCCTGTCCAGGGCAGTACGGTTCGCATCGAGTGCGCAGGAGATCATTTCTCAGGTCCCGGCAGCCTGTATCTGTTCGGTTCTGTCTTGAACGAATTTTTGTCCGGCTGCGCGACGATGAATACCTTCATCGCCTTGACGTTGCATGACACGGTCCATGGGGAGACGCTGCAATGGCCAGCGCAGATCGGTCAGCAACGCCTGTTGTAGAGGCTGGGCTGCTGCAGGATTTGCAGACCCAGGCCCCTCAATACAGCTTCTTCCAGGCGGCGCGTTTGCTGCGCCAGCATCTGGGCGACGATGCGGCCTTGCGCGAGCGCCTGCGTATTCGGCCGGCACTGACATTGGCATTCCCCGAGTCGGATCTGGCCAAGGTCGAACGCGGTGTCGATGGACGTTTTCATATTGAGGCCAATTTCTTTGGTTTGTATGGGGTGACCTCGCCGCTGCCCACGTTCTATACCGAGGATCTGATTCAAGAAGCGATGCAGGGGTATTCGGCCCGCCGCGATTTTATCGACATTGTGCATGCGGCTCTGTACCCGCTGCTGTATCAGGCCTGGGAAAAGTATCGCATCTGGCTGGCTGTACATGAGCGTCGTGATGGCCAGCGCCTGCGCCAGCTATATGCCCTGGTAGGGCTGCGTGAGGCGCCTGAACGCCAGGATGATGCGCAGGCGCTGCTGCCTTTTGCCGGCAATCTGGGCATGAAGTCACGTTCCGCCTTGGGTTTGCAAAGCCTGTTGGCAGGTTTGTTGGGGGGCTTGCCGGTGCGGGTCCACCCCTGTGCACCGCGCTTTGTCCGCATTGCCCCGGTCTATCGCAGCCGCTTAGGCGGACAGGCCTGTAGTTTGGGTGAGGACAGTGTGCTGGGCGAACAGGTGCTCGATTGCGCCGGCAATGCCGATATCGAAATTGGCCCTTTGCAGGCCGAGTTGTTTCACGACTTATTGCCGGGTGCGCCCTTGTTTGATCGGGTCAGCCGCACCGTGGCCTGGTATTTACAGGCTCCGCTGCAGTGTGAGCTGCAGTTGTGGCTGGAGCCGCAGCAGCGCCAGGGGGCCTGTCTGGGCCGGGGTTGGCAGCGGCTGGGATGCAATACATGGCTGGGCCAAGGCCGTAGCCGCGTACTGGCCGAGCGGCCGGTGCGTTTCGGCTTGAATCTTTTTACTGCGGAGAACGATGATCATGATGCTCGTTGACTTAAAGCCTTTGTTTGCCAGGCTCAATCCCTTGTGCACAGCGGCCGTGGAGTCTGCCGCAGGCCTGACCCTGGCACGGGGGCATTATGAAATCAGCATTGAGCACCTGTTGCATCGCCTGCTGAGCGAGACGGGCAGCGATCTGGCTCACATTCTGGCCCAGAGCCAGATTGATAGCCTGCGACTGGCCGCCCAATTGGAGGATGCACTGGCACGCTTCAAAAGCGGCAATCCGGGGCGCCCGGTGTTCTCGCCCATGCTGACGGAGTGCTTGCAAGATAGCTGGCTGGTCGCCTCGGTCAATCTGGGGGCCCGCCATGTGCGTAGTGGTGCCGTGTTGCTGGCCTTGTTGATGCGGCTGGGTTATTACGCCGCAGGTACACCGTGGGGCGAGAGTTTGCGTGCCCTCTCCAGTGAGCAATTGCACAAGCAGTTTGCCGCCTGGACTGGGGCGTCGGCTGAGCAGGCTTACGAGCCGCTCGACGCGTCCAAGGGGGCACCGCCCACGGCGACCTCGGCCGCTGATAGCGCACTGGCGCGGTTTTGCGAAGATTACACCGCCAAGGCGGCGCGCGGTGAGATAGATCCGGTATTCGGGCGTGACGATGAGATCCGCCAGATGATCGACATTCTGGCGCGTCGTCGCAAGAACAACCCCATTTGCGTGGGTGAGCCCGGCGTGGGCAAGACAGCGGTGGTCGAGGGGCTGGCCTTGCGCATCGAGCAAGGCGATGTGCCGGAGTTTTTACGCGGTACCCGCTTGCTGGGCCTGGACCTGGGGCTGCTGGAGGCCGGGGCGAGCGTCAAGGGGGAGTTTGAGCAACGGCTACGTGGTGTGATTGATGCCATCAAGGCCTCACCGCAGCCCATTATCTTGTTTGTCGACGAGGCGCATATGCTGATTGGCGCCGGTGGCGCCAGCGGTGGCAGCGATGCCGCCAATCTGCTCAAACCGGCCTTGGCGCGTGGTGAGCTGCGCACCATTGCCGCGACCACCTGGGCCGAGTACAAGAAGTATTTCGAGCGCGATCCGGCCCTGACGCGACGGTTTCAATTGATTCGACTGGACGAGCCTGACAGTGCCACGGCGGTGCAGATACTGCGTGGGCTCAAGAGCCGCTACGAGGCGGTGCATGGTGTGAGCGTGCGCGACGATGCCTTGCAGGCTGCAGCCACCTTGTCGGAGCGCTACATCACGGGTCGACAGTTGCCGGACAAGGCTGTGGATTTATTGGATACGGCAGCAGCCCGCGTGCGTATCAGTCTAGGAGTCAAGCCTGCCGGGGTGGAGCGGATAGAACGTCGTCTGGCGGGTTTGGCCCGCGAGCGTGAGGCCCTGGAACGCGATCAGGCGCACGGTCATCGTATCGAGGCGGCGCGTCTTGAGCAGATCGATGCACACGTGCAGCAGGACCAACAGGATCTGGATGCGTTGGTCGAACGCTGGCAGGCCGAACGGGCAGCTGCCGAGCAGGTCCTGGATTTGCGGCAGCGTCTGGCCCGCTTGCAGGCAGACCCCGATAAGGCCGGACCTGAACACGGTGATGCGGCGGTGGAACCGGACTTGTCGCCCGAGGATTTGACCCAGGCGTTGAGCCAGGCGCGCGAGCAATTGTGCCGCCTGCAGGGCGATGCCCCTCTCTTGTTTACGGAGGTCGGGCCCGATACGGTCGCGCAGGTGGTCTCGGACTGGACCGGCGTGCCACTGGGCAAGATGCAGCGCGATGGGGCCAGTGCCGTGCTGGGACTGGCGGGGCAGTTGTGTCAGCGCATCCGGGGTCAGGATGAGGCCCTCGCGCAGATAGCCCAGGTGCTTAAGGCGGCGCAGTCCGGCTTGCGCGATCCGCGCCAGCCGCTGGGCGTGTTTCTGTTGGTCGGTCCTTCGGGGGTGGGCAAGACAGAAACAGCGCTGGCGGTGGCCGATGAGATGTTCGGCGGTGAGCAGGCGCTGACCACCATCAATATGAGCGAATTTCAGGAAAAACACACTGTCAGCCGGCTGGTCGGCTCACCTCCCGGCTACGTGGGCTATGGCGAAGGCGGCGTGCTGACCGAGGCTGTCAGAAAACGGCCCTACAGTGTGGTGCTGCTGGACGAGGTGGAAAAGGCTCATCTGGATGTGGTCAATCTGTTTTATCAGGTGTTTGACAAAGGCTCGCTGGCCGATGGCGAAGGTCGGCTGATCGACTTTTCCAATACGGTCATTTTCCTGACCAGCAATCTGGCCACCGACATCGTGACGGCCGCCCGGGTCGAGACCCCCCCGCCGCAGACTGATGAACTGGCCGAGCGTATCCGCCCGACACTGTCGCAGCATTTCAAGCCGGCTCTGCTGGCGCGCATGACGGTGGTGCCCTACGGCACGCTGTCGGATGAGGCTTTGGCGCAGATTGTGCAGATAAAACTGGCTCGCATCGTGCAGCGCTTGCAAGTTAGCAATGGGTTGAGTCTGGAATTTACCCCCGCGGTTGCTCAGGCCATTGCGGCGCGTTGTACCGAGGTAGACAGTGGCGCGCGCAATATCGACTTTATTTTGCGCAAGAGCCTGTTGCCGGCGCTGTCTGACCGGGTGTTGGCCTGGATGGCCGACGGTGATGGCTCGACCGCCTTGAGTGTAGATGTGGGCCCGCAGGCATCGCAGCCCTGGGTGATACGGATGGGGAGCTAAGGCATGCTCAATGACTACGATACCGAACAGGCCTTGGCCAGCTTCCGTTGTGGCCTGGCCGATCCTGACCTTTTTCTGGTGACGCGCTGGTCCGGCGAGGAGGCCGTGTCGCGGCCTTATCGTTTCGAGATCGAGCTGGCCTCCGCACGCGACGATATCGATCTGGAAGAACTGCTGGGAGCGCGTGCTACCTTGAGCGTGCTTGATGCGCAGGAGCGTTGGCTGCCCTGGCACGGCATTATTACCGAATTGCGGCAGACGCATCGTGATGATGGCTTTGCCCATTATCGAGCCGTGCTTGAGCCGCAAATGGCGCTGCTGCGCATGTTTCGCCTGTCGCGGGTCTATATGGAAGCCGATGCACAGGCAGGCGGTAAACCTGATCTGGGCACCATCATTCGCATGGTACTGGCGCAGTGCGGCCTGAGCCGGCAAGGCGAGCCAGCCCAGGATGCCGGCGCGCAGTATTGCCTGCGTTTGTCCTCCGACCTGTTGATGGCGACGCGCACTGCGTTTATTTGTCAGTTCGAGGAGAGCAGCCTGGACTTTCTCTCGCGGCGACTGGAGCACGAGGGCGTCTACTACTGGTTCGAACAGGGCGCAGACCATGAAATTCTGGTGTTTGGTCATGAGCGCACGGACCAGCCTCGGCAGGCTGTCCCCCTGTATTGGCGACCGGCCGGTGCCTTGAGCGGTGAACAGAATCGGATTGGGGTTTCGCGTTTCGATCATGCGCTGAGTGTGTCGCCGCGCTCGGTGGTGCTGCGGGATTTCTCGGTTAGCCAGCCTTCATTGAATCTGACCATGAAAGCGGCTATCGACCCGCAGGGGCAGCCGCCACAAGACAGGTTCGATGGCGTGGGAAGTGTGGAGATCTATGGGGCCCACTTCAGCAAGCAGGACGATGGCGAGCGCATGGCGAGCTTGCGTGCCGAAGAAATTGCCTGCCAGCGTAGTCGTTTTCAGGGTGTGGCTTTGGCGCCGGGAGTACGGGCCGGTTATCCCGTGCAGTTGCATGAGCATTTCCGCCACGATTTCAACCAGCGCTACTTTGTGATTGCGCTGCGCCACGAGGGGCGCCAGCCCTTGCCGCGCCAAAGTGGTGCGGCGGGGCATGAGCAGGTTTTTTATCAGGCTTCCTTGACGGTGCTGCCCGAGGTGCGTCAATTTCGCCCGGCGCGCGTCACTCCCAAGCCCCGTGTGGTTGGCTTCTTGAGCGCGATAGTCGTGGCCGAAGGCCAGGGCGAATATGCCCAGATCAACGAGCACGGTTGTTACCGCATACGCTTTTTGTTTGCCCCTGTCGATGCGAATCGCCCCGATGGTGGCAACTCCGCCTGGGTGCGCATGGCCACGCCGTATGCGGGCAGCCAGCATGGCATGAATTTTCCTTTGCTCAAGGGAACGGAGGTGCTGGTGTCGTTTCTGGGCGGCGACCCGGACCGGCCGGTGATTGTTTCGGCCATTCCAAACGAAGAAAATCCTAGCATTCGCAATCAGGATACGGCGACTCAGCCGGGCTTGCGCACGGCCGGTCAGAATGCTCTGGAGTTCGAGGACAGACTGGGCGCCCAGCATACGCGTTTGTCCTCGCCTACGCTGGGGAGCACTTTCCATCTGGGCGCGGACCCGGCCAGCCCCCATCGCTCGGGCGTGCGTCTGAGTACACAGGGGCATATGGGCCTGCTGGGACGCTCGTTCATTCAACAAGTGCCTGGTGTTTACCACCTGGAAGTGGGCAACAAGGGCAATGTTGATACCGATCCCGAACCGCGCGAACGCCTGAAGCAGGCACAGAATCAGGCCATGGCCGACTTTCTGGAAGAGGAGGCCAGCTTGCCGACGGCCACCGCGCCCGTGCAGATGAAAGCCCTGGAGGCCAAACGGGCGCTGTTGGCGCAGATGTTGGCCCAACTGCAAAAGAATGCGCAGGCCACGGCAGGCGGGCAGCCTGATCTGGATGGGGCCTTAAAGCAGTTGCAAGCCCTGCTGGCCAAACTAGATAGCGCTTTGGACAGGCTCGAGCAAGGCAAGTCCGTATCTGAGGAACCCAAAAAAGAAGGGGAGGCAGCGGGCGAGGATACCGGAGACAAGAAGGATACGACGGAGGCAAAGAAGGAAAAAACGTCCAGCGAAAAGTTCAAAGAACTGATGGATGAGATCAATCAATCGGCCAAGAAGGTCAAGGAAGGGACCGATGGCTGGGTTGATCTGTCCTACCTCAAGGCACCGGAAAAGGTGCTGGATATTTCGCTGCTGAATGTCAATCCCATCAAGATATCCACGTCGCTGGGCGCGGAAGTCAGTGCCTCAGCCTCGCTCAAAAGCAGCATTACCGTGGGCTATAGCGTGGGGATCAAGTATAGCGGCTCCAAGGAGCTGGATCTGCGCGACTACACCAAAGTCGAGTTGAGCGATCAGAGCCGCATTACCAAAGGCGATGAGAAGAAGATCATCCTGGGGGCCGAGAAACGGGTGGTGCGCAGTCAAAGCACCAAGGTGGTGGATATGGAGGGCACCTATGGCAAGCAGTCCATTACGGTGGCCAATGCCTACTCGCTGACCAGCCGCACAATCAAGTATGTCGTGGGAACCGGAGGAATCGATACGCTGGTCGCTGGCAATGCCACCGTAACTGGAGCGCCCACGTCTTTGCTGTCCTGGGAAGTCCTGATCTCCAAGATCAAGATCAGCAAGGCTCAGGTCGTGATTAAAGCGGGTAATGCCGGTGTGATTCTGGAATCCATGTCCATGACGGGGCAGCTCAAGGTGAAAGACACGGTGGTTTACATGAAGGCTCCCATGATTGATGTGGCCGGCCAGAACGTACGCATCAATGGCACGGCCTCGGTCAATATCAAGGCCAACGGCATTGTGAAGCTCAATTAGGAACATTGCCCCTATGGATATCGACAAACCCGATGATGTGCTGCTGATGCAGGCCTACCATGCCCAGGCAGGGCAAGCGCGCTGGGTGGTGACCTTGGGCTATGTCTGGCAAGCGGGCGGATGCCTGCCCGAAGCCCAGGCCTGGCCGTGGTTGCTGGCGCATTTTCCGGATGAGGCCTTTGATGCGGGTTTGAAAAAGACACGGGGCAGTTATGGCGTAGCGGGACAGGCCTGGGCGCCCCCTGGGCAGCACACGACGGCCATGGCGGTCCAGGTCCAATTGGGCCACTTGCAAAAAACCCTCCATGTGCATGGCACGCGTCGCTGGCAACACACGCTGGCAGGTTGGCGTGCCAGTGCTGCCGAGCCGTTTCAGTCGCTGCCCTTGACCTTGCGCCAGGCGTATGGTGGCGCAGGCTACAACGAAAACCCATACGGTTGCGGGTGGTTGAAAGACCCGGAGCAGGCGCAGGGTGTCTTGCTGCCTCATACCGAACATCCGGATACGCCGGTGCTTTCGCCGGCTGACCGATGGGGGCCGGCGATATTGACGCGTCTGCCCGCTGGCGCTGGCTCACGCATGCGTTGGGTGGGGACGGTGGATGAACGCTGGGAGAAAGAGCGCTTTCCCTGGCTGCCTGATGATACTGATCCGCGATTGTTCGATGCTTTTCCTCAGGATCAGGTACGGGATGGTTACTGGCAAGGCACGGAGTCCTGGCGTGTGCAGGGGATGCATCCGCAACGACCGGAAGTGTCGGGCCGCCTGCCAGGCCTGCGCCCCCGTTTGCTGCTGCGCAGAAAAGGGAGTGAACGGATTGAGGAGGCGGTCCTTGATCTGGATACGGTGTGGCTGTTTCCTCAAGATGAACGTGTCCTGATGCTGTATCGGGCCAGCATCCCGGTCCAGCGTGCCGATGCGGCCGATGTTGCCGCTGCGGCAGTCTTTACCGAGTACGCGCACGAGCCGGCTGGCAGCCTGCCTGATCTGCAGGCACGTTGGACAGCGCTGCATGCAGCCGCTGGTGCGCAGGGTATGGCGCACGAAACACCGCAGGACAAAGAGATGGAGCCGTTGAGCGACCTGCCGCAGATGGCCGACGCGTCGCAGGCGGACCCGCAGATCCTGGCCCAGTTGCAGGACAGCCTGGAGCAAGGTCGAGCGCAGGGCAATGCCTGGATTGCGGATATGGAAGAACGTCTGGCTCCGTATAGCCCGGTTTCCTTGCCGCGCATTGCGCCTTTGGCCGCTCTGGTTCTGAGCGAAAAGGCCGAGGATAGCGATCCGCTGCAAAGCATCGAACATGCCTTGCAACAGGGACAGGACCAGTTGCTGGCGCAGGTCAAGGACGTGGCCACGCGTCTGGAGCTGGATGAAAAGCCCTTGCTGGCGCTGGCGCAATTACCTCGCGCCCCCTCGACCTCCGGACCGGTGGACATGCTGGCCGAGATACAGGCTGCCAAGGCCGGTTGGGCCGATGTGCCGCCTTCCGCCTTTGATGCCTTGGAGGAGCAAGGGACCAGCCTGCACGCTGAGTTGGCCGAAATGGATCAGCGTCTGGACAGTCTGGCTGCCGAGCTGGCCGTGTTGCAGGCTGGGTTGGCTGCTCAAGGAGCACCGCAGCAGTTTATCGACACGCTGGAGCAATTTCATGCCCACCGACAGGCGGGCCATAGCCTGCGCGGGTGTCATCTGATGGGGCTGGATCTGCGGGGTGTGGAGCTCGACGGGGCCGATCTGAGCGGCGCCGTGTTGGAAGCATGCATTCTGGCGGGCAAAAGGATCGATGCATTGAATCTGACCGGTGCTCGTTTACAGAACTGTGATTTGCAGGGCGTTGTTCTGAGCGCGGCCCGACTGGCTGCTGGGCAATGGGAAAACTGTTCGCTGGAAGGTGGCGGCTTTGCCCAGGCACAGGCCGAGCGCCTGGGAATGACGAGTTGCCGTCTGGCAGGCAGTAATTGGCATGCCGCACAGTTGGATGGCGCTGATCTGTCGCAATGCACGCTGGATCGGGCGTGTTTCTCGCAAGCGGTATTACGGGGCGCCACTTTTTCCGGCGCGCAGGGCCACGATGTGGACTGGGTGGGCGCGCAGATGGCCGATGTGCGCTTGGACAGTGGCTGCATCTTGCGTGAGGCCGATATGCGGTCTGCCGATATGCGGGGGGCCAGTTTGCAGGACAGTGACTTGCGCGGCAGCCGCTTCGACCAGGCTGATCTGAGCGATGCTTTTTTACAGATCTGCGATTTACGCGCTGCGACGGGCTGGCAGGTGCAAGCTGCACGAAGCATTTTCAAAGAAGTGAATTGGACAGGAGCGCGCTGGCCCGGCGCCAATTTTCTGGATGCGGCGTTTGATTACGCCTTGATTGACCAAACCGATTGGCGTGGAGCCAATCTGTATGGAGCGCAACTGGGCAGTGCCACAGTGCGTAGCGTGGACTTGGAAGGGGCGCTGCTAGGCCATTTGCCTGACTGGGCCCGACACACACAAGGAGGTAAATCACGATGAGTTTGAGTGCAGAGCAGTTGCTGGCCCTGATCGAACAGGGCCCAATTCGAGATCTGGATTTGTCCGGCGGTCAATATAGTGGTTTGAAATTCGACGGTTTGCGGGCGGACGGATTGAACCTGCGCGGTGCCGATCTGAGCGCCTGTGATTTATCGGATGCGGTGCTGGTCGACTGCCAGTTCCAGGGGGCGCGCTTGAGCGGGGCCGCACTGAGCCGGGCGCACTTTGAGCGCTGCGATTTCAGCGGCGCGGATTTGAGCGCGGCCTCTTTGGACGATGGCTGGTGGCTGCAGTGCAATTTGAGCCAGGTGCAGGCTAGTCAGGCACTCATGCACGGCGTGACCTGGCAACACTGCGATCTGAGGGGCTTGCGCCTGCCCGAGCAAATCGGGCCGGCCTTATGGATGGATTGTGAGGCGGCTGGCTTGCAGGCGGTGGCCGCGCAGTGGTTTCAGGTTCAGGTGCGTCGCACCAGTCTGGCGCACGCGCATCTGGCACAAGGCCGTTTCGAACAATGTGCGTTTGAGCATTGTGATCTGGAGCGAGCCGACCTGTCGCAGATTGTGGCTCCGTTTCTGTCGCTGGCTTACAGCACGCTGGATGGAGCCTGCCTGGACGGGGCCCGTCTGGAGGGGGCCATATTCAATTATGCACGCTTGCCGCAGGCCAGTGCGCGCGGAGCTCATCTGGCACAGGCCAGACTGGGGCATACGCATGCGCAGGGGCTCTGCCTGTCGGGCGCCTGTCTGGAATATGCCGATGTGAGCTATGCGCGTTTGCAAGGGGCTGATCTGAGCAGCGCGCAGGCCAAAGGCATGCGCGTACACGGAGCCGATCTGCATCAGGTGTGCTGGGATGGCTGTGACAAGCAAGACCTGCAGGGTGACGATATCCCACGCCTGCAGGCCGAGCGCTGGTGTGCCGACGCGCGCTGGACTTTGTCGGCTCTATAAAAAGGAGATGCAGATGTCTTGTCTGAGTTCAAGTTCTGAGCAGCCGTCCATCGCGCAGGAGCCCTCGCAGATCGCTCAGTGGCAAACCGTGCCGGCCAAAGTCTATGTCCAGGCCGGCCAGCGCTGGGGCGTGCTTGGCACGATGGGCTGTTGCTTTGCGCCGCTGGCAGCCTCCTGCCTGTTGCAGCCACAAGTAGGCGATCTGGTCTTGCTGACGTTCGATGGGCGGCAGGCCTACATTCTGGCGGTGTTGGAGCGCTCCGGTCAGACGGCGCAGCTGCAGCTGCCCGCTGATACCGTGGTGCGCAGTGCTGGCAGCGTCCGTGTCCAGGCTGGTGGCGGTTTGCATTTGCAAGCGGCGCAGGCCGTAGTGCTGCAAGGGGCGGATGTGGCGCTACAGGCGGAACAGTATCTGTTACAGGCCCGGAACGTGCATCTGGCCGGACAGTCCCTGCACAGCTATTTTGCACAGCGGCAGGAGTATAGCGGCCAGCGTCAGCAGGTCGATGGCCAGAGCCAGCTACATGCTGGTCAGCGCGTTACGCGTGTGGCGGGACACGATGACTATGCGGCTGCCTCTCAGCGGCTGGTCATCGAGCGGGATTGGCGTGTGCGGGCCCGCAGCGCTGAGCTGCGTGGCGCCCAACGTGTGGTCGTGGACGGCCAGCAGGTGCATCTGGGCTAGGCCCGGTATTGCCAAGGAGATTTTTATTTATGTTCATGCTCAACAATGGCGGGGCGCAGGCCAATGCAATTCCCGATGTGTGCAAGGTGCCGACTCCGGCCGGTCCCGTGCCTACGCCTTTTCCCAATCTGGCGACGACGCAGATGGCCCAGCCCTCGGGCTTGGTGCGCAATGTGCTGGTGGTCAATATGCCGGCTTTGAATCAGGCCAGCAAAATCATGATGAGCAGCGGTGATGAGGTTGGCACCGTCGGCGGCGTAGCCAGCAATCGAATCAAAGGTGAAGTGCAGTTCATGAACGGCAGCATGACGGTGATGGTGGGTGGCAAACCGGCTGTGCGGATGGGCTGCATGACGGGCCACAACGGCATGCCGGTCAATTCGGTCGGGACGGTGATCAGCCCTAGTCAAAGTACGGTGATGGTGGGGAGCTGAGGATGAGGCACAGTCATAGTGTTCGTATGGGTCGCCGCGCCGCGCTGGTCTTGCTGGCCGCACTGGTGTTGACCGGCTGCGGCATGTTCAAGACCAAGTCCAAGGACGAGGCCTTGAAGGATCTGCAGTGGGAGTACGAGCGTGATGCGCTGGTGCTGGAGGTCAATGCCGACCCACAGTTGAACACCTGGGGAGGGCAGGCGCATACGGTGCTGATGGTGGTGGCGCAGATGGTCGAACCCTCAGTGTTTGAGCCGTATTCAAGCAGGCCCGATCAGCTCTCCAGTCTGTTGATGGCCGATAGCGCGCCGACGGGTTTGCTCAGTCTGGATCGTATTTTTATCGAGCCGGGCGTCAAGCGGCGCATCCGGCTGGCACGCATGGACAAGGCCCGTTACGTCGCCGTCGCGCTGGGCTATCAGCACCTGGACCCCGCCCGCAGCACCCGTCTTTATCAGTTTGGCGCCAAGCTTGACAGCCATGGCCTGATGTTCCGTGAGTACGAGGCCCGGCCCGAGCCGTTGCGCATTCGTCTGCGGCTGGGCCCGCAAGCCATCATCGAGAGTCAGACTGATACTGTCATTCCGCCCCCGGCCACCTTGCCGGCAGCGGGCCCCTGGCCCGTCGGTCACCAACACCCATAGAGATTTCATGAGCGTTCATCCTTTGCAACCGATCTTCTGGCACCAGGGTCTGTTTTTGCAGCCCCAGCATTTCCAGCATAACGACAATCTGTTCTACCAGCGTCTGGCTTTATTCATGGCCCAGACTCAGCCGTACCCATGGGGTGTGCTGCAACTGGAGTTGGACGAGGCGGCATTGCAGACGCTGGATTTCAGGGTGCTGGCCTTAACAGCGCGGCTGCGCGACGGCAGTTTCATTCAGTATCCCGGCAATGCCGTGATTGAGTCGCGCGGTTTTGAACTGGCGGATCTGGCCACTGGCCGTACGGTGTACCTTGGACTGCGGCGCATGATGCCTGGCCAGGCCAATGTGAGTGTGGTTGACGATCCGGGCCAGGCTCAGACGGTGAGCACGCGCATGGTGGCGGCTGCCGATCCGGTCACGGTGGCGGATGATTACGCGCAGGGCCCTGAGGGGCAACTGGACTTGATGAATTACGTCTTGCGCGTGTTCTGGGACGAGGAATTGCCTCAGCTGGGTCACTATGAACTGCTGGCTGTGGCGCGGCTGGAGCAGGACGGGGATCAGGCGCGCTTGCAGCGCCAGTACATCCCCCCCAGCCTGAATTTGTCGGCCAGTCCCTGGCTGATCGAGACGATACGACGCATCCGCGACGAGCTGACCGGACGCGCACGGCAGCTGGAAGTCTTTAAACCTGGCGGCTTGGGCAGGACGGAGGATCTGGACGGTAACCACCTGAGCTTGCTGGTGGCTTTGCAGGTGCTCAATCGTTATGGCCCCATGCTCAATCATGTGCTGGAGGCCCCGCAGACGCATCCCTGGCAGGTCTACGGCTTGTTGCGGCAGTTGGTCGGCGAGCTGTCCACGTTCTCGGAACGCTACGACATGATGGGCGAGACCCGGGACGGCAAGGTGCTGGCCCCGCCGTATCAGCACGAAGATCTGGCAGCGGGGTTTCACGCCATGAGCACCCTGATCAGCGCCTTGCTCAATGAAATTGTTGCGGCTCCTGAATTGCTGATCCGTTTGCAGCCTGTTGGCGCCAGCGCAGGCTTGTACGAGGCTGAGCTGCCGGACGCGTTTTTTGCCGCTCGGCAACGCTATCACCTGGTGGCCTATGCCGGAGTCGAGCAGCAAGAGCGTTTGCAATCGCTGGCGGGCGACTTCAAGCTGTGTGCTCCCGATCAGGTTGAATTGATGGTGACCCATTCGCTGGGAGGGGTCGAGCTGCTCAAACTGGCCGAACCGCCACGCGGCATTCCTCGTCGTCCGGGAGCCTTGTACTGCTACATCGATCCCATGTCGCCGGGCTGGGCGGCACTGGAGCAGACACGCGCAGTGTCCTTGGTTGCGCTGGGCGCGCCCGAGAACCTGCAGATTGAACTGATTGTCAGCAAATGGTGAGCGCGATGCCCGTGATACAGGACAGTAGCCTGGCTTCTTTCTTTTTGACGGTCATGCGTCAGGCGCGTACTCACTTTTCTCAGGAAGCCGATTCAGCCCAAAGCGGTGCGGCGTTGATCGAGGCGCTGGATCAGGCCTGCGCGCGCGCCCGTGAGCGCGGCTATGAACAGGCCGAGGTCGGCGCCGCCCTGTTTGCCATTGTGGCCTGGATTGACGAGGCGGCCATGACCAGTCCCTGGCCCGGAGCCGGACACTGGCGTTTGACGCCGTTGCAGCGTCATTACTTTGCCACCACGCGCGCTGGCAGCGAGTTTTATCAACGGCTGCAGGCTCTGCCCGAGAATGCCACGCAGGTGCGTGAGGTGTACGGCCTGGTGCTGGTTGCCGGATTCCAGGGTGAATATGCGGCGCGCGCGCCCGGTGAGTTTGAGTCCTGGCGAGTGCAGTTGCTCGAGCAGATACGTCATGAGCAGGGCATGCCGGGTTTTGCGGCGGGACAGGCGCTGTTTCCGCAGTCGGGTACCGGACAGGCCACGCCCCCGCGGCCAGCCGGGCGATTGACGGGGCGGCCCAGTGGATACACGGTGACGCTGCTGCTGGCACCCTTGCTGCTGGTGCTGGTGCTGTATCTGTATCTGGATCACTCACTGGCCAATCTGGCCAGCGCTTTGTTGATGGACCATTGATATGTTGAAACGAAGTTTGCGTGTGCTGGGCTTCTTGGCGCTGCTGCTCGTGCTAACGGGGCTGGCCTGGTTGTATGTGATGCACAAGGGCTGGCCGCTGTGGGCCTTGCCAACGCTGGTGCTGGTCGCACTATTGCTGATCTGGCTGGCCGCGGGGCTGCGTCGGCGCTGGCTGGCGTGGCGTTTGCGCCGGCGTCTGGCGCGCGACATGCCGCGTGTGGTGGGCAGCCAGCATGCCGCGTTTGACGCCCAATGGGGAGCCGGCTTGCAGGTGCTGCGTCAGGCACGACTGGGGGGACGGCGTTCATCGTTGTATGCCTTGCCCTGGATGCTGAGCCTGGATGTTGGACCTTGCCAGACTCAGGACGATTATGCCCGGCTCGCGGTGCAATCGCTGCCCGCAGCGGGGCCAGGCCTGGATCAGGGCGTGGGCTGGTTTTTCATGAAAGCCAGTGTCATGGTGTGGGCTGGGCCGGTGCTCGGCGCGGATGAGCACACGGCCCAAGAAGCGGCATGGTCGCGTCTGTTGCACCAACTGATGCGCACGCGCCGACGCGAGCCGCTTAACGGCTTGGTTTTCAATATCGACTTGTCCTGGCTATTGCAGGCCAATCAGGAACAGTTGCAGGCGGCGGGCAAGCAGATGCGGGCTCGCCATGATGCCTTGGCGCGTGTTTTTCAGGCGCGCATTCCTGTCTGGCTGATGTTGCAAGGGGGCGAGAAGGTTCCCGGTCTGTCTGCCTGGCTGCAGCAATTGCCGCCCGAGGTCTACGATCAGGCGCTGGGCTATATGGTGGGCGGACAAGGGGCCGAGCAGGGCTCGCTGCAGTTTCTGGCGCAGGCGTTCGAGTCCGTGGGGCGACGAATGGCGCAATTGCGGATTGTACTCGGTCAGCATGGAGTGCAGCCTGCGCCGGTGTTTGAATTGCCCGAACGTATCGCGGCACAACAAGCCATCCTGCAAGACTTGCTGGCCCCGGCTTTCGAGGCCACGCCGTATTCGGCCACCCCTTTATTGCGTGGCCTGTACTGGCAGGTGCGCACTCCGCATCAAACTCGTGAAGGCATTGCCTTTGCCCGCGACGTGCTCGATCGCATCCTGCCGTCTTGCCGGTATGGCTGGCAAGTCTTCGACCGCTGGTCGCCCTGGCGCCGTGTGTTGCGTCATTCTCTGGTTCTGGCCTGGCTGCTCTTGTGTGGTGCGCTGGCAGGCGGCTTGTTTTACTCCAGTGAACGTGCCCGCTCGAGTTTGCAAGCCTTTGCGGCCCAACCGTTGCAGCAGCTCGAAACACGCATGCAAAAGGGTGCGCTGGACGAAGATGTGCAGTCGCTCAATATCTGGCGCAGTGCCATTGGCAGGCTGGACAGCGCCAATCACGGCATCCAGGCCTGGTTGCCGTTTCAGGGCCATGTGCGCCAGGTACAGCAGTTTTACCAGCAACGTTTTGTGGATGCGTTCCGGCGCGAAATCCTGCAGGCGTTTCTGGACCCATTGATTGTGCAGGATCTGCCACGCGTCAGTCGTAGCGGCAGCGAGACAGAAGTGGCTGCCTGGAGTCAGTATTTGGTGCGTCGCATCAATCTGGTGGCCGGCCAGTTACGCGGCAGCCCGCTTGAAGGTCGGCCTTTGCCGGGCATGGAGCTGGCGACCTTGTATGGCGACTCGGCCTCCCGGCAAGTCGGTCTGCAGACGGGTGTGCTGCTTGGTCAACAATATGTGGATTATCTGCGCTGGTCCCCCGAGCGGGTTCAACTGCAAGGGGAGCTGGATGCGTTGCAGGCTGCGCTGCGCCAGTTGGGCTTGCGTGCTCGCTCGCCCTCCTGGTTGCTGGCCTGGGCGGATTTTCAAAACAGCATCCGCCCGATTACGCTGGCGGATTTCTGGAGTGTCCGGCCCGATGCTAGGGCGCCTGTGATCGCTGCCGGTTTGACGCAGACCGGTACGGCAGCGATCTCGGGTTTTGTCCAGGAGCTGGCCGAAGCCTCGGGTGAGCGCAGTTTCTGGATGGGGCAAAGTGATGTGCTGGAACAGGGTTTCCGGCAACTGTCCTACGACGCCTGGTATCGCTTCATTGTGCGCTTTAACGATGCCCGTTTTTATTTGCAGACCGAATCGGATTGGGATGGCGCCATCAGCAGTCTGTTTTCAGTGGCTGATCCCTATGCCCGTCTTTTTGAAGCGGTCGATGGGCTGTTTCAGCAGGTGCCTGCCGGAGAACGCCCGGCTTGGGTGGCTAGCATGCTGACGTTGCAGCAACTGCGTCTGGCCGCCCGTCAGGCCCCCGCCCAGGAGGGTCTGGCAGGCTGGCTGGATCAGGCTCAACGCGTCAATGCACTGGGGCATGTGGGGCTGCGCTCGGTGCAGCAGGGGGAGTCGTTGACACAAAGCGTGCAGGGCGTCAGCGCCAGTCTGGCGGGCATTGCGCCGTTGCGTGCCTATCAGACTCAACTTGCCGATGCGATCAAGCGCTTGTTGCAGGGGCCGGGCAGCGCGCAGGAACTGGCACGCCAGACCTGGGGGTTTGGACAGGACCCGCAAGTGCAAGAGTCGTTGCTGCACGATGCCCAACACAGTCTGGATGACTTGCGCACCCAGTTGCAGCGCGATACAGCCCGTGAGGATGCCGTGTGGACTCTGATGCGTGGTCCGCTGGCCTTGGTGCTGGATTACACCGCCCGGCGCACCGCCTGCGGTTTGCAGGATCAATGGGCCGCTTCGGTCTTGAGTGTGGTACAGGGTGTGCGCAGTCCCGTCCTGGCCTATGAACTGTTGTACGGTGATCGTGGCACCGTGCCTCAGTTCTTGCAGGGTGATTTGCGCTACTTTGTGAGCCGTGATGCGCAAAGTTACGGACCGCGCAGTGCGCTGGGGCAGAGCATGCCGCTTAGTGGGCAGTTCTATGCCTACGCGAACGCCGTTCAGGCGCGGCAGGTGGCGCATGCCGAAACGCGCCTGCACGATGAACAGGCGGCGCGTGTGCGCGGTAGCCAGATCGAAACCTTGCAGCAGGAGCTGGCTGAGCTGGATAAACAGGCCAAAGCGGTTCAGTCCTTGGCCGCGGCCGTTGTGATCGATGCCGAGCCGCCGCTGCTCAACACCGGGGCGCGTCAATTGCCTCAACGCACCCGCCTGAGTTTGCAATGTGCCAGCGGTGTGACGCGGCTGGATAACTTCAACTTCCCCTCCAGGGCTACCTTTGCATGGGCACAGGGGCAGTGTGGTGATGCAGTGCTGCAGATTCAGTTTCCAGGCTTTGTGCTGGAGCGGGTCTATCCGGGCGCAGAAGGCTTTATCGACTTTTTGCACGAGTTCAGCAGTGGTGAGCACCGTTTCCAGGCCAGCGACTTCCCGCAGCAAGAAGAGCGTCTGATCGATGCCGGCGTACAGTGGCTGGTCTTGAACTGGCGTTTGCAGGGGCAACGTAATCTGGTGGATAACGTGAACCAGTTGCATCGCATTCAGGCCCGACAGGCTCAGATCAACGAGCAATTGCTGACCCTGCGCGAGGCGCAGTCCGGCGTGAGCAGTCCGATGGCGCAACCGAGCTGGACGCAGGATCTGGTGCCCGAGCGCATTGTGACCCAGTGCTGGCGTTCGCCAGTAACGGTGTTTCAGGAGGAGGGACCATTGCCGCCCGATTCGGCCCCGACTGCACCGGCACCGCAAAAGCAGGCTGTTCAGCCCGCTTCAAAACGGGCCGCCAAACCTGCGCCCGAGCAAGTGGCGGCCTCATTAGCGACGCCGGCTCAGGAGCGGTCGCAGCAGGGCTGGCGTGTTCAGGTGGGGGTGTTTGCCGATCCCCGCGCTGCCGTGGAGCAATTGGATGCGCTGGGGATTGACGCCGTGCAGATTCCCTTGCCTCGTCCGGGACGCAAAGATCTGTACCGGGTGCAAAGCCCGGTTTATGACAGCCGCGAACAAGCCCGCATCGTGGCCGGGCAGATTGCCCAGGCCTTGCGGGTCAACCCGGAATTAGTGCCTGGCGATCGTTAAGCCAGTGCTGGTAGGCCAGCAGCCCATGCTGGTCCATGCTTTCCCGGGCCTGCTGCCAGTGTTGGCTGGCCAGGTCCGGGCATTGGCGCTGTAGCCAGATATCGCCGCGCAGACACTGTATTTCTGGAAGCATCAGCACGGAACCGTGTTGTTCGCTGATCTGTTCGGCTTCGGCCAATACGGCAAACGCGGCGTCGTCGCGCGCCAGGCTAAGCAGGGCGCGAGCCAGCATGCACAGTTGTCCTTCCACAGCAACAGGCATATCCATGCGTATACGTTCGATCGCGGCCTGCATGGGCTCAATCAGGTCCGCGTTGCGGGTCTGTAGCACAGCGGGTAGTAATTGATGCATCTGCGCCAGTGCAATCCAGACCGTATCGGGCTTGGCCGGTGACTGCGTTCCAGTCAATGCCAAACTCTCCTGAGCCATTTCCTGCAGATTTCCTGCCAGATAGTAAATACGCATCAGATGTAACCGGGAGGCAATGGCGCCCGCCAAAGGATGGTGGTGGTAGCTGGCCAGGGTGATGGCGTGGCGGGCATTTTGCAAACCAGTGGAAAAATGGCCTTGCAAGGCCTGACACAATCCCAGCGAGGTATAGGCCAGCGCCTGCGAGGGCTTCTGGGATGGCAGGGCCTGGGCATCCTGGGGTTCGGCCGACATGCCGATCAACGGCAGGGCCCGCACCAGCAACGCTTCTGCCTGTGCCGGATCGCCACGCCACAGGCGATGCTGGGCCAATGCGTACCAGGCCCAGCCTTGCCAGGCCTCGT
This sequence comes from Alcaligenes aquatilis, assembly GCF_003076515.1. Classification (NCBI taxonomy): domain Bacteria; kingdom Pseudomonadati; phylum Pseudomonadota; class Betaproteobacteria; order Burkholderiales; family Alcaligenaceae; genus Alcaligenes; species Alcaligenes aquatilis. Next base: position 1,111,271 of record NZ_CP022390.1, on the reverse strand, counting down.
TGAGTTGATCCTGGGACAGGCGCAGTACTTTTTCGGCAATCGGCAAGGAGGCGTCCAGTTGCCCCCGATTGTGGCGGGTCAACCATTCGCCCCATAGGCTGGCCAGCAAGGTCAGGGGCTGTTCGGGGTCCCGCAGCTCGTTGACCTGCTCGAAGGCTTCTACCGAACGGGGAGAGGCCGGGCCGGTGGCGGCGGTGCTCAAGGAGGCCTTGGTCAGGTGCAGTGCAAAACTGGTTTGTGAATGTACAGTGGGATCGGCGATAAAGCGCCGACTGCGTAGGGCCTGCGACAGGCAGCGCTCGGCTTCCTGTAACTGACCGTGTTCGAGTGCGTGCTCAATGGCGCGTTGCCACCACTGGACCGTGTCTTGGTAGCGAACCTGTCCCAGCAGGGTGGCAATAGCCGATGGCGCGTGATTATGCTCGACCATATGTTCGGCCAGCCGTCGTCCGAGCCGTTCGCGCTCGGGACGGATAATGAGGTGGCGCAGACAGTTGCCCAGTATATCGGGGCAGCGCCAGTGGGATTGCTTGGTGGGTATCAACCATTCATGCTGCTCCAGTATCTGTAAGGTGGCGCGGATGGTCGATTGGGGTTGCTCCAGCAAGCGGCTGGCGACGCACTCGTCAATATCGGGCAGCAGGGCAGCCAGGTAGGCCAGTTCGCGTTGTAGTGGGGTCAGGCGGCGCAAATGCGCGGCGCACTGATCTAGCAAGCGTGGCACCAGGGTCAGATCCTGACCGAGCTGATATAAGTGCAGCAGTTCGCGTGCCAGCATGGGGCTGCCTTCACTGCGCTCGATGACGTGCGTGCGAATGTCGCGGGGCAGCTTGATGGAGCGGCTGCGCTGACTGATCAGTTCATTCAAGTCCTGGTGAGCGAGTGCGCCAATACGCAAGGGCAGGACAGGCCAGGACTCAGGCAAGGTCTGGCGTGAGGTAGCCACAATGCGCAGCCGCTCCTCGCCTGCCAGCAGACGCTGCAACAATTGTAGGCTGGCGGCATCGCACCAATGCAGGTCCTCCCAGGTCAGCAACAAGGTCTGGTTCCGACAAAGTGCGTGCAGCAGGGCAAGCAAGGCGTGTTGTGTTTGTTCGCGCACCGCGCTCTGGCTAAGTGTTGACGGTTCAATCAGGGTCTGATGCAGAGTATCGGCCTGCGCAAGGCTCAGGTCGTACTGGGCCATTAATCGTTGATGTAGCTGCGCCTCCTGTTCGCTGCTACGGGTGTTGGGCGTATCCGGTGTGACATATCGCAGCTCTTTTTGCAGCCAGCGCAGTACCGGCGCGTAAGGGCTGCGTACGTCGTTTTCCTGGGTCTGCAGCGCCACGACGGCACCTTCCACATTGCGCACATAGTCCTGCAGCGAACGCAGTAGCTTGGTTTTGCCCATTCCTGTATCGCCATGCAGCAACAGCATGCGTGGCGCCGCGCTAAGACGACCGCTCCAATATTGAAGCAGAATGTCGAATTCGCGCAGCCGGCCGTGAATGCGGCCGGTATCGGTAGCGGTTTCGCTCAGACGTAGCTGGTATGAGGACGCTTCTTTGCCCGATGGCAAGGACTCCAGAGACCAGGACGACAGGCGTGCAGCCGCCTGACTGCTGAGCAAGACAGCACCGTTGTCCGCTTGCCAGGCCAGGGAAATGACTGATGGGCAGAGCAAATGGTGTGCATTGATGGGCGTGGTCGGATCAATGGGCAGTACATCGGCATGAACGGCCAGGCCGAGACTGACTTGGGCTGGCCGGTTGAGACCGGTTAGCGTGCGCGCCAGCGTCAAAGCAGGGGCCACAGGACGCTCATTGATGGCAGGGTAGCCGAAATGTGCCAGCAAGGTGGCGTTATGCTCCTGCTCTATCCAAGCCCCGTGTTCGCGAGCATGGCGCACCACACGCTCATGCGTTTCGCGCAGGAGAAAGGTCCTGGTTTCGTAATCTGTCTCCATGGGATCGTCGCTGCTGTCCGGGTTGGGGCGCCAGCCTATGGCAATGGCCACCGTGGCCATGGCCCGAAAGTGGTAGCCGTCGGGATCGGACGGTCCGTGTAAGGCGGGTGCCGCGTTTGCGCCGGTGCACAACAAGGCGCGCGTCTGTGCATCAGGTAGTACACCCAGACGCTGTTGCAGCACATCGCAGCATTGTTGATAGGCCAGCATGGCCGCGTCATGATCATTGTCCTGCACCAGAAGTCGGATTAGTAAGCGATGGCAGGATTCATCCTCGGGCCAAAGATTGACCCAGGTCTTGGCATAAGCCAAGGCTGCTTGCTGCTGTTCGCTGGCCATCAAGGCCTTGATCAGATGGTGTCGGCATTGCGCCAGCTCGATGTCTAGGCGTGCATTCCAGTTGTTGTGCCAGTTCATCAAACTGTCACTACTGGGCAGTTTAAGGCCGTCCAGGAAATGGCCTTGATACAAGCTTAGTTTGTTGCGCGCCTCGTCCAGCTCGGTCGCCGTGGAGCTGCCTATGTACAGAACGTCACTCCAGACCGTGTCGGACTCCAGTGTTAGGCTTGCCGTGGAGCTACGCAGCACCTTGGACAAGGGGGCCAATGCCTGACGTAACACATACAATGCATGGCGCACCCGGGCGCGCCCCTGCTCGGGGTCGCTCTCGGGCCAGAGCATATCGGCCAGCCTGACTCGTGCTATCGCCTGACCCTGCGCCAGCACCAGAAGAGCGAGCAGCAGTTTGACCTTGTCATAACTTAACAGGTGACTGCGGTCCTGCCCGTCGATCAACAAACGAAAGGTTCCTAAACAATAGAGTTCAATTCGGTTGGGACCCTGTCTCGAGATCCCCGTCTGCATTCCCATCTTGTTTTCCATCCCTGCCGACTGCACTCTGCGTTAGTAAATGTACGAGTGATGCAACAAAAGGCTTCATTCTGGTTTGCAGGCGTTTATTTTTGGTTTAACTGGGAAGGAAACCTGATCCCCAATACCGCTATGAGGAACCCATCAAGCTTGGCCGCGCGAACACAAGGCATGCCGCGGGCCGCGTCGGCTTGTAACAAAACTAATTAGGCCTCTGATTTATTACGCGGTTGTGGCAACACCCAGATCAAACGAGGCGTGCGCTAATTGGCTGTTATCGGATTTTCGAGGATTTCGGGGGCTCAACGCACGTCAAATCGTGCAGAAAACACGGCTATCGACGAGGAGGTCTGCGCTGCAGGATAGACCGGAGCAGGGCGGCGGTCCCGATAGAATGGCGTTGGTCCGGCAATGCCCAGACTCGTCAGCGATGTCGCGCACGCCTGGTCTTGCGCTTTACACACACGGTTCAGAGCCCAACATGTGGGTGGCCCTTGCCAGGTTGACACCACGTCCAGATTGTTTTTCTTAATTAGTGCCCAAGCTATCTTTTAAAAACGCATGTTGCTTAAGTGCGTCTATAAAATAAGCCTCAGCCACTGAGCACTTAGCCGGTCTCTAGCAGACAGGCCAAGTAATGCCGACTCTATAGGGCTTTTTCAGTGAGGAGATCCTGAGCGCAAGTCGAGTTCACAGAGGCAAAGACAAGTGGCCTGATTCCGACTGTATTGAGTGCCTTTTTGCTTGAAGATAAGCTGGTTGAACGTCCTGCGAGATTGCTGTGTGGGACAAATAAAGACCTCTTGTTTATTTCGCTAATAATTAACGCATAATGTATATTATGTAAAGTCACTAAATAGCAGTGCTTTGTATCTACCTCTAAAGAATCGCTACCACGCTCGTCCTGGCTACTGTTTTTCTGCAGATTATTTCCCCCCAAGGTAGTTAAGTCTCCCCTTGCATGGTTATAGTGACGAGCTATGTGAAACGGAGCGAAGCACGATGGGCCATGTACTACAGTTTGCCGAACGCGATCCCAGCTTGAGTGATGACGTAGCCAAGACGCAGATTGACGCGCTGCGCGAAGCGCTGCTGCTAAAGCAGTACGAGCGTCTGCAAAAAGCAGATCAAACCTTGCTGATCGTGGTAGCCGGGATGGATGGTGTGGGAAAAGGCTCTGCGATCAATACCTTGAACAGTTGGTTGGATCCTCGCTACGTACACACCTTGGCTTTTGGTGCGCTCAATGAAGAGGAAGCCATGCGGCCTTTAATGTGGCGTTATTGGAATCGGCTGCCGGTTCGTGGTCAGACGGGTTTGGTGTTTGGTTCCTGGTATGCCCCTTTGATGACAGAGCTGGGCCGCAAAAAACCGGACCCGACCAAGATCGCCCTATACACCCATTTGATCAATCGTTTTGAAGCGCAACTGGCCTATCAAGGCGTGCAGGTGTTGAAACTATGGTTCCACCTCTCCGCTCAAGCTCAGTTGACCCGCTGTACGACCTTGATGGCTGACCCAAATACGGCTTGGCGTGTTAGCAAGGCAGACTTGAAGGTTCACAAGAAATTCAAGCAATTGCGCAATGCGGCCACACAAACCATTAATCTGACCCACAGAAATTACGCTCCCTGGGTGGTGATCCCCAGCGCAGATCAGAACTTGCGTGATGTGTCCTTGGCAAAAGTCGTGTTGCAGGCTTTGGATAAACCCATTGTCCCGCGACAAGTTAAAGAGCCGTATGCGTTCCCGTTTCGTTTGAATGTGCCGACTGCCAGCTTGCAGTCCCCTCCTCCCGTGGAGCCTGTGTTGGATTACGATGCCGAGCTTTTGCATTGGCAAGGCCGTTTGTCCTGCGCGGTACGTAGCAAAGCCTTCCGCAAACATTCTTTGGTACTGGTCTTTGAGGGACGCGATGCGGCCGGTAAAGGCGGCACTATTCGCCGTTTGACTGAAGCCTTGGATGTGCGGATGTACGATATCTTCCCTATTTCCGCTCCTAACGCGGTGGAACGGGCACGTCCGTATCTATGGCGTTTCTGGCGCAAGTTGCCGCGTCTGGGAGAAATCTCCATTTTTGATCGCTCCTGGTATGGTCGTGTGCTGGTGGAACGAGTGGAGAAGCTGATCTCCCGCGCTGCCTGGCATCGTTCCTACGAGGAAATCAATGAGTTTGAGGCGCAATTGTTGGCCAACGGCACGGCGGTGATCAAGTTCTGGCTGGATATTGATAAGGATGAGCAGCTAAAGCGCTTCAAGGCCCGCGAGGAAACGCCCTTTAAGGCTTACAAGATTACGGAAGAGGATTGGCGTAATCGCGAGAAATGGACGGCGTATCAACGTGCGGCTCAGGAGATGTTTGCCCAGACTGATACTCACATGGCGCCTTGGCATATTGTGCCTAGCAAGGACAAAAAAGCGGCGCGTATTCAGGTGCTGCGTACCGTTGTGGAAACGCTGGAGTCTTTGGATGAGCACATGATCAGCCTCAATGAGCCGGCCTTGTCGGATCAAGTTAGTGAGCAAGTCTAAGGACGGCAGCCCGCTATTGATGTATTCGCTTGGCTATCTTGCCAAAATAACCAAACAAAAAACAAACAAAAAAGCACCTGCGGGTGCTTTTTATGTGCTGCAGGACTGATGCTGGCCCTATAAATCCTGTTTTGCAGCCAGGTTCAGGATCTTGTGCCAGCGTTTGGCCTCAGCAAAGTGGCTGGTTTGAATCTCCCAGCGTTGGGTGGGATTACGCAATATAAGTGTCAGCCCCCTGCCCTGTGGCTCTACTGCTTCAATATCCGCAAAAATAAAGGCACGTGCCCCCTGCCCGGTTTGAATCTGACCACGCTTTTGCAAGGCATCCAGGCGTATCGAGCCATCGGGTAAAGCCAGTTCTACAATGCGCTGGCCTTGTTGTTTTTTACCGTGGATGGCCAGATAACGGCGTCGCCATACCATAAAGGGAGCCACCAGAATGGCCGCCGCTATCAACAGGCTCAAGATAGCGGCGATGGCACCAGCACTGGCGCTGACCAGGTTAAAGAGCTGCATTCCACCATAGACCAGCGCCGCAATAATCCCTATGAACAGCAGGAAGATGATGATGGGCATGGTGGAAAACGCCTTGTTTTAGCGGGCTTGGACTTTGACGGTGGCAGCGGCTTGGCGAGCGTTGGCGCGGGCCGTTTCCAGGTCAGTGTCTGCTGCCAGGGCAACACCCATGCGGCGTTTTTCAAAGCTCTCGGGTTTGCCGAAAAGACGGATATCGGTTTGCGGGATGCGCAGGGCTTGGGCCACATTCAGGAAGTCTACGTCTTTCGCATCTACGCCACCGTAAATCACGGCGCTGGCGCCGGGCATGCGCAAGGCCGTATTGACTGGCAGGCCCAGAATCGCGCGTGCATGCAGCTCAAATTCGGACTGCCATTGAGTAGCCATGGTGACCATGCCCGTGTCGTGTGGGCGGGGGCTGACTTCGCTGAACCATACCTCATCGCCCTTCACAAACAGCTCTACGCCAAACAAGCCTTGGCCACCCAGGTTCTGGGTGACCGCCTGGGCGATATCGCGTGCGCCTTGCAGGGCTTTGGGGCTCATGGGCTGAGGCTGCCAGCTCTCTACGTAGTCGCCATCTACTTGCTTGTGGCCAATGGGGTCGCAGAACTGGGTTTCGATCTGGCCGTCTGCACCGACGGCACGGACGGTCAGCAAAGTGATTTCGTAGTCGAAATCAATAAAGCCTTCCACAATGACGCGGCATTGGCTAACGCGGCCGCCGGCCATGGCGTACTCCCAGGCTTTGGCGACGTCATCAGGCCCGCTGATCTTGCTTTGACCTTTGCCCGAGCTGCTCATCAAGGGTTTGACCACGCAGGGGTAGCCGATCTTATCGTCGATAGCGGCTTGCAGTTCTGCCAGCGATTCGCAAAATTGGTAGGGGCTGGTGGGAACGTCCAGTGTTTCAGCAGCCAGACGGCGAATGCCTTCGCGGTCCATGGTCAGGCGAGCGGCACGGGCGGTTGGTATGACGCGCACCTTGCCTTGGGCTTCCAGCTCTTCCAGCACGCCGGTAGCAATAGCTTCAATCTCGGGCACGACCAGGGTGGGCTTTTCTTGTTCGATCAGGGCGCGCAGTTGCTCGGCGTCGCTCATGGTAATGGTGCGCGAATGATGGGCCACTTGCTGGCCGGGTGCGTTCTCGTAGCGGTCTACCGCGATGGTTTCTACCCCCAAGCGTTGCAGCGCAATCAGCACTTCCTTGCCCAGCTCTCCCGAGCCCAAGAGCATGATTTTGTCCGACGACGACGATAAAGGGGTGCCCAACAGGCTCATGGCGCGTGCTCCGCTGAAAATGAGAAATTCAAAAGCGGTATTGTAATGCAGGCGACGCCGGGTTTTTTTCAAGCAGGACGGCTTTGTCCGCCCCGCTGGTACACAGCCTTGCGGAGCGGACGTTTTCAAAACTTCAACGTTAAGCCTTATTCCACCATTAGCTGCGCCATCATGCCCAGGTCCTCATGCTCCAGAATGTGGCAATGAAACATGCGCAGGCCTGGTAATTCCTGTCGGAATGCCAGTCGGACGGTCTCGTTGGGGCGCAGATTGACGGTATCTCGCCAGGCACGGAATGGCTCCGGGACGGACCTGTTGCCGGTTTGACGTGCCAGAACCTGAAACTGCGTTCCGTGCAGATGGAAAGGATGATCCATATGGGAGTCGTTGATGACATCCCAGTACTGCCACTGCCCTGTCGGGCAACGCAGGTCGATACGGTTCATGTCGTAGACCTGATTGTTGATGCGGAACATGGAGCGCATGGCTGCCATGCCGGGCATCATGGTTTCCTGGTCCATGCCCCCCATGCCCTGATGGTTCATTCCGGGCGAGGCCGCCATGCCAGAGCCGTGCCCGGATGGCATGTCGTGGCTCATGGGCATGACTTCGCTGAACACCACTTTTGCGGTACTGGCGGCAGCAGGAATCGCCGGAATTGTCCGTAGCTGCTCGGGCAGGTCGATTTCCTGATGGCGGATTGTCAGCCCTGCCAGCGTCAAGGTCTCGGGTTTTTCCTTGATCATCATTTTTTGCCTGTCGTAATACAGGGCTTGCAAGCTGCTTTCCAGGTTTTTTTCCGCTTGGATAAAGAACTCCACCCGTTCAGCCGGTGCCAGCAAAATAGACTCTGCGGCGGCCAAAGGCTGTTCCAGCAACCCACCATCTGTACCAACTTGAATCAGCTGGGCGCCGGGGATGTGCAGTCTTAAATAACGGGTGGAGCAGGAGTTCCAGACGCGAATACGTTCTGCTGTGCTGGTCTGGATGCGCGGCTGGCGTTGAGCATTCAACAGCACGAACTGCCCTTCCCTGCCATTCATCCAATCCGGGCCGGTGTTGGCCGGTATATGGCCATTGATGTCCAACCGCAAATCGCTGATCGCCCAATGTTGTTCCGCATAGTCCTTCAATGGGTCTTTGGAAGAGCGAACAATAATTGTCCCGCCCAGTCCATGCGCGACTTGCTCACCACTTTTTCCATGCGGATGCGGGTGATACCAGTAGGTGCCGGCGCAACCTTTGGGCAAAGTAAAGCGGTAGTAGCGGCTTTGTCCTGGTAAGACCGCGTCCTGTGGGTTCCCGTCCTGATCCGAGGGTACGGGCAAGCCGTGCCAGTGAATCGTAGTGGCTTGATCCAGCTGGTTTTCAAACTCGATTTCGACTTGATCGCCTTCGTACAGCTCGATGAGTGGGCCGGGAGCCTGGCCGTTGTATAGCCAAAGCTCGGTGGTTTTGCCATCGGCGAGCACACGTTGGTGGGCGGCCGCAGTAATTTTCGCCTGAAACAGCCCTTTTTTCTGACTACTGTTTTTCAGCACTGGTAGAGCTTGCAGTGCCTGACCTGCCGGCATCTTTTCGACCGGCATCAAGCCTTGCCGAGCCATCATGTCGTGACCGGGCATATCTGCGGGCATGGATCCGTGGTGCTCCATCATGCCCTGTGCCCAGCTTCGTATAGGCAGGCTGCTCAAGAGGCTGGCACCTAAGGTGAGTTTGAAAAAATCGCGTCGTTTCATGGGTTTATCCCTATTAATCATCAATATACATGCGCTGCCCACGCCTAGTGAGCACAGGCTTGTTAGGCTTGGGGCGGTAATTAGAACGAGATGATCAGGACGAGCGCGGAGGTGGCTGGGCGGGGCCAATGAACCGGGAGAGGTAGTCTTGGTGCAAAGGAACGGGAGGGAAAGCGGGCTGCAAGACAATCGCTTCAGGCGGTGGAATCAGTGTCGCAAGACACGCGCAGCAGCCACTTTTTTGCGGGGTGCTGCAATGGTTGGGAGCGCTATGGTGAGATTGCCCCGGCGAGGCGTGGTGCCCTTGAACGGTGCTGTGAGCCGCGTTCTGAGTCGTGGCGTGCGCGGCAAAGCTGGTACCCAGGCCGATGCTGGCAAACAAAACAATAAGGCTGACTACTAAAAGCCAGCCTATGGTTTTGCGAGATGAAATGGGTGCGCGCAGCATGGGTAAAAGCTTAGCACGAGGCTGCTATTGGTCGTTTGCGCTAAAACAGACCGTTACACGCAGTGGTCCATTCATGATGGCATTCGAAGCAGGAGGACGAAGGGCTTCAAAGCATGAGGAAGACGATGAACTGTCCTTGCCTTCGGTTCGGCTGCTCGTTCATTCAAGGCTGGGCTGGGCTTTGCCTGATTTTTGATTGAAATCCCGCTAAATCTGCCGACACCTTTTTCGGTGATTGAAAGCGCGCCAAGCCTATCCTAGTGCATGCTGGCATAGGCTGCTGAATGGGCTCTTCATTGTTCAGGATCGTTCTTGATCAAGCGCCGCTTTAAGCGTACGGGCCGCACTGGCTGGGCCTGAGCTTGCTCCAGTTGCTGGCTGAGCAGTTGGGCTTTCTTGCGTGCTTCTTCATTTTCTCGCTCCAGCAAGGCTGTACGTGTGCGCAGCATTTGTAGTTGTCCCTGCATCTCTTTGGCCAAGTTATGGCTGATATCCAGAGCTGCTTGCATGGCACGACACTCGCCCTGCTCTTGCCCCAGCTCCTGGCGCAGCTTCTGCATTTGATCCTGCTGCTGGTTCAGCTCTTGTTCGTGAGCCTGACGCTGGGTTTTGTTCGCGTGCTCGGCCTCTTCTATTTGTTGACGTAGTCGCGTTTGAATGGAGCGTTCCTTGTCGATTTCCAACAAGGCACGGCGCTCGTTGGCCTGGGCGCGCTCCTCGGTCAGCTCAATGGCTTTTTGCAGCCGCTCCAAATCCTGGGTGAACTGTTCGCTTTGGCGGCGCAGCTCTTGTTGAACCAACTGCTTTTCGGTTTCCAGCTCGTTTTGGCGTTGTTTGGCGTGCAGCAAGTCTTGTTTCAGAGCCGCTTGCTCCTGACCGGCTGTCTGTAGTGCTTCTTTCAAGCGTTCTATGTTGGCTTGAGCCGTTTTTAAGGCGCCCTGCTCTACTTCCAGTGCCTGTTGTGCTTCCTGGGTTAGGGCTTGAGCCTGTGCGACGCGTTCATCAGCCTGGGTTTGGTAATGCTGCATTTGCTGTTTCGAGTGCCCCATGGCTTCTTGCCAGATGCGGCCCAGCAGGTCTCCCGTCAGGCTTTGCAATTCTTCTGGCATATCAGCCATATCCAGCCGAACCCGGCTTTTGTCCCGCAAATCTTCCCAGAACGTCTGGAGAGCCTGGGCTGGAGCACTCATGCTGCCTTTACGCACCAATTGGTACAGCTTGTTGGCCGTAGGCGTGACGCCATAGCGAAAAAACAGGAGCGCAGCCACTTCTTTGTACAAAGTCTGCGTATGGCTGAAGCGATCGCGTAATTGGGCCACATCAGCCAAGATTTGGCCCTCATTGGGCTGGTTTTGCTCCATTTTTCCACCTTTGTTGATAATTTAATTAATAATACAACGTAATATATAAAATTATCAACAAATTGAATTCTATAATTTGACATTATCTCTATAATGTCAAATATATGGCCTTAAGAAGGCCGGATTGCACAGGGACGGGTTTGAAAACCCTTCTCTGCTCTCTTAACGCCTCTGTTTTTCTGCTTATCCATGGAAATAGTCAACACGTCGCCCTCAACAGAACTGGGATCGGACGATATTGCTCAATTACTGGCCCGTTTTGATGGGCGGCAAGGCGCAAACCGTTCTATCGGTGGGCGGGCGCAGATTGAGGCGCAAACAGATATAGAGGCGTTGCGAGCCTGGTTGGCGCGCTATATAGATAGCCCTCGCACCTATGCGAACTATCGCAAGGAGGCGGAGCGGCTTTTGTTGTGGGCCGTCTTGGAGCGTCGCAAGGATCTGTCCTCGCTTAGTCTGGAAGACATCCTGGCCTATCGTTTGTTTTTGGCAGACCCTCAACCAGCTCATCGTTGGGTGGTTCAAGGACGCGCCCGCCCCGCCCGTCACCATGCGGCGTGGCGGCCCTTTGCCGGGCCTTTGTCTGAAAGCAGCCGGAATCAGGCTGTACTGATCCTGAACTCTTTATTTAGCTGGCTGGTGCAGGCGGGGTATTTGGCGGGCAATCCTTTGGCCTTGTCGCATCAAGGTCGTCGACAAAAGAAAACCACTGCCTCCCAGCAGCGATATTTGAGCCGGCTGCAATGGCGTTGGGTGCAGGATTACATTCAGGCTTTGCCCGAAGATACGCAGAGCGAGTTGCGCTACAAGGCGCGTGTACGCTGGCTTTTCTCTATCCTTTATGGTGGTGCCTTGCGTATTTCCGAACTGGTTCAGGCACGTATGGCCGATGTTCAAGAACGTGCCGATGCGGGAGCGACAGCCCAGTGGTGGCTGCATATCCACGGCAAAGGCGATAAATGGCGTCGTGTGCCTTTGACGCAGGAGCTGTTTAGTGAGTTGATGCGCTATCGGCAAGCGCATGCTCTGCAGGGTGCCCCGCAGGCCTTGGAGCCCTATCCTTTATTAATGTCGGCTGGCGCCAGTGACAAACATCTGACGCGGGCCATGGCGCATGTACTGGTCAAACAGGTTTTTCAAGGCAGTGCTGACCGTTTGCGGAATTTGCATCCAGACCAGGAATCTCAGGCCCGCATTCTGGAGCAGGCTTCGGCACACTGGCTGCGCCATTCAGCAGGCTCTCATCTGGCTGATCAAGGCGTGGATTTACGCATCATCCGTGACACCCTGGGCCATGAGTCCATTGCCACGACCAATATCTATCTGCATACCGATGATGATCAACGTCACCGGGCGCTGGAGCAATCTCATAGTTTGGGTTGGAAATAAGGGCTTTCGCCTGAGCGGAGGCTGGAAAATCAGATGTTAAACGCCAGCAGCAATGCGGTAGGATACGTCTCCTGACGTGGCGGTGCGCCAGTTCCAAGGAGCACGTCCGACCCAAGCCCTGCTATAGATGATTGTTGGAGCACCTATCCCTTATGGACACGTTTAATGTCATGCGCACTTTCCGGCGCATTGTGGAGTTGGGCGGGTTGGCCAAGGCCGCCGAGGACTTGGGGATATCGGCAGCCGGCTTGAGCAAGCAATTGCGGAGCCTGGAGGCGCATCTGGACACGGTCTTGATCCAGCGCACCACACGCAGCATGAGTCTGACGGAAACCGGCCGCAGTTACTATGCCGAATGCTGTCGGTTACTGGATGAGCTGGACGCCTTGGAGCGCTCGGTCAAACAGCAATCTCAGCGCGTGGCGGGTACCTTGCGCGTCAATGCGCCCCTGTCCTTTGCGCTTAGTGTTCTGTCGCCCTTGATTACGGATTTTCTGCACAAGTATCCGGACCTGAAGCTGGAGCTGGTCATGGAAGACCGGATTGTGGACGCGGTTGCGCATGGTTTTGATGTGTCGGTGCGTTTGCGCACCAGCCTGGATGATTCCACCCTGATTGCCCGTCGTCTGGCCACCATCGAGCAAAAGCTTTGCGCGGCCCCCGCTTATCTGAAGCTCCATGGTCAACCCCAGACTCTGCAGGATTTACGTCATCACAAAATGATCAGCTACAGCCTGGCGCATACCCAAGGCATTGTTTTTGATAGTGATTTTGACAGTGCCCCTAACACGCCGGCTCCTGGCAGTACGGCCTTGCTGTTTTCAGGTGAGCATAGTCAGGTAAATAACAGCCTAATGCTGCGCGACTTTCTGATTGCAGGTTTGGGTATTGGTGCCCTGCCTTCCTTCCTGGCAGATCCGGCCATTGCCAGCGGGCAGTTGCAACGCGTTTTGCCCGAGTTCGTGAATGAGCCACGGCATATTTATGCCGTGTATCCGACCAACCGACACTTGCAACCCAAGGTCAAAGCCTTCGTGGATTATCTGGCCGCTCAACTGCCCGATGCCATGTCCAAAGCCCGGTAAACAGGCCTTTCTGAACCCGGAGTAAAAACTGTCTGCACCGCCACGTGCTTATTCTCCGCTCCGGGGAACGCTATTGTGATGTCCATCTTACAAGGACATCACAATGCACGATCAAACACACCCTGACACGACTCAGCCGCTGGTCTCCCCCTTAATTATTGATTTCTTCCATGATGCCGTCTGTGGATGGTGTTATGTCATGTCGCCACGTCTGCGGCAAGTGGCTGCTGACCTGGGCATCCAGGTCCGCCACCATACCTTTGTTCTGCAAGACAGTCGTGAGCAAATGCTGCGGGCCTTCGGCTCCATGGAGCGCGCCAAACGTGAAATCCTGGGGCATTGGGCCGCCTGCGCTCAACACGACGATACCCAGTCCATCAATATCGAGGGCATGCAGGCACAGAGCTTCGAGTATCCCCACGGTATGCCGTCCGCCTTGGCTTGTCAGGCGGCCTATCTGCTGGCTGGTGAGCAAGGTCATTGGGACTACTTTGATGCCGTGCAGCGCGCGCATCTGGTAGAGAGCCGCAATATCGGCGATATGGACACCCTGCTGGCGATTGCCGTGGCTCAAGGTTTTGGTGGTGAAGCCTTTTTGAGCGCCATGGATAGCGATATTGCTCATCAGCGGGTTCAAACCGATCGCACTCAAGCCGCCAGGATGGGTATCCAGTCCATCCCCACCGTCCTGGTGTCATCGCGCGAGACAGGCCAGGAGCTTGCTCGCTTGCAGACCCAGCCTGCCGACATGCTCAAAACCCGTTTGCTCGCCTTGCTGTAAACGCGGCCCTCCCCTCTTTCTTACTTACGTTCCCTCTAAGGACATCCCATGTCGATTCGTTTCTCTCACCGTCTTCTCGGTTTATTGTTGGTTGGCGCAAGCAGCATGAGCGTCTCCCTGGCCCATTCCCCCCACCAAGCGAGCAACACCCCGTCTCTTAGTGCTCAGGAAGTAGGCATCAGCCCGTGGGGACCGGATGATGAAATTGGCCGCCTGAATCTGATCACCCCTGCTTCCCGGGCGGCCATTTTGTCCCGCCTGGATGGCAGCAAAGTCTATGACTTGGCGACTGATTACTACCTGGGCATGCCTAGCTGGCAGGATGCGGGTGACCCGCACTATCAGTTCTGGATGACGCACACCCCTCGTGGGACTGAAGTGGATGACCCGATGGGTGTTGGCAAGGACATGAACGCGGTGCGTAGCTATACGGGCACGGCCTTTTCCATGTACAGCCATACGGGGACACATATCGATGCCCTGAATCATTTCGGAATTCATGGAAAGATCTGGAATGGCTTCAAGGCTGATGAGCATCTGGGTGACCGTGGCTGGAACCGCACGGGTATCGAAAAATTCCCGCCCTTGATTGCCCGTGGTGTCTTGATTGATGTGGCCGCCGCCAAAGGCGTAGACATGCTGCCTGACCAATACCGCATCACGCGTCAGGACTTGAAGGATGCCCTGGCCCGCCAAAAAACGGTGCTGAAAGAAGGTGATATTGTCCTGATCCGTACTGGGCGCATGAAGCTCTTTAACGACCCCCAAGCCTATATGAATGCGCCTCCCGGCATGGGGTTGGATGCCGCTCGCTATCTGGTGGAAGAAGGCGGCGCCATGATTGTGGGTGCAGACAACTTGAGCTTTGAGACCTTCCCTTCCGAAGTGCCCGACGACTACGTGCCTTTGCATACGTACCTGCTGGCACAGCAAGGTGTACCGATTATCGAGCTGATTGCGTTGGATGAGTTATCCAAGGACAAGGTCTATGAGTTCGCCTTTATCGGTGGCCCGCTCAAGATCCGTGGTGGTGACGCCGCTCCCTTGCGCCCTGTCGCCATTCCGATTCGCTAATCAAGGAGCCGTATCCAGAGGTACGAGCCGCCTGTTTGACGGGTTTGAATGCGCCGGGCGCCTGTTGAAGAGGCGTCCGGCTTTTCTTTATGGAGTGCGTAATGACTTACACCGTTTATCTGTCTGGCGAAATTCACACGGATTGGCGCGAGCAGATTGCCCAAGGCGCAAAGGCCGTTGGACTGGATATCACCTTTACCAGCCCGGTCACCGATCATGATGCCAGCGATGCCGCAGGCGATCACCTAGGGCCGGCCAGCGAAGGTTTTTGGCGTGATCACAAGTCTTCCAAAATCAATGCCATCCGTACCAGAACCCTGATTGAGCAGGCGGATCTGGTCGTGGTGCGTTTTGGGGACAAGTACAAGCAGTGGAATGCTGCTTTTGATGCTGGCTTCTGTGCCGCCTTGGGCAAACCCTATGTGACTTTGCATGCCGAGGACATCATCCACCCATTGAAAGAAGTGGATGCCAGTGCGCAGGCCTGGGCGACCACACCCGAGCAGATCGTCGAGATTTTGCGCTATACGCTGAAAGCCTGATTATCAGTACAGGTCGGAGCGTGAGTGTGGCGATATTGTTTTGCCCGATAAACATGCCGCCCATCCGTGGCGGCATGTTTCTGCTCTGAGAGAGAAGAGAGAAGAAAAAAACCCGTTGTTAAAACAACGGGTTTTAAAGACCTGCGGTACTACGTGTTTTGAGAAGATCTTAATCCAGCTTCACACGACGCAAACGCAAGGCATTGCTAACGACAAAGACGCTGGACAAGGCCATGGCGCCTGCGGCAAACATGGGCGAGAGCAAGGTGCCGTTAAAGGGATACAGCACACCGGCGGCAACGGGAATCAGCGCCACGTTGTAGGCAAAGGCCCAGAACAGGTTTTGACGGATATTGCGCATGGTGGCGTGGGACAAGGCAATCGCGGTGACTACGCCTTGCATGTCCCCCGACATCAAAACCACATCAGCCGCTTCAATGGCAATATCCGTGCCGGTGCCAATGGCAATCCCCACGTCGGCCACGGCCAGCGCGGGTGCGTCGTTAATCCCGTCACCGACATAGGCCAGATGTTGATGGGTTTCGCGCAAGGCCTGGACAGCCTGGACTTTGCCTTCAGGCATGACTTCAGCCACCACTTCATCAATATTCAAGCGGCGGGCAATGGCATGGGCCGTGTGGCGGTTATCCCCGGTAATCATGACTACTTTGATGCCACGGGCATGCAACTGCTCAATGGCGCGCGGGGTGGTTTCCTTGATCGGATCAGCCACAGCCAGCAAGGCAATAACCTGCTTGTTGCGAGCGGCATACATGGGCGTCTTGCCTTCCTGGGCCAGCGTCTGGGCTTGCTCCGTAAAGGCAGACAGGTCTGCACCTAATTGAGTCATCAAGCGGTCTGCACCGACATGCCATTGATCGGCTCCGATTTGAGCCGTGACGCCCAAGCCGGTCAGGGACTCGAATTGCTCGGCTTTGGGTAGCGTGACATGCTTGTCCTTGGCGGCGCTGACGATGGCTTGAGCAATCGGGTGTTCGGAGTAATTCTCCAAAGCGGCAATGGCAGCCAAAGTCTGATCCTGGTTTTCACCCGAGGCGCACACAAAATCGGTCAGCTCGGGCGCGCCTTTGGTCAAGGTGCCGGTTTTATCCACGGCCACGACTTTCACATCGCGCAGTGCTTGCAGAGAGTCCCCTTTACGAAATAGCACACCTGCCTGTGCAGCACGACCTGTTCCCACCATGATGGAGGTTGGTGTGGCCAGACCCATGGCGCAAGGGCACGCAATAATCAGCACGGCCACGGCATTGACCAGCGCAAAGCTCAGTGCGGGCGATGGGCCAAAAATCAGCCACACAATGGCGGTCAAGACGGCCAGTGTCATGACGGCAGGCACAAACCACAGCGTGATTTTGTCGACCACGGCCTGAATCGGCAGCTTGGAGCCTTGGGCCTGCTCAACCATAGAGACAATATTGGCCAGTACGGTGTCCTGCCCTACGGCGGTAGCTTCAAATTCCAGCGAACCTTTTTGGTTTACCGTACCACCGATGACCTTATCGCCCAGGGATTTGGAGACGGCAATCGATTCGCCCGTCACCATGGATTCGTCCACATAGCTTTGACCGGCCACCACATCACCGTCAACCGGAATACGCTCGCCGGGACGAACCAGGACGATATCGCCGGTATGCAGATCGGCTAAAGGCAGTTCGACTTCCTGTCCGTCACGACGTACACGGGCGGTAGGTGGTTGCAGGCTGAGCAAGCGCTGAATGGCTTCAGAAGTACGGCCTTTGGCGCGGGCCTCCATGACGCGCCCGAGCAAAATCAGGGCCACGATGACAGCGGCGGCTTCGAAGTAAACGTAAACGGATTCGGCAGGCAGCCACTGGGGAACAAAGGTTGCAACCAGCGAGAAGCTGTACGCTGCCAACGTCCCCACCGCCACCAGCGAGTTCATATCCGGGCCGCCACGCAGCAGAACAGGAATTCCTTTGGTATAGAACTCTCGCCCAGGAAATAGCAAGACCAGCGTGGTGAGAACAAACTGGATCAACCAACTATTTTGTGTGCCGATGGTGCTGGCCACCCAATGATGAAAGGCAGGCACCATATGGCCGCCCATTTCCAGAATGAAAACAGGTAAGGCCAGAACCAGAGCGAGCCAGAAACGCTTGCGCAGGGTTTCGTAGCTTTGCTCGGCTCGTTCGAACTGGTCGTTTGTGGCGGCGGCCTGAGCCAGGCTGGCGGGATAACCGGCTTTGCTTACGGCCTGAATCAGGTCGGCAGCTTTTACGCCTTGCACGACCTGGACGTGGGCTTTGGCGGTAGCCAGATTGACCGAGGCTTTTTGTACACCGGGCACTTTCAGCAGGGCTTTTTCCACCCGACCTACGCAAGAAGCGCAGGTCATGTCCTGGACATCCAAAACGATGTCTTGTTGGGAAACTTTGTAACCACCCTTTTCCACTGCCTGCATAATCGCTTGGATGGGGGCAGCCCCGTCGTAGTCCACGGTGGCTTTGTTGGTGGCCAGGTTGACCTGGGCCGATTGCACTCCTGGCACTTTGCCAATAATCTTTTCAACCCGACTCACGCAGGAGGCGCAAGTCATGCCTTCTACGTCTAAAGTCAGGCGTGAGCCCTTGTTTGAAGCGCTTGTTGTCATCGAAATCACCCTTCAATGAATCGTCAATGGAGCCACTTTAGGGCTTGACCCGATGGGAAGGTCAAGACGTGATAATAAAAGCCCCCACGCTGCGCCTTCGGCTTGCTGCCCCCCCGAGGGGGCGTTTTTACCTTGGGGCGGCCCGGCGGTAAAAAATGCCCCCACGCTGCGCCTTCGGCTTACGTCCCACCTCGCGGCCTGCATGCCGCTCGGATTCGTCTGGCGCACAGCAGTCCGCAATGGACTACTGTGTGTCCCGGCTCATCCCCGAGGGGGCGTTTTTACCTTGGGACGGCCCGGCGGTAAAAAATGCCCCCACGCTGCGCCTTCGGCTTGCGCTCCACCTCGCGGCCTGCATGCCGCTCGGATTCGTCTGGCGCACAGCAGTCCGTAATGGGCTACTGTGTGTCCCGGCTCATCCCCAAGGGAGCGTTTTTATCGGGGGCACCGTGCTTTAGGACGGCCCGGCGGTAAAAAAAACGCCTCCGAAGAGGCGTTTTAAGGGGGAAGCGACGACTAACTAGCGATCATTCAGCTTAGTAAGCAACGAAGGAGCCGTTGTTGTTGTTCCAGTCGTTGGCTTGAGCTGCAACTTGATCACGGCTCAGTTCGGAGCGGGTATCAATACGTGGGTAATCGCTCATGGAACCCGCGCTAACGTAGCCTTGCTCTTGAGCGGTAGCCAGTTCCTGAACCACTTGCTGACGGCTCAAAGGAGCGTCGGTCGATTGAATCGTTGGGTAGTTCAGGTTTTCACCGGTGGCGACGTTGTTGGTGGCTGCCATGGCGGTGCCGCTCAAAGCGGTAGCACCCAGAATCAGGCTGGCGATAGTTGCGCGTGTGATGCTTTTCATTATTTACTCCAAATATCTATGGTGTGTTTTTCGGTCGTTCGCTGTGGTGTTTAGCGAATCGTTAGATGGAGTATGAGCCTTTCTAAACCTAGTAAAAACCCTTAATATTGCAAATGTATTTCCATTCATGGAACAATCCAAATGAGTACCATTATCGCCGGCCCTTTGCTCAACGACATCGCGATCTTCGTGGAAGTGGCCCGCGCTCGCCACTTTAGTCGCGCTGCCCAGGCCTTGGGAATGCCCGTCTCCACGGTGTCACGCCGTATCCGTGAACTGGAAAAAGAAGTGGGGGTGGCTTTGCTAAAACGCAGCACCCGCAATGTGGATGTGACCGATGCCGGGCAAGTGTATTTCGAGCGTTGCCTGGCCGTAGTTGAACAGGCCCGGCTGGCCCACGAGCAGTTGCTGGATGTGGCCCAAACCCCCAAAGGCCGCTTGCGCGTTTCCATGCCGGCTAGCTTCAGCATTGTGCTGATGCCGTCCATTATCCGAGGCTTCAATCAGCAGTACCCCGATATCGAGCTGGAGTTTGATTTGACGATTCGGCCTATTGATTTGCAGTCGGACAATTACGATTGCGTCATTCGCGTGGGTGCCCAGCCCGACTCCAGCGCGGTCGCCACCATGTTGGGACAGATTCGATTGGGGCTGTATGCAACCCGCAATTATCTGGATCGCAAAGGGCGGCCCAAACACCCTTCAGAGTTGGAAGGACACACGTGTATCTGCGCCCGCCCTGCTCGTGCGGATCGTATCTGGTCCCTGCGCGGCCCGAATCAAGAGCGTTATGACGCTGTTGTGGAAGGGGCTATCACTGTGAATAACGCCATCATGATGCGCAAGCTGGCTGTGCATGATTTGGGAATTACCGCCGCATCCTTGCTGGAGCGCCGTCTGGATCCGGATTGTGCGCAACTGGAGCGTGTTTTGCCTGATTGGGAGTTTGCGCCTTTCCCCATTCTGGCGCTATTGCCATCCCGCCTGATGCCACAAAAAACTCGTGTGTTTTTGAACTATTTACGCAGTGAACTGGACCGATTGATGTCGCAACCGGAGCTGGATGTCGCAGCGGCCGGTCAGGCTTATCCCTAAAAATATAAGTGCTATGGCCGTGACGCGCTATTGATCAAAACCTAACTATGCTATTTATAGACGTTTGGCCCCTTTGGCCAAAGCCATGAAGGGGGAACGTACATGAGCGCAACAATTCAAGGCTTGTTGGCAGGACTGTTGATGGGCCTGGCCTTAGGAAGTGGCAACGTGTACTCGCAAACCGTTTTGCTGGAAGCAGTCGAACAAGGCGATAGTGCCAAGGTGCGCGAAATTCTGTCAGAAAAACGAGCACGCGCCAGTGTCAGTGTCAGCGATGATCAAGGGCAAAGTCCCTTGCTGCGTGCGACCTGGTTGAACCATGTGGATATTGCTGAGCAGTTGATACGCGCGGGCGCGGATGTGAACCAGACTGACTCCATTCACGACAGCCCTTATCTGGTTGCCGGTGCACAAGGCCGTTTGGAAATTCTACGCATGACTCTGAAAAATGGGGCTGATCTGCGTAGCGTGAACCGTTATGGTGGCACCGCTTTGATCCCAGCCGCTGAACATGGCTATGTCGATATCGTACGTTTGCTGCTGGCAGCGGGCGTAGACCCTAATCACGTGAATTATCTGGGTTGGACTGCCCTGCATGAGGCCATCGTGCTGTCCGATGGGGGGCCAGATCATCAGGAAGTGCTGCGCTTGCTGATCAAGGCCGGGGCGGATGTGAACTTGCCGGATCGTCAGGGTGTGCGACCGTTAAGTTTGGCGCGCCAACGTAGCCAAACCGAAATGGCCGAGATTCTGGAGCAGGCCGGGGCGAATCCCTAAGCCTGGTCTGTTCGTCCCTCTATTTTTTTCTTCTCATCAACAACAATAACGATTTTATGTCTTTTACTCAGACTGCGCCCGCACGGTCGGGCGCATTGGCCAGCCCAGGCTTGTGGCTGGCTTTCGTCATTTTGGTCGGGCTGAACCTGCGCCCTTTTCTGACATCCAGCGGTACTTTGGCCAGGCAGGTGGCCGAAGGCTTGGACATGCCTTTGAGCAGCCTGGCCTGGTTGACCTTGCTGCCTATGATGGTGATGGGGCTGGGGGCCTTTTGCATGCCCTCTTTGCGGCGTGTCCTGGCGCTGCGTCACGTGCTGATGACTGCTTTGCTTTTGCTGTGTCTGGGCTGCGTGTTGCGCTGGTTTGTGCCCAATGGAGCCAGCCTGATTGCCACAGCCCTGATCTGCGGTTTTGGGGTGTCTTTGTTGCAGGCTGGGATGCCCGGTTTGATCAAAGAGCAGTTTCCGCATCATATTGCTCAGGTAACCGGAATTTACTCGGCCACCCTGATGGGGGGTGGTGCTTTGGGCGCGCAGATTACGCCTTTGCTGAGTGCCTTGACGGATAGTTGGCGTATCGCCCTGGCATTCTGGGCCTTGCCCATTAGTGTGGCCTTGTGGATTGCGTGGAAAGTGGTGCCACGCCAGGAGCCGGGCGCGAATTTGTCGCCGCCCTCCTTGTCTTTGCTGGCTCGTCCCCGCACCTGGACCTTAATGGTGTGTTTTGGCCTGATCAACGGGGGTTATGCCTCCTTGGTGACTTGGCTAGCGACGTTCTACCAAGATCGAGGCTGGTCAGCGCAATCCAGCGGTAGCCTGGTGGCGGTTTTGTCGGTGGCGCAAGCGATTGCGGCGTTTGGTTTGCCCACCTTGGCGGCCAAGAACAAAGACCGCCGTATGTGGGTATGGCTGGCCCTGGCTTGCCAATGTGTTGGCTTTCTGGCCTTTACTTTTGTGCCCGATATGGCCCCATATTTATGGGCGATTATTATCGGCATCGGTCTGGGCGGTTGTTTTTCTTTGCTGCTGTTGGTGGCTCTGGACCATTTTCCGGATGCGGCTCGTGCCGGGACGTTGAGTGCCTTGATGCAAGGCGGTGGCTTTCCGATTGCGGCCCTCTTTCCCATGATCAGCGTGCAGTTGCGTGAAATGAGTAATGGCTTTCAGGCAGGCTGGCTGTTGCATGCGGCAATGGCGGCATTGGTGGCCATCATGGCCTGGAGCTTTCAGCCTGCGCAATACGCCAAAAAGATGAATCGGGACGACAGTCTTTAAGTCAATCTGATCATGTAGAAAAAAGCCTGGCTATTGATGCCCCCAGGCTTTTTTATCGCCTTGGGATTCTGTGGTCTAGCCGTTGACCGCAGATGCTGCGTTTGTCTTTTCCTATCAAAATGATGATCGTAGGATGGCACGGAAAATCGCAATCCTGCGCAGCCAATAAAAACGGCCATCCTTGGATGACCGTTTCCCTGTGTGCCAACACCCTGCTTATTCTTTTGGCGCACCCGCCATGATCCAGTCCACGACTACCTGGATGTCCGCATCGGAAATGGCCGGATTTGCAGGCATGGGTAAAGGACCATAAACCCCCTTGCTACCTTGACGAATATGCTGGGCAATCACCTCAGCATTGGCCGGATCGCTCTTGCGCATGGCAGCAATGTCTTTATAGGCAGGACCGACCACTTTCCTGTCCACAGTGTGGCAGGACAGGCAAGCGTTTCTGGTCAACACATCCTGGACCGATTCAAAACTGGCTTGGGCTGCCTGAGCACTGAAACCGGCACTGAACAAGGCTGTACAGACCAGTAGCTGCTTTACTCGCATGAGGGGTATCTCCTAATTAAAAGGCTGGTGCGCCAGAACGGTGGGCGAGAAAGGTGCGTCGCACTTGTATTTTTCCGCACATAAGTGGGGCTATGTGGCATGCACATCGTGATCATACGGTTATGATAGAACAAGCTTTCATAAATTGCGGTGGGTCTTGATGCTGATCAAGCGGGTCGCTGCGCTTATTCTGTAATGTCCTAGTAGAAGTTAGTGCTTCATACTTAAACAGTTCATACACTACAAGAGGTCTTCATGCTTAATGTTCTCGTTCCTGTCGATGGCTCAGATGCTTCCACGCGCGCTTTGAAAGCAGCGGTTGACATCCTAACGGGCAAACCAGAAGCCACTTTGCACGTACTGGCTGTTCCTACACCGATCGTGTCGGGCAACGTTAAACGCTTTTTCTCGGAAGACGTGTTGCAGGCGTACTACCAGGATGAAGGCAGCAATGCGCTTTTGCCTGCGCGCTCCGTGTTGGCTGGATCGCCCTTGAAAGTCAAAGAGAGCATTATTGCCGGCAACGCCGCTCAAACTATCAAAGAATATGTAGAAAATAACCAAATCGATCACGTTGTGATGGGGACTCGCGGTCTGAGCGCCCTACCCGGCCTGGTGCTGGGTTCGGTTACAACCAAGGTGCTGAGCCTGGTGCATGTGCCCGTCACCTTGATCAAGTAATTGAGCTGATTGTTCAGTCTCTGCAGGCCGTCCTTGAGACGGCCTTTTTTATGACTGTGTTCAATACAGCCATCACAACTACAAACGCGCCCCTTATGCCAGATTCCAACTTACTCGAACACAATGCCCGTGCCTGGGACAAGCAGGCGCAAACCGAAAGCCCCTGGTCCTTGCCTGTCAGCAGCGAGCAGGTTGAACAGGCCCGTCGTGGGCAATGGCAAGTGCATTTGCTGCCCTCGCCTGTTCCTGCGGATTGGCTGGGTGATATTCAAGGTAAATCCGTTTTATGCCTGGCCAGTGCCGGTGGGCAGCAAGCCCCTATTTTGGCCGCAGCCGGGGCTAAGGTAACGGTGTTTGATCTGTCTGCCGGGCAACTGGACAAAGACCGTATGGTGGCCGAGCGTGACGGCTTGTCCTTGCAGATCGAACAAGGCGATATGTGCGACTTATCGCGCTTTGCGTCCGAGAGTTTTGATCTGATCTTACACCCGGTGTCTAACCAGTATGTGCCTGATATCAGCGTGGTGTGGAAAGAATGCGCCCGCGTTTTGCGTCCAGGCGGACATTTGCTGTCCAGCTTCTTCAATCCGGCTGTGTTTATTGCCGACCGGGATCCCAGTTATGCCCAGCAGGGCTTGATCCGTCCCAAGTTCACGGTCCCTTATTCGGACTTAAGCAGCCTGGAGACCGAGGCCCTGCAAGCCAAGCAGGCTCGCATGGAGCCCTTGATTTTTGGGCACTCCCTGGCGCAGCAGATTGGTGGGCAGTTGCAGGCAGGTTTGCATCTGGTCGATTACATCGAAGAAATGCACCCCGCCCCGCGCTTTGAGATCGAGAAATACTTGCCCAGCTTTATGGCGACACGCAGTCGCAAACCGGCTTAAGGGATTAGGGCTTGGCTTGTATGCGCAGGAGCTGGCCGTTGTTTTCGTCGGTCAGCACATAGACATCGCCATCCGGCCCGACGCGTACATCCCGGATACGCTGCTTCAGGTCTTGCAACAAGCGCTCTTCTCCGACGATATGGCCGTCCTCTTCGTCAAATTGCAGACGAATCAAGGCTTGCTCTTTCAGGGCCCCAACAAACAGGCTGTGCTGCCAGTCCGGGACGCGCTCGTCGTTATAGAAAGCCATACCGCTGATAGCAGGCGACACTGACCAGTAGTGGAAGGGTTCGATCAGGCCCTCAATCAGTGTGGTACTGGCGTTGGGAATGGGTTTGCCATCATAGCCTTGACCCTTGGTACGCAAAGGCCAGCCATAATTGGCGCCCGATTGAATGCGGTTCAGCTCATCGCCGCCTTGCGGGCCATGTTCAGCGACCCAGAGTTCATTTGTCCAGGGGTTCCAGGCCATGCCCTGCGGGTTACGGTGGCCGTAGCTCCAGATCTCCGCCCTGGCACCGCGCAGACTGCGAAAGGGGTTGTCGCGTGGGACCATGCCATCCGGACGGATACGTACGACTTTGCCTTGCAGATGATCCAGTTGCTGGGAGGTTGCGGGCTGGTTGTTCTCGCCCAAGGCAATGTACAGGTCTCGTCCACCCGGATCAAAGGTCATGCGCACGCCATAGTGCTGCCCGGTGGACAAGGCGGGTTCCTGGCGGAAAATCGGACGGAAGGCATCGATACGTTTCAGGTCCGAAGACAGCACGCCATAGCCTACGGTGGTGGCCGAGTGTTGCTTGTCGCGCCGCTCTGCATAAGCCAGATAAATCCGGCGGCTGCGGAAAAAATCCGGGGCCAGAGCCACATCCAGTAAACCGCCCTGAGAGTGCGCGTGGACTTTGGGCACACCGGTAATGGGTTCAGACAAGCCGTTTTCTTTGGTCCAAATGCGCAGGCGACCTGGGCGTTCGGTAAGGAGAATTCCGGCATTATTGGGCAAAAAAGCCATGGCCCAAGGGTGTTCCAGTCCGCTGGCCAGGATTTCAACCGAGACAGCCGGCCCGCTGATAACAGGAACAGGTTCAGATTGTGCCCGGGCCGGCGTCGGCGCAATGGCGGCAGCCATGCCCAGCACGGTGGCAGCAAACGCCGAGGACAAGCCGAGAATTTTCTTTATACGCATAGGGCAGTGAAAGGCAGCTAGGTGGGGTGAAACACTCCCCTACTCTTTCATAGAGACACAGGGCCGTCTTCTTAGGTGTTCGCTCCCTTGATGGAGCGAACACGGTCAAGCATAACCGAGGCTGAGGTTTAGCCCGGGTGAGTCATATCCAACGGCACAATCCACTGATCGTACTGTTCGTTAGTCAGGTAGCCCGATTTCAGGGCGGATTCACGTAAGGTCAGGCCCTCTTTATGGGCGGTCTTGGCAATGTAGGCGGCCTTGTCGTAACCGATGTGGCGGTTCAAGGCGGTAACCAGCATCAGGTTCTGATCCAGATTGTGCTGGATTTTCTCCATGACAGGCTCCAGGCCCTGGGCGCAATGCTCATCAAAGGCTAGGCACGCATCGCTGATCAAGGCAATGCTCTCCAGGACGTTATGCACCATCACCGGTTTGTAGACGTTCAGCTGGAAGTTGCCTTGGCTGCCGGCAAAGCCGACAGCAGCGTCGTTACCGTAGACCTGCACGGCTACCATGGTCAGAGCTTCGCACTGAGTCGGGTTGACCTTGCCGGGCATGATGGAGGAACCGGGCTCGTTCTCGGGGATTTGCAGTTCGCCAATCCCGCAGCGAGGACCGCTGGCCAGCCAGCGCACGTCGTTAGCCATCTTCATCAAGGCACCGGACAGGGTACGCAGGGAGGCGGACAGGTTCACCAGCGCATCGTGGGCCGACAGTGCGAAGAACTTGTTTTCGGCAGCCTGGAATGGCAGACCTGTGATCTTGGCAATATGGGCCGCTGTGCGCTCGCCAAACTGCGGATGGGCATTCAGACCTGTACCCACGGCAGTGCCGCCAATCGCCAGTTGGTAAATGCCGTCCAGTGCCTTGTCCACGGTTTGCAGGCCGAAATCAATCTGCGCAACCCAGGCACCGATTTCCTGACCCAGCGTGATGGGCGTGGCATCTTGCAAGTGGGTACGGCCAGTTTTCACAATATTGTTGAATTGCTTGGCTTTGGCGGCCAGGGTGTCGCGCAACTGGCCCACGTTTTTACGCAGGCGGCGCTGACATTCCAGACCCACTGCGATGTACATGGCAGTCGGGAACGTGTCGTTAGACGACTGGCCGCGATTTACGTGGTCATTCGGGTGGACGGGCTTTTTGCTGCCCTTCTCGCCACCGGCCAGCTCAATGGCGCGGTTGGAGATCACCTCGTTCACGTTCATATTGCTTTGCGTGCCAGATCCGGTCTGGAACACTACCAGCGGGAATTCGGTGTCCCACTGGCCTGCAATCACTTCATCAGCCGCTTTGACAATCAACTGGGCTAGCTCGTCGGGCAATTCGCCCAGTTCCTGGTTGGCCAGGGCCGTGGATTTTTTCAGGATGCCCAGCGACTCGATCATGCTGCGGCCCCACTGGAAGCGGTCGCGACCAATCGGGAAGTTCAGAATCGAGCGCTGTGTCTGTGCGCCCCAATAGTGGTCGGCGGGAACCTCAATGGTTCCCATGGAATCCTGTTCAATACGTGTCGTACTCATCATGGCTCCTGTAAGAATTCGGAAGACAGTTCAGTTTGGAAATGGGGTGTTCACGGCTGGCGCAAAAAGCGCGCAGCCCACACACAGGCAATATCGAGCATGCGGTTGGAAAACCCCCATTCGTTATCAAACCAGACCAGCATATTGACCAGCCCGTCCCCATTGGTTCGGGTTTGTGATCCGTCCACCACGGCAGAGTGTGGATTGTGATTGAAGTCGATCGAGGCATGGGCCTGATCGGAGTAGTCAAGAATACCAGGCCATTGCTGTGCCGCTTTCTGAAATAGCTGGTTAATTTCGTCCCGGCTGGTGTCACGCTCCAGATTGACCATCAGATCAATGGCCGACACGTTCAAGATGGGCACACGTATGGACTTGGCCTGAACCTTGCCTTTTAGCTGCGGCAAAAGACGTTCTACGCCGCTCGCCAATCCGGTAGAGACGGGAATCATGGATTGCAAGGCGGAACGGGTACGGGCCAGATCGCTGCTGTGGTAGCCGTCGATCATGGGCTGATCGTTCATCACCGAGTGCAGCGTGCTTAAAAAGGCGTGGCGTATGCCAAAGGTTTTATCCAGTTCAGCCAGAACTGGGATGATGGCATTGGTGGTGCAGGACGCATTGGAGACAATCCGCTCGTCGCCTTGCAACTGCTCATGGTTAATGCCCAGCACGGTGGTGAAATCCACATCCTGGGCGCTATTGCCAGGGTTTGATACCAGCACACGAGGGCAACCGGCGTCCAGGAACTGTTGCAGCTCGGCGCGGCTGCCAAAGGCGCCACTGCACTCGATCAGCATGTCCAGATTCAGCGCCGCCCAGTCTATGGCTTTGGGGTCGGTTTCATGCAGAACCCGTATGGCTTTGCCACCCACAATCAGTTCGTGTTCGTTGTGCTCTACCTGGGCCGGGAATACGCCATGAGTCGAATCAAAGCGCGTCAGGTAAGCCATGGTGGCTATCGTGGCGGGCTCGTTGATAACCACCACATCAAACGCCTGACGTTGTGGGGATTCGTAAATGGCGCGCAGCAAGCAACGGCCTATGCGGCCATAGCCATTGATCGCGATGCGGATGGGACGAGGTAGCGGCATGATCAGGAAAAATCAGAAAGTAATGGAGAATCCGCCGTCTACAACCACGATATGGCCATTGACATAGGAAGCAGCCGGGGAGGCCAGAAACACAGCAGCAGCGCGGATTTCATCCGGATTGGCCCAGCGTCCCAAGGGATTGCGGCCAACCACCAGAGGGCCTTTGACCGGATCCTGGGCCAGCGCCGCATTGCTTTCTGTGGCAAACGTGCCAGGAGCAATGCCGTTGCTGGTAATGCCCTGCCCGCCAAATTCTACTGCCAGCGCACGCACCATCCCGGCCAGTCCCTGCTTGGCGACGGGGTAAATAGCGTCACCCGGACGGGCCAGCGGGCCTGCAATGGAGGTCAAGGTCACAATACGACCTTGCTGGGTTTGGGCGTGCAGCATGGCCTGGGCCGCGTATTTGGACAATTTCAGCGTCGCCAGCAGGTCCACATTCAGCAAATGCTCAATATCGTCCCAATTGGCGTCCTGCAAGCGGCTGCGCAGTCGCACGCCGACATTGTTCACCAGAATATCGGGCGTGCCGACGTGCTGGCATAGGGCTTGGTAGGAACCCGGCAAGGAGTCCAGATCGGCCAGATCGTACTCCCAGGTATCGACATGGGCGCCAGCGGCTTTCAGTTCCTCGGCAAGCGGCAGGAGTTTGCTGGCGTTACGACCATGCAGAATCACATGGGCGCCATGGGCGGCGTAGGCACGGGCGATTTCCAGGCCCAGACCAGCAGAAGAGCCGGTCACCAGAGCGCACCGGCCGGCCAGGGAAAAATTGGCTTGATAGGAGCTTAAATCAGTCATTGTCTACAGCGTATGGCGTGCTTCGCCACGGTGGAAAGCCGCAATGTTTTCGATCAGCTGGTTTGCCAGGGCTTGCATGGCTTCCTGACTGGCCCAGCCTATGTGCGGCGTCAAAATGTAATTGGGCAAGTCTAACAAGCGCATCAGGATATGGTCCGCGGGTGGCGGTTCGGGCGTGCAAACATCAATGCCGGCGCCACCCAGCCAGCCTTGCCGCAAGGCGTGCTCCAGCGCCTGATTGTCAATCAGCCCGCCACGGGCGGTATTGATCAGCAAGGGGCGGCGCGGGGCCATACGCTCGAATTCGGCCATGCCCAGCATGTTCTGCGTTTCTGCTGTCAGCGGGCAATGCAAGGAGAGGATGTCCGCCTGCTCCAGAACTTGCTCGAAAGGCAGGCGGTCATCAGCATGACTGACGATGGTCTGACCACGGCGCTGGGCAAAGATGACTTTCATGCCCAAGGCGCGGCCCATGGTGGCAACGGCTTGCCCCAAGGAGCCCGAACCGATCAGCCCCAAGGTGGAGCCGGCCAGATCGCGTATGGGATAGTCGAAATAACAGAACTGTTGGGCTTCTTGCCAGCGGCCTTCTTTGACAGACTGGCGGTAAGCGCAGATATTGCGACGCAAGGCAAAGATCAGCGCAAAAACGTGCTCCGGAACACTACGTACGGCATAGTCGCGGATATTGCTGACGACAATCTGGTGTTCGCGGGCGGCATCCAGGTCGATATTGTCGCTACCGGTAGCGGCCAGCGCGATCATTTTCAAGTTGGGCGCGGCCTGCAAATGCTCGCGCCGCAGCGCCACTTTATTGCTGATGACAATGTCGGCATCAGCAATACGTTCGGCCACTTGATCGGGAGCCGTACGTCCGTACACTTGCAGTTCATGCTTAAAGGGAACCTGTGGCAGCTGTACGCTGTCTGACAGTGTCTCTCTATCCAGAAAAACGATACGAGTCAAAGAAGTCATGCCTGTCCTTGTCCTGGGTTGTCCCCGCTATTCTGGCCCTATTTTCAGAGGGCTCTTAGCTTTGCCGGGTACCATCATCCGATATAGTAATGGGATTGACGCAGGCTTGTCCTTGGTCTGATCCTCATAACCCTGTTTTATAGGTTATTGCTTATGCTCTTGTCCCTCTTGCTTTCGTTGGGCGCCCACGCCCTGATACCGGATAACGTCGCTAGCACCACTCCCCCACTGTACGACATACGGGACTTCTTTCAGAATCCCAAGCGTAGCGGTTTCCGGATTTCGGACCAGGGGCGCATGATCGGCTTTATGGAGCCCGTCAAAATTGATGGCAATCCCGCCCGTCAAAATATCTTTGTGCAAGAGTTGAAAGGCAGTGAACCGGTCGGTGAGCCTCGTCGAGTCACCGCTGAACATCAGCGCGATATTGCCGAATACTTCTGGAAAGGCGACCAGACCGTTATTTACGCCAAGGACGTCAATGGCGACGAGAACTATCACGTACTGGCCGTGAACGTGATCACGGGCAAAGTCACTGATCTGACACCGCTGGAAGGTGTGCGCGCCGGTGTACAGGATGACTTGCCCGACGACCCGGAGCATATCCTGGTGTCACACAATGGCCGCAACCCGGAAGTGTTTGATGTCTACAAGGTGAATGTCCTGACCGGTGAAAGCACCCTGGCCGCTGAGAACCCAGGCGATGTACTGGGCTGGAGCACGGACCATCAAGGTCGTGTGCGTTTGGCGATCTCGATCTCGGGCGTAGATTCCGAACTGCGTTACCGTGACAGCGAATCCGAGCCCTTCCGCAGCATTTTGCAAACGGACTTCCGTACCGAAGTCAGCCCCCTCTTCTTTCACGCGGATAACCAGCGTTTTTACGCGCTGAGCAATCGTGGCCGTGACACTTCGGCCTTAGTCCTGATTGATCCTGCCAAGCCGCACGAGGAAGAGAAAATTTACGAATTGCCTGATTACGATTTGATGGGGGCCGGTTATTCCCGTCTTCGCCAGGTGCTGACCTCGGTGGATTACTACACCGACAAACCGGGTCAGCATTTCTTTGACGAGCACAGCGAGAAAATCCACGCGGCAATTGCGCGCCAGCTGCCCGGCTACGAGATCAGCGTTCAGTCCATCACCCGTGATGAAAAGAAAATGATTGTGGCCAGCTACAGCGACCGCAATCCAGGCTCACGCTACCTCTATGACGTGGATAGCAACAGCCTACATAAGCTGGCTGTCATCAATAGTGCGCTGCCTGAAAGCGATATGGCGACCATGCATCCCATCGAATTTACGGCACGCGATGGCATGAAAATCCACGGCTACCTGAGTCTGCCGCTGGGTGTACCCAGCCGTAATTTGCCAGTGGTAATCAACCCGCACGGTGGCCCTTGGGCGCGCGACTATTGGGGCTTTAACCCCGAGGTGCAGTTCCTGGCCAACCGTGGCTACGCCGTCTTGCAAATCAACTTCCGTAGTTCGACCGGTTATGGCCGCAAGTTCTGGGAAGCGGGCTTCAAGCAATGGGGCCTGAGCATGCAGGACGATATTACCGATGGCGTGCAGTGGCTGATTGATCAAAAGATTGCTGATCCCAAGCGTATTGCCATTTACGGTGCCAGCTACGGTGGTTATGCGACCTTGGCCGGTATCGTCAAAACCCCGGACTTGTACGCGGCTGCAGTGGACTATGTAGGCGTGTCCAACTTGCTGACTTTCATGAACACCATCCCGCCGTACTGGAAACCGCTGCTGGTGAAAATGCACGCCATGGTGGGCGATCCGGAGAAGGATAAAGAGCTGCTGGAAGCCAACTCTCCGGTTCTGCACGCCGACAAAATCCGTACTCCGCTATTTATTGCTCAGGGCGCACATGATCCTCGGGTGAACAAGGCGGAAAGCGATCAAATGGTCGAGGCTTTAAAAGCACGTGGTGTAGACGTGGAGTATATGGTCAAGGACAACGAAGGCCACGGCTTTCACAACGACGAGAACAAGTTCGAGTTTTACGAGCGTATGGAACGCTTTCTAGCGCGACATTTGCAGCCTTGATTGTTTTGGAGTGGCGCGACAAGCTCGCGCCATTTTGTTTATCGCAATTTTGGAAGGGGAACGTATGAAACTGTATTACATGACCGGTGCTTGTCCTTTGGTAATCCGCATTGCATTGGAGTGGCTAGGCAAGCCATTTGAATCCCAGCGCGTTAGCCGCGACGAACTGCAACAAGAAGCCTTCCTGAAACTGAACCCGAGCGGCGCTGTGCCGGTTCTGGTGGACGGTGATCTGGTCTTGACGCAAAGTATCGCTATTCTGGAATACTTGAACGAAAAGAACCCGCAAGCCAATTTGATTGGCAGCACGATCGAACAGCGCTTTGAAGCGCGCCGCTGGCTGGCTTTCCTGAACGCTGAAATCCACCGTAACGTGGGTGTGGTGTTCGGTGTGCATCGCTACGCTGATCAGGAAGCGACCCAGGCCGAAATCAAAGCCAAGACCGCTGCTTTGCTGACCAAACAACTGGGCGTGATTGACAAGCACCTGGAAGGCAAAGAAACCCTGTCGGGCTCCTTGTCTGTGGCCGATGCTTACCTGTACGTGGTGCTGCGCTGGGCTGGCCTGATGAAGCTGGACCTGTCGGGCATGAAGAACCTGAACGCGTTCTTTGCTCGTATGGAGCAGAACGAGGGCGTGAAAGCGGCCTTGCGTGGTGAAGGTCTATTGAAGGATTAAGCTTGTGTGCAAAGCGAATAGTGAGTGATTGATCCTTCAGATAGCACGAGACGAATCACACACTTATCTGGCGAGCCACACAGCATCATGCTCTGGGACAGGTTGATAGTGAGTAAAAACAGACTGTTCAGTTTTTATCGGCAAAGACACGATGGGCCTGCTCCCAGAAACCTCGGCTATTATGCGGCAAGCTGGCTTGCCGCATTGGCCGTCTTGGCCTTGTTTGCCTTCATTAATTTTCATGTATTAAAACCCACGGATGTCAGCGGAACGCTATTGGGCGGTATGTTTGGCGCCCTATTCAATCTTAGCTACTGGGTTTTTGGCGTATCAGGCCTATGCGCTCTAGCGTTGTTCCGGCTCTCGGGATGGCATATTACCTGGGTATTAGCGGGGCTACTGCAAGTGGGTATCAGTGCGCTGTGGCGGATTCAATATTGGCAGGCGTACGAACGACATGAGCAGATGTTGTCACCTGGGCTTGGCGAGCTCTATGTATCCATGCTGGTAGGGGCGGGCCTCGCGGCGATCGGCATTGTGAAATATCGACAGGCCGGACCTTACCCGATAGCATCCCGACCAAGCAAGGTTAAAACAGTCGTTGCGTTATTGTTGGTCGTGCTTTACTTGGTGCTGCCGCTGCATTTCAATTTACGTACCCCTCTTCCTGATTGCGCCTTTGGCCCCAACGGGCAGCAGCTCACACTCTGTTTGGAAAACGAGTAGAAGTGAACGGTGGCCCAGCCTCTTTTTGCCTTGCGCCACTTTTTGTTGAAACGGATACTTATTTGAGACTGAGCAGGGGTAAATAAAAAAACCAGAGATTGGCAGATACGCCATCTCTGGTTTTTTGGGTGTTCAGCTTTTTTCTGGGGTGCAAATACGTCAAGCCCCCAAATACGCCTTCCGAATATCCGGATTGGCCAACAGATTGGCCCCGGTATCCTGCATCACCACTTTCCCGGTTTCCAGCACATAACCACGGTCTGCAACTTGCAGAGCCTTATTGGCGTTTTGTTCCACCAGGAACACCGTCACACCTTCTTCCCGAATCATGCGGATGATGTCGAAAATCTGGGCGATGATCAGTGGGGCCAGGCCTAGCGTAGGTTCGTCCAGTAGCAGCAAGGAAGGCTTGCTCATGAGCGCACGCCCGATGGCCAGCATTTGCTGCTCACCACCTGACATGGTTCCGGCACGTTGGGCTGCGCGCTCTTTCAGGCGGGGAAACAGTTTGTAGACGTGCTCCTCCCCTTCTTCGATCTCGCTGCGGCTCAGAAAGAAGCCGCCCATCTTCAGATTTTCCGATACGGTCAAGTCTGGAAAGACGCGGCGGCCTTCGGGAGAGATAGCGATGCCTTTGCGCATGATGCGGTGCGTATCGGCTTGGGTAATGTCCTCGCCCATGAAGCTGATGCTGCCCGAGCTGGCTCGGGGTGAGCCACATACGGTCATGAGCAAGGTGGTTTTGCCAGCGCCGTTCGCGCCAATCAGGGTGACGATTTCGCCCTGATTCACGTCCACGCTAACTTGATCCAGCGCCTGAATAGCGCCGTAATGGGTAGATACGGAATCCAGCTTCAGCACTTATTCTTCCCCCAGATAGGCTTTGATGACGCGCGGATCATTGCGCACTTCTTCAGGTAGGCCGGTGGCAATGGGTTTGCCATACTCCATGACCAGGATCCGGTCTGATACGCCCATAACCAGGCTCATATCGTGCTCGATCAGCAAGACAGCCACGCCAAACTCCCGGCGTAGCTGGTCGATCAGGGCCTGTAGATCGCGTTTCTCTTGGGGGTTCAGGCCCGCTGCAGGCTCGTCCAACATCAGCAAGCGAGGCTTGGTAATCATGCAACGTGCAATTTCCAGGCGGCGCTGGTGGCCGTAGGCCAGGTTGCCCGCTTCACGGTTGGCCAGATCGGTCAGACCCATGAAGTCCAGCCATGTCACGGCTCGTTCTTTGGCCTGTTTTTCTGCCAGCTTGTAGCGTGACAGGTTTAACAGGCCAGACAGAAAGCCGGCCTTGAGCTGACTGTGCTGGGCAACCAGCAGGTTTTCCAGTACGGTCAGTTTCTTGAACAGGCGTACGTTCTGGAAGGTACGCACCAAGCCTTTTTGTGCCACTTTATGGCTGGACAAGCCGTGGATGGGCTGGTCTTCCAGGGTGACCGAGCCGGAGGTGGGTTTGTAAAAACCACCGACACAGTTAAATACGGTGGTTTTCCCAGCGCCGTTAGGGCCAATAATGGCAAAGACTTCGTCTTTCTTTACATCGAAGCTGACGGAATCGACTGCCAGCAAGCCACCAAAACGCATCGACAGGTTTGATACTTGGAGTAATGGGCTCATGTACGCAACTCCACATGAGGGCGTTGTACAGGTAACAAGCCCTGTGGACGCCAAACCATCATGGCAACCATGACCAAACCAAAAATCAACATCCGATACTCCGCGAACTCTCGGGCCAATTCAGGAACCACTGTCAGCACAATGGCAGCCAGAATGACGCCAATTTGTGAACCCATACCACCTAGCACGACGATGGCCAGGATTAAGGCTGATTCAATAAAAGTGAAGGACTCTGGGTTGACCAGCCCCTGACGGGCAGCAAAGAAAGCACCGCCAAAACCGGCAAACATGGCGCCCATGGTAAAGGCGGACAGTTTGATGGTGGTGGGGTTCAGACCCAGCGATCGACAAGCAATCTCGTCCTCGCGCAAGGCTTCCCAGGCACGGCCAATAGGCATGCGCACCACACGGCTGGAGACTAACAAGGTAATCAGGGCCAGAGCCAAGGCCATCAAATACAGATACACCACGACGTCCTGATTGCTGAAGGTCCAGCCCATCAGATCGTGGAACGTGGTCTGCCCTTCTGGTGCACGGCGGGCCATGGGGAAACCGAATACGGTTGGCTTTGGAATACCGGAGATGCCGTCTGGGCCACCGGTCAGGTTATACATATTGATGAGCAAGAGGCGGATGATTTCACCAAAGCCCAGGGTAACAATGGCCAGGTAGTCGCCGCGCAAGCGCAGTACGGGGAAACCCAGCAGGAAGCCAAACAGGGCCGCCATACCACCCGCCAGCGGCAGCGCTTCCCAGAAGCCCCAGCCTGCGTAGTGATAGAGCAAGGCGTAGGTATAGGCACCTACGGCATAAAAACCCACAAAGCCCAGGTCCAGCAGACCGGCAAAGCCGACCACAATGTTCAGCCCCAGGCCCAGCATGATGTAGATCAGCACCAGGGTGGCAATGTCCACTTGGGCACGACCACCAAAAAAGGGCCAGACCACGGCACAAGCGATCACGATGTACAGCAGGATCTTCTTGTGCTGCATGCTCAGTTTGGGCAAGGTCCAGCGGCTTTCACGCACCTTGGTGCGATTGACGTTAGGGCGGATCAACTGGACGACAAAGACCAGTGCCATGCCGATAAGGATGATCTGCCAATCGCTTTCCAGGTGGGTGGTCATCCCGGTGCGTATAATTTGCAGGCCAAAGACGGGAGCCACAATAATGCCTGCCAGGACAGCGGCGATAAATGCATTGCTAAAGCGGTTCATCATTAGACTTTCTCCACCTCGGGTTTACCCAGCAGGCCCGTTGGGCGGAACAGCAGGATAAAGACCAACAGTAAAAAGGCCACGATGTCCTTGTACTGCGACGAAATAAAGGCAGCGGCAAAGGTTTCTGCCAAACCTAGCAAGACTCCGCCCAGCATGGCGCCGGGGATGCTGCCAATCCCGCCCAGCACGGCGGCTGTAAAGGCTTTGATGCCGGCAATAAAGCCGATAAAGGGGTTCAGTTTGCCAATGGCGGTGGCAATCAGCACGCCGCCCACGGCAGCCAGCATGGCACCGATGATAAAGGTGAAGGAGATGATTTTATTGGTGTCGATCCCCAGCAGATTGGCCATGCGCAAGTCTTGTGAACAAGCACGCGAGGCACGACCCAGACGCGAGTATTTGATGTAGAGGCTCAGCATGATCATCAGCACTACGGTGACGACAATAATCATGACGCGAGAGTAAGGCGCGGTAACCGTAAAGCCGTCCGAGCCCAGACTGAACTGGAAAGAACCCGTCAGCAAGGCGGGTACAGCCATATCGCGTGCGCCTTGGCCCAGGGCAACCCAGTTCTGCAAGAAAATGGACATACCAATGGCTGAAATCAGCGGGACCAGCCGAGGGCTGCCACGCAATGGCGCATAGGCAACTTTTTCAATTGCGTAGCCGTAAACGGCAGTTACCAGCATGGCAACCAGCAACATGATAAGAATGATCAGCCAGATGGGCAGACCCGAGCCTACGCCAATCGCAGTCAGGGTAACCAGCCCGACATAAGCGCCGATCATGTAGATCTCGCCGTGGGCAAAGTTAATCATTCCGATAATGCCATAGACCATTGTGTAGCCGATGGCGATCAGTGCATAAATAGCGCCCAAGGATAAACCATTGAACAGCTGCTGCACGATCTGAGGGAGTAAATCAGACATGCTTGTTTTTTTCCGTTGAGTCCGTCGTTTTGTTTTGAGGCTTTGTGGGCATCTAAAAGCAATGCCCCCGTTCTTCGTAGAGAGCGGGGGCACATCATCCAGTCTTATTTCTCAACCAGATCAAAGTTACCTTCTTTATCCCACTTGAAAACGGCAAATTCGAAATGCTTCAAATCACCCTTGGCGTCGTATTCTACCTTGCCAATGGCAGTATCGAACGCATTTGCGTGCATGTAGTCGGCTCCCTTGGCGGAATCTTCGCCTACGGCATTGATCGTGTCGGCAATAATTTGCACGGCCGCGTAAGCCGGGAAGGTAAAGGCCCCGTTAGGATTGCGCTTGTATTTGCTGAAGTTCTCCATCACATCCTTGTTGGCCGGCATCTTGGTGAAGTCGGTTGGCAAGGTCACCAGCAAACCTTCCACGGCCGGGCCGGCAATGGCGACCAGATCGCGGTTGGCAACGCCTTCCGGGCCCATGAAGGTGTTGGTCATGCCTTGCTCGCGAGCTTGACGCAACAGCAGGCCCAGCTCGGCGTGGTAACCGCCGAAATAAATCAGATCGGGGTTCACACCCTTCAGTTTGGTGATTACGGCCGAGTAATCGCTGTCGCCAACGTTAATACCCTCGTACATGACAATATTCATGTTCTTTTTCTTGAGCGCGTCACGCACTTGAGTGGCAACACCTGAGCCGTAAGTCTGCTTGTCGTGCAGGACGGCAATGCTCTTGGGCTTGAGAACGTCAGCAATATAGTCGGCTGCAAAGGGGCCTTGTTGGTCGTCACGCCCAATGGTGCGGAAAAAATAATGAGGCTTGATGGTGTCGGTCACCAAGGGCGAGGTGGCTCCGGGAGTAATCGCGACAATGCCTTCTTGTTCGTAAATATTGACCGCAGGCACCGTTGTACCCGAGCAGGCGTGAGCAACAGCGAATTTTGCGCCAGAGTTGAGCACGCGGTTGGCCGCCGGCACAGCCTGCTTGGGTTCGCATGCGTCATCAATCAGAACGGCTTCCAGCTGTTTGCCTTTGACACCCCCAGCGGCATTAATCGCGTCAATCGCGGTCAAGGCACCGGCCTGGATCTGGTCACCGTATTGGGTGGACGGGCCGGTCATGGGCTGAGGAATACCAATTTTGATGGTGTCCGCCGCGTAGCTTGTGCCCATGGCCATTACGGTGGCCAAAGCGGTCAGAGCGGGGGTGAAGCGTCGAGTAAAGGTCATAGCAACTGTCTCCCGAGGCCGGGGTCTACCGGCATTACTTTTAGAAAGTGCTTGTTCTGGTGCTTGCATTCACATTGTTCTGCACCAGGGGAACCCATTTTGGGGGAGCCGCCTAAAACTTGTCACTTCGTATAAGCCCTAGCGCCCTACTTATTTATCTTTGCAATAAGGAGGCACTGTTAATGGGTAGGCTAAAATCCGCCTGCTTACTAAACGCCTTCTCTATAAAAAAGAAAAGAGGAGATCCTTTCGGAGCCCCTCTACTCTTTGACTGCTTTTTTATTGCGCTATATCAATTCCTGGCAACGTGCTAGGGAGTTATCCGAGTGTCAGGAAAACTCTGCAGCCAATTCACCGGCCCGCACTTTGGCGGCATTGACGGCTTTTTGCACCAGTGGCGTAAAACCGCCCTCATTAAAGACCGTCAAGGCCGCTGCCGTTGTCCCCCCTTTGGAAGTAACCCGTTCGCGCAAGACTGAAGGCTCCTCCGGCGACAGAGTGGCCAGTTGGGTTGCGCCGTGCAAGGTGGCCAGGGACAACTGACGAGCCTGTTCAGGGGACAAACCTTGTTCAATCCCGGCTTTAATCAAGGCTTCGATGAACAAAAACACGTAAGCTGGACCACTGCCCGATACTGCGGTGACAGCATCAATGGCGGCATCGTTTTCAACCCAGACGACTTCCCCGACGGATTTCAACAGTTGTTGTGCAATGGCTTTATCGCTTTCATCGACTTGTTCCAGAGCCATCAGGCCGGTAATGCCACAACCAATAAAGGCTGGGGTATTGGGCATGCAGCGGATCACGCGCTGGTATGGCTTACCGGGTTCGCCCAGCCAGTCGGCCAGAGCGGTTGCCGGGATGCCAGCGGCGACGCTGATAACCAGAGTGTCCTCTTGCAGATAGGGTTTGCAGGCCAGCACGGTTTCCTTCATGACCTGGGGCTTGACGGCAAACACCCAGATACGTTGCTTGGACAAGGCCGGGCCGGGTTCATGGGTGGTCTGTACACCCTGCTGAGCCCACGACTCCAGTGCTGGGGGGTAAATATCAATGGCCAGAACGTCCGAGCCGCCGCAGCGTTTCCCGATTAAACCAGCGGCCAAGGCACTGGCCATATTGCCCGCGCCAATAAACGCCAGCTTAAAAGAGGTATCGTGTGGATTCATCATCGCTCCCATTAGAAATCTGTCCTTTGACGCGTTTTTCAGCAGTCGAGGGTAATTAGTCATTGCTTATATAACGTTCCCATGGCTACATTCATGAGAGCGTCATAAACAAGTAATAAGCTTGAGTTTTAAACCTGCTACACCATTAGCGGCACCTTTTATACAGGAGAAAGCCTGATGCGAACAAAACTATTTGCTCTGTCTCTAGCCGGTCTGATTGCTTCTATCGGCACTGCGCAAGCGGCCACGGAAATTCAGTTCTGGCACTCAATGGAAGGGGCCTTGGGCGAACGGGTTAATGCATTAGTCAAAGACTTTAACGCATCTCAGTCGGACTACCAGGTTAAAGCTTCGTATAAAGGCAACTATGGCGAGTCCATGAACGCTGGCGTCGCCGCTTTCCGTGCTGGTAATGCCCCCGATATTTTGCAGGTATTCGAGGTGGGTACTGCCACCATGATGGCGGCCAAGGGCGCCATTGAGCCGGTGCAGGAAATGTCGGAAAAAGTAGGCAAGCCTATTAATCCAGCGGAGTTCCTGGGTGCCGTTGCCGGTTACTACTCGTCTAATGAAGGCAAACTGATTTCCATGCCCTTTAACAGCTCCACGCCGGTGCTGTACTACAACAAGGATGCCTTCAAGAAAGCCGGCCTGGATGCTGAGAAACCACCCAAGACCTGGCAAGAATTGCACGCAGCAGCCAAGAAACTGCGTGAATCTGGCCAAGAGTGTGGCTACACCTCCTCCTGGCCCTCGTGGATATTGCTGGAGAACTTTGCCGCTTGGCACAACATTCCCTTTGCCAGCGAGAATAACGGCTTTGGTGGCCCCGGTGCCCGTCTGCAACTGGATAACCCGCTGTTTCTCAAGCACATTAGCTTTCTGGCGGACATGTCCAAGGACGGCACGTTCTCCTACGGTGGTCGCGGCGATACCGCTAATGCCCTGTTTACCAGTGGCAAATGCGGCATGTTTACCGGTTCCAGTGGTAACCGCGCCAACATTATCAAAACCGGCGAATTTGAGTTTGGCACCAGCAGCCTGCCCTACTACAGCGATGTCCAGGGCGCGCCCCAGAACTCCATCATTGGTGGTGCCTCCCTGTGGGTCTTTGCCAAAAAATCGGATGATGTCTACAAAGGCGTGACCGAATTCTTCCACTTCATCTCCAGCCCGGAACAAGCTGCGGCCTGGCACCAGGACACCGGCTATGTGCCTGTGACCAAAGCCGGCTTTGAAATGACCAAGGACTCCGATTTCTATGCCAAGAACGTGGGTGCAGACGTTGCCGTCAAACAGCTCGATGCCAGCACCACCGAGAACTCGCGTGGTATCCGTCTGGGTTACCTGCCCCAGATTCGTGATATCGAAGACGGTGTCATGGAGCAGATTTTTGCGGGTAAGGTCACGCCTGAAGAGGGTTTGAAAGCCATGCAAAGCCGTGGTAATGAACTGCTGGAGCGCTTTGAAAAGAGCGTGAAGTAAGCCCGACCCGCCTTGCGCGGGTGGTTTACAATCGAGCGTATGAGCGCAGTTGCTGATGACTTGCTGTTCTGGCGCCAAGCCAGCATCGTGTCGTGATGCAGTCCAAGCCGCTCATACGCTTTTCGTTTCACTTGTAGTCTGTCCACCCTGATGGTGGCGCTCCCTTCCCACTGCGCGCAAACCTATGGAAAAACGAGTCGTCTTTCGTCATAAGACACTGCCCTATTTGCTGCTGGCCCCGCAGCTAGCCATTACCCTGATCTTCTTTTTTCTGCCTGCCGGTCAAGCGCTGTGGCAGGCTTTTCATTTGGAAGATCCTTTTGGTCTGTCTTCGCAGTTTGTGGGCCTGGACAATTTTGCCGAGCTGTTCAGTAGCGCGGAATATAGGGCCTCGTTCAAGACAACGGCCGTATTTTCGCTTGCCGTGTCGGTGCTGGGCTTGGTGGTGGCACTGATCTTGGCCGTGATGGCAAATCGGGTAATACGAGGTGCACTGCTGTATCGCAGCCTGCTGATCTGGCCTTATGCGGTGGCAACCGCGGTGGCCGGGGTATTGTGGTTGTTCCTGTTTTCTCCATCAGTGGGGATCGTGGCCGTGTTCCTGCTGGAGCATGGTATTGAGTGGAATCCGCGTTTAAATGGCAATGACGCCATGTTGCTGGTGGTGATTGCGTCGGTCTGGAAGCAGATCTCCTACAACTTCCTGTTTTTTCTGGCCGGCTTGCAAGCCATCCCGCGTTCGCTAATCGAAGCCGCGGCGATGGATGGGGCTGGTCCCATGCGCCGCTTCTGGGGCATTGTGTTTCCTTTGCTGGCCCCTACGACCTTCTTCCTGCTGGTCGTGAACATTATTTATGCCTTCTTTGACACCTTCGCCATTATTGACGTGGTCAGCCAGGGTGGCCCAGGCGAGGCGACCTCGATTCTGGTTTACCGGGTTTACAACACGGGTTTCCGTGGTTTGGATATTGGCTCCTCGGCGGCTCAGTCTGTGGTGCTGATGGCCGTGGTTGTGGCGCTGACAGTGATTCAGTTCCGCTATATTGATCGCAAAGTGACGTACAGCTGATGCGCAGCAAGGAACACAGTCATGGTTGAACGACGCCCTATTCTTGATTTTTTCACGCATCTGACCCTGATTCTGGGTGTGATCGTGATTGCCCTGCCCTTGTATATCACCTTTGTGGCTTCCACCCAGACCAGTGCGGAAGTCGCGCGTGCGCCTATGTCGCTCTGGCCTGGCTCGCACATGGTGGAGAACTACATTACTGCCTTGCAGGGTACGGCTACCAACTCCCCTCCAGTCGGACGCATGTTGCTGGTCAGCATGGTCATGGCCTTGGGCATTGCGGTGGGCAAAATCATTATTTCCATGCTCTCGGCCTTTGCCGTGGTGTATTTCCGCTTCCCTTTTCGCATGCTGTGTTTCTGGATGATTTTCATCACCCTGATGCTGCCGGTGGAAGTGCGCATCATGCCTACGTATGAGGTCGTTGCGGACTTGCATTTACTTGATAGCTACGGGGGCCTGATCCTGCCCCTGATCGCCTCTGCAACCGCTACCTTTCTATTTCGTCAGTTCTTTCTGACGGTGCCTGATGAACTGATCGAGGCCGCTCGCATTGACGGTGCTGGCCCCATGCGGTTTTTTAAAGATGTTCTGCTGCCTTTGTCCAAGACCAGCATTGCCGCTTTATTTGTGATTCAGTTTATTTACGGCTGGAACCAGTATTTGTGGCCGCTGATTATTACCACCAAAGAGGATATGTACCCGATCGTGGTCGGGATTCGACGCATGATCTCCGGTGGTGACAGCGTGACCGAGTGGAACGTGGTGATGGCAACGGCTCTTTTGGCCATGATCCCACCTGCTTTGGTGGTGATGCTGATGCAAAAGTGGTTCGTCAAAGGTCTCATCGACTCTGAAAAGTAATTCTCTACAGGCTTTATTGAATGGCTAGCTTACGATTTGAAGGCGTCAAGAAAACCTACCCGAACGGGACGGTCGTAATTCACGGCATTGATGTGGACGTGA
Organism: Alcaligenes aquatilis; assembly: GCF_003076515.1. Lineage (NCBI taxonomy): Bacteria > Pseudomonadati > Pseudomonadota > Betaproteobacteria > Burkholderiales > Alcaligenaceae > Alcaligenes > Alcaligenes aquatilis. Next base: position 1,068,215 of record NZ_CP022390.1, on the reverse strand, counting down.
AAGATGGCGAGTTCGTGGTGATTGTGGGTCCCTCTGGATGCGGTAAATCAACCTTGATGCGTATGGTGGCGGGCCTGGAGTCTGTCACGGGGGGCCAAGTACTGATCGACGGTAAAGTCGTCAATGATATGGAACCGGCAGAACGCGACATCGCCATGGTGTTCCAGAACTACGCGCTCTACCCGCATATGTCGGTCTTTGACAATATGGCCTACGGCTTGAAGATCCGTAAGTTTTCCAAGGACGAAATCAAGCAAAGGGTCAATGCCGCTGCGGCGATTCTGGAGTTGGGCGCCTTGCTGGAACGCCGCCCTGGGCAACTGTCGGGTGGACAGCGTCAGCGTGTTGCCATGGGGCGTGCGATTGTGCGTGAACCTAAGGTGTTCTTGTTTGACGAGCCCCTGTCCAATCTGGACGCCAAGCTGCGGGTACAGATGCGACTGGAAATTCAGAAGCTGCATCGCCGTCTGAAAACCACCAGCTTGTATGTGACTCATGATCAGATCGAGGCCATGACCTTGGCCGAGCGCATGATTGTGATGAATCAGGGCATGCCCGAGCAAATTGGCACTCCAGCCGAGGTGTTCGAGAAACCTGCTTCCGTTTTTGTAGCCACGTTTATCGGTTCACCCCCCATGAACTTGTTGCCCGTGCAGGTGAACGAGCAAGGCGCAATCATGCAGGATAACGGTCAGCCCGTACAGTTTGGCCCGGAGATGGTGCCCGCTGCAGTACGTGGTCGTAAGGTGTTCTTGGGTATACGCCCCGAGCACATCAAGCTGCATGTGCCCGGTGTGACAACGCAAGTGGAAATGGTGGAAGTCTTGGGTTCTGAGCAGTTGTTGCACTTGGGTTGTGGCGACTATCGCATTATCGTGCGCTGCCCGATTGAGCAGACCCGCAAATACCCGATTCAAATTGGTGAGGCCATTCAGATTGGCTATATGCCGCCCCACCCTCTACATTGGTTTGATCGCGATACGGGCTTGCGTATTGAGGCCTGAGCAAACGCCAAGGTAAGGCACAATAAAAAACCGGCCCGAAGGCCGGTTTTTTTACGAGCAATAATCAGGGATTACTTGCCGTAGACGGTTTTAGTACCGTCAGCGTGCCAGCTAAAGACGTCAAATTTGAAGTCGTTCAGGTCGCCCTGCTTGTTCCAGCTGATTTGGCCGATGGGCGTTTTCACGCTATTGGCGTGCAGGTAGTCGGCAACTTTGATGGGATCATCAGCGCCAGCGCCCTTGATGCCTTCGGCAATCGCGAGAGTGGCGGCATAGGCGGACAGTTGGAACGCGCCGCTAGGGTCACGCTTCTTGTCTTTGAAGGCTTGGACGATAGCCTGGTTATCCGGATCTTGCGAGAAGTCCGCAGGCAAGGTCAGCAGCATGCCTTCAACAGCTTTGCCAGCAATCGCATTAATGTCGGGATTACCCACGCCTTCTGGGCCCATGAAGTGAACTTTCACGCCTTGCTCAGCGGCTTGGCGCAGCAGTAGGCCCATTTCCGGGTGGTAGCCACCAAAGTAGACGAAGTCCACGCCGGTGGATTTCAGCTTGGTGATGACGGCAGAATAATCGCTGTCGCCTGCGTTAATGCCTTCAAACAGAGCAACTTCGGTGCCCGCTTTTTGCAGTTCGGAGCGAACCGAAGCGGCAATACCTTGACCATAGGACTGTTTGTCGTGCAGGACGGCGACCTTAGTCGGTTTGATCTGTTCCAGAATAAACTTGGCCGCTGCCGGGCCCTGCTGGTCGTCACGACCAATGGTGCGCAGGATCATGTCGTAACCTTTGCCGTCGGTAACAGCGGGTGCTGTTGCCGAAGGGGTCACCATTAACACGCCTTCGTTGTTGTAGATGTCAGTGGCCGCGATGGTCGCGCCCGAACACACGTGACCGACAACATAGTGGATCTTGTCATTCACGATGCGGTTGGCTGCGACGGGACCTTGCTTGGGTTCGCAGGCATCGTCAACAGTGACTAGTTCGAGCTGTTTGCCCAACACGCCACCAGCCGCGTTGATCTGTTCGATGGCCGTATCGACGCCTTGTTTGACCATGTCACCGTATTGAGTCACCGAGCCGGTGAAAGGACCAGCCAGCGCGATACGGATATTGTCAGCGTGAGCAGCACCGGACAAGAGCAGACCCGTTGCCAGGCTCATGGCCGCTGCAACAGGAGTGAAACGAATTTTCATAGAAAACACCTCCGTGAATATGCAGGAAAGCATACACCGATAACAGAGCTTTATGCCTGCCTTGCGGGCGAATTCAGGGTTTTCTATAAGGGGAATAGGAAAGGCCACCGTATGGTGGCCTTTTTTTATCGCTATTTGAGGGCGATAAGCAGGTAATTACTGCAGCAGGCTACGCAGCATCCATGCATTTTTCTCGTGTACGTCCAGGCGCTGGGTCAACAAGTCAGCCGTAGGCTGGTCGTCGGCAGAGTCAGCACGATTAAATGCGGCGCGAGCAGTACGAGCCAAGGCTTCGTTACCTTTGACCAGCAGTTCGATCATGGTGGTGGCGTTTGGAACGGACGTAGGCTGCGAGATGGACGACAGTTTCTGGAATTCGGCGTAAGTACCTGGGGCGTAGTGACCCAGGGCACGGATACGCTCGGCGATATCATCCAGGGCTTGCCACAGTTCGGTGTACTGCGTCATGAACAGCTCATGCAGTGTCTTGAACATGGGGCCGGTGACGTTCCAGTGGAAGTTATGCGTCATCAGGTACACGGTGTAGGAGTCGGCCAGTACCTTGGACAGCTCGTTGACTACCGCAGCACGGTCTGCTGTCGAAATACCGATATCGATCTTCAGGGCGCTGCTGGCGGCTCCAGCAGGAGCGGTGGGTTTGGCAGCGACAGGCTTGCGAGCAGAGGCCGGCTTCGCCGCAGGTTTAGTTGCTGTCGCGGGCGCTTTGGCAGTCGTGGCAGGCTTTTTGGCGACGGGCTTTTTAGCGGTCACTTTCTTGGCGGCTACCGGTTTTGATTCAGCCTTTGTTTCAGCTGCAACTGCAACCTTGGTATCAGTGTTTGGGGCTGCTTCGGCCTTGCTGACCTTGGCGGTTTTACTCACTGCTTTCACGGCTTTTGCCATAGTGGACTCCTGTTAAACAGAGGGCTAAATAGGTACTGAAGCAGAATAACACGCAGTAATGATGCGACTTACGCTAGTTCAGGATACGGGAAATTGCTGTTGTATTCGACTTTTAAGTAGTTGACCCCACCTAAGCCACTTTCCATGATCCCACGGGTCAACGCATCAATGGCTGAAATACGTGGAAAACTTTTGCGCCAAACCAAGGCAATGCGTCGATCTGGAATGGGTTTTTTGAAGGGAACGTAAGCGAGCAACTCGTTGGCTTGGCCTGGGGCACTTAAGGAGCTTGCAGGCAGGACCGTCAGACCGATGCCGGTAGCAACCATATGTCGAATGGTTTCCAGTGAAGAGCCTTCAAAGGTGCGCTGTATACCTTCACTGGATGCTGAAAAGCGCGACAGTTCCGGACACACATCCAGCACCTGATCCCGAAAGCAATGCCCGGCACCGAGCAGCAACATGGTTTGATCTTTCAGTTGTTCAGGATCGATTTCCTTGCGCTTGGCCCAGGCATGTTCATGGGGCATGGCCACCACAAAAGGCTCGTCGTACAGCTCGCGGATAACCAGGCCGGTTTCGGGCAAAGGCAGGGCCACAATGGCGCAATCAATTTCCCCTTGGCGCAGCAGTTCCAACAGGCGTACGGTAAAGTTTTCTTGCAATAAAAGTGGCATTTGTGGGGTCAGCTCGATCTGCTTGGGAACGAGCTTGGGCAGCAGATACGGTGCCACGGTGTAAATAATGCCCACGCGCAAAGGGCCCGCCAAGGGGTCGTGGCCTTGGCGGGCAATCTCCCGCAGATTGGCCCCCTCTTCCAGCACTTTCTGTGCCTGGGTGACAATGCGCAGCCCAATCGGGGTAATAGCCACTTCGGGCCCGCCACGCTCGAAGATGACCACGCCTAATTCGTCTTCCAACTTCTTGATGGCCACCGACAGGGTTGGTTGGCTCACAAAGCAGGCTTCGGCAGCACGTCCGAAATGACGCTCGCGTGCTACGGCAACGATGTACTTCAGCTCGGTCAATGTCATGACAATTCCTTGTGCAAAACAGCATTAAGACCTTGGGTGAAGAACTCCGGCCTGACAGCCAGAGCCTCTCCGCCCCAATACGGGGGCGCCTGCGGCGCCATATCCATCATGCCTCGCGTAAGCACGCCGTAAATGGTCAGGCTTGCATGCAGGCTCGTGGTCAACTACGGAGTAATTCTTCTCGGCCCTTCATCCAACGCTGTAAATGGTGGTGTGCGTGGTCTGGATAATCACGGCGAAAGGTGCTGGCCAAGGTTTGGGCCTGCTCGATCAAGTCTTCATCGGACTCCAGACTGGCAAACCGCAAGCCTGCCTGTCCGGATTGGCGCATGCCCATGAACTCGCCCGGGCCGCGTTGTTCCAAGTCGCGCCGGGCAATTTCAAAACCATCAGTCGTTTCATACATGGCGCGTAAACGCAGGCGGGCAATAGCCGAAAGTGGCGCTTGGTACAGCAACACGCAAACAGACTGAATCTGCCCCCGCCCTACCCGACCCCGCAACTGATGCAGTTGCGCCAGACCAAAGCGCTCGGCATGTTCAATGATCATTAAAGAAGCATTGGGCACGTCTACACCGACTTCAATCACGGTGGTCGCAACCAGCACGTCCAGGTTGCCGCTGCGAAAAGCTTCCATGACCTCCGCCTTTTCCGTGGAGGACAGGCGGCCATGAATCAGGCCTACCCGCAAAGGGGCTAAGGCTTGCTCCAGAGCCGCATGGGTGTCTACAGCGGTTTGCAATTGCAGCGCTTCGCTTTCTTCAACCAGGGGGCAGACCCAATAGGCTTGTCTGCCTTGGGCGACTTCGGCCCGAACGCGCGCCATGATTTCATCGCGGCGATTATCGGCGGCCAGTTTCGTAATAATGGGGCTGCGGCCCGGCGGCAGCTCGTCAATGGCGGAGACATCCAGATCGGCAAAGAAGGCCATGGCCAAGGTACGCGGGATGGGCGTGGCACTCATATTCAGTTGATGCGGCAAGTAGGCTTGCCCTTTCTTGTCCTGCGCGTCCCCTTTGCGGTTCAGTTCCAGGCGCTGGCCAACACCAAAGCGGTGCTGCTCATCCAGAATCACCAAGCCCAATTGCTGGAACTGGACATTGTCCTGAATCAGAGCCTGAGTGCCGATGGCCAGTCTGGCTTGTCCGGAGCTGATGGCGTCATAAGCCAGACGTTTGGCCTTGACGCCCAAACTGCCGCTTAGCCAGGCCAGCTCTACACCCAAAGGCTCCAGCCAGGCGCGCATTTTCAGGTAGTGCTGCTCGGCCAAGATTTCAGTGGGCGCCATCAGGGCCACTTGAAAACCGCTGGCAATCGCTTGCACGGCGGCAATGGCTGACACAATGGTTTTGCCGCTACCCACGTCACCCTGCAACAAGCGGTGCATCGGGTAAGCGCGTTTCATATCCGCACTGATTTCCTTGGCACAGCGTTGTTGAGCCGCTGTTAACTGGAAGGGCAAAGAAGCCAGCAAGGCTTTGGCCAGATCACTATTGCCTGCACGCATGGGCTTGGCGCGCTGAGCCTGACGGGCAGCGCGTGCCTGCGCCAGGGATAGTTGCTGAGCCAGCAACTCATCAAATTTGATGCGGCTCCAGGCTGGATGGCCATGCTCGAACAAATCGTCGTAGCTGAGCTCTGGTGGTGGGTAATGCAAAAGCCGGATGGCCTCGTTAAAGGGCATCAGACCATATTCGTTACGCACTGCTTCAGGTAGCGTGTCGCGCAGGTCTGCGTTATTGAGCGCATCGGCAATGGCTTTGCGCAACTGCACCTGACTCAAGCCATCAGTCGTGGGATACACAGGGGTCAAGGCGCGGGCCAGGGGCTGACCGGCTTTGGTGACTTTGGGATGCACCATTTCCAGGCCATGAAAGCCCTGGCGCACTTCGCCGCGCACTCGCAGCGGCAAATCCCCTTGCAACTGCTTGAGCTGGCTGGGGTAAAAGTGCAGCCAGCGCAAGGCCAGCTCGCCACTTTCATCGGCAATACGTGCATGCAACTGCGCACGGGGACGAGCCTGGACGTCTGTACTCAGGATACGTCCTTCAATTTGCGCCATCTTGCCAGGGTAAAGATGGGCGATAGGCTCAACCTGAGTCTCGTCCTCGTAGCGCAAAGGAAGATGGACCACGAAGTCGGCAGGCTCTCGTAGGCCGAGCTTTTCAAACTTCTGATCCAGGCTGAGCGCTTTGCGCGGCGCAGCCCGTTTGGCCTGAGGCGCAGGCCGACCTGCGGTCATGGCAATACGTCTTTAGAAATTGAGGATAGCCTCGACCTCGAACTGAGCGCCTTTGGGCAGGCTGGCCACACCGATGGTGGAGCGTGCAGGGAAAGGCTGGGGAATCAGTTCGGCCATGATGGCGTTGGCGCTGGCAAAGCGGGACAGGTCGGTCAAAAACAAAGTCAGTTTGACGATGTCACCCAGATTAGCGCCAGCTTCTTTGACCACAGCTTCCAGGTTGGCAAATGCCTGGCGTACCTGACCTTCAAAATTTTCAGATACCAGTTCGCCAGTGGCAGGCTCCAGACCGATTTGGCCAGACAGGAATACTGTCTTGCCGCCCGAAGCGATAATGGCCTGAGAGTATGGGCCTACAGCTGCCGGAGCGGCATCGGTGAAGACAACTTGCTTAGTCATAAGAAACCTCTGATGAGTGTTGTACTATCAGAGTTTAAGCGCCTATAGCTAAAATTAACAGATCTTGGCGGGATTATTTTTCCACGAAGGCGCGTTCAATTACGTAGTCACCGGGCTGACCAACACCGGGCGACACTTCAAAACCGCGTTTATCGAGCATGGCGCTAATGTCGGCCAACATAGCTGGGCTACCGCACAGCATGGCGCGATCCTGAGCGGGATCCAGTTGAGGAATGCCCAGGTCTTCACACAGCTTGCCCGTTTCGATCAGATCGGTAATTCGGCCGGTATTGCGAAACGCTTCGCGGGTAACGGTGGGGTAATACAGCAGTTTTTCGCGTACCACTTCACCAAAGTATTCGTTCTGTGGCAATTCGTTCTGGATGAAATCGGAGTAGGCCAATTCGCTGACGAAACGTACGCCGTGAACCAGTACGACTTTTTCAAAACGCTCGTAGGTGTCGGGGTCCTTGATGATGCTCATGAAGGGAGCCAGACCGGTGCCGGTACCAAACAAGAACAGATTGCGACCTGCGCGCAGGTCGTCAATAACCAGAGTGCCAACGGGTTTGCGGCTGACCAGAATGGTATCGCCTTCCTTCAAGTGCTGCAGGCGCGAGGTCAAGGGGCCATCCTGTACCTTGATGCTGAGAAACTCCAGGTTTTCTTCGTAGTTGGCGCTGGCAATACTGTAAGCGCGCATCAGCGGCTTGCCATCAACTTCCAGACCGATCATTACAAAGTGCCCATTATGAAAACGCAGGGCGGCGTCGCGGGTGGTGGTAAATGAGAACAGGGTGTCATTCCAGTGGTGGACGCTGAGCACTTGTTCGGTATTGAAAGCTGCCATGGTAGGTATCGTCTAAAGGGGCAATATCGCCCGGATCAGTAAGCAAATATTTGCCCATTGTACCGAGTTCCCTCGGTAAATCCATGCTCATTCACCGATACGATTTGATCGCAATCAGGACTTACCATTAAGTTCTGGGATCTGCTTTTTTCTGCTTTGGCGTGGATGACACGGCGATTTTTAGCTGGTGAGTGGGCTTGTATGTCAAATAGCTCTTGCCTAGTTTCTGCATACGTTTGATAATCATTCACATTTTCCGGCCTCGTATCGGTTTTAACGTTATTTCCGTCTGTTTTTGGAGTGTTGATCATGCGCTTTACTCTTCGTAGTCGTGCCCTGACCCAAGCCTTGCTTCTGTCCGCGATGGGCACCATGTCGATGGCCGCTTTTGCCTCTGGCGAAGTCAACCTCTACACCACACGTGAACCCGGCTTGATCACTCCCCTGCTGGAAACCTTCAGCAAGGACACGGGCGTGAAGGTCAATACCGTGTTTGTCAAAGACGGTTTGATCGAGCGCGTGAAAACCGAAGGCGACAAGTCCCCTGCTGATATTTTGATGACGGTAGATATTGGTAATCTGCTCGATCTGGTCGAGGCTGGTATTACCCAGCCTGTTGAGTCCGCCACCTTGGACAGTGCGATTCCTGCCAATTTGCGTGGTGCCGATAAGCAGTGGTATTCCCTGTCTCTGCGCGATCGTGTGGCGTATGTGGCCAAGGATGTGGATGTAAAAAGCATTCACTACGAGGATTTCGCCGATCCTAAATGGAAAGGCAAAGTGTGTATCCGTTCCGGTCAGCACCCTTACAACACGGCTTTGGTCGCTGCCATGATTGCCCATAACGGTGCACCAGCAACCGAGCAGTGGCTGCGCGGTGTGAAAGACAATCTGGGCCGCAAGGCAGCCGGTGGTGACCGCGATGTAGCCCGCGATATTCTGGGCGGCATTTGTGATATCGGTATCGCCAATGCTTACTACGTGGGCCGCATGAAAAATGCTGAACCCGGTAGCGACTCCTACAAATGGGGTGAAGCGATCAATGTGGTCCGCCCAACTTTTGCCGATACCAAAGGCGGTGGCACACACGTGAACATCTCCGGTGCCGCCGTGGCCAAGCATTCTCCTAATAAAGACAATGCCGTCAAACTGCTGGAGTACCTGGTTTCCGAAAAAGCCCAGAGCCTGTACGCCAAGGCCAATTACGAATACCCGGTACGCGCTGGCGTTGAGCTGGATCCTGTTGTTGCCAGCTTCGGCCCCATGACGATTGATCCTTTGCCTCTGACTGAAATTGCCAAACACCGCAAGCAAGCCAGCGAGTTGGTGGATAAAGTTGGCTTCGACAATTAAAATCGCCCTACTCTTTTTCTACGACCGCCAGCTTTGAGAAATCAGAGCGGCGGTCGTCGCGCATTTAAGCGCCTGTAATACCTAGCCTTTCATAATGCCTTTTTTTCGTCGTCTGCCCCTTTGGTCCCTGGCTGCCGCTGTGATTGCCCTGATTGTGGCAGCGCCCGTGATTACTTTGCTGACCCACGCCTTAGGCGGCTCGACCGAGCACTGGTCACACCTGTTCCAGTTTGTTCTCCCCCATGCAATGAGTAATACCTTGCTGCTGCTGTTGGGCGTGGGGGTAGTAGTGAGCTGTTTGGGAGTGGGATCCGCCTGGCTGATTACCGCCTACGAGTTTCCCGGACGGCGGATTTTGCAATGGGCATTATTGCTGCCTCTGGCGGTGCCAACCTATATCGTGGCCTTTGCTTACCTGGATTTGTTACATCCGATCGGTCCGATTCAATCGGCCATTCGTTATGTTTTGGGCTATAGCAGCCCGCGTGAGTTTCGTTTGCCGGATTTGCGCTCTTTGGGTGGTGCGATTTTCCTGTTGGGTTCGGTACTTTATCCCTACGTCTATCTAAGTACACGGGCTATGTTTGCCACCCAATCGGCCAGTTTGCTGGAGGCGGCACGCATTATGGGGGAGTCGGGCCGCAGTGTGTTTTTCCGTGTTGTTTTGCCCATGGCTCGACCGGCCATCGCAGTGGGCGTCAGTCTGGCCTTGCTGGAAACGCTGAATGATATCGGTGCTTCCGAGTTCCTGGGCGTACAGACCTTGACGGTGTCTATCTACACCACGTGGGTGACACGTTCTGATTTGGCAGGTGCGGCACAAATTGCTGTTTCCATGCTCTGTCTGGTTGCGGCGCTGATCAGCATCGAGCGCTATGGTCGCCGTCGCCAGGCTTACTCCAGTAATCAGCGCTCTGAACCTATCCGACCCACCAGGCTGAAAGGTTCGGCAGCGTGTATCGCTATTGCTTTGGGGTTGGCGCCTGTGTTGGTGGGTTTTATTGCCCCGTCCCTGTATTTGTTAAATGAGACGATCAAGCATGTGGCTTTGGCAGGTGGCGTGTCGGCGCAATTACTGAGCAGTGCCTGGAACACCTTGTATATCGCCGCGCTGGCAACCGTGGCGACTTTGACCTGTGGTCTGGTCGTCGCCTGGGCAGCTCGTGCGGTACGTTCGGGACGCAAACCACGTCTGGCCCGTTTTCTGGCCGGTGTCAGCAGCCTAGGTTACGCCATTCCAGGGACTGTACTGGCAATTGGACTGTTGACTCCCTTGGTCCTGTTTGACTCTTTCTACAATCAAATCATGTCCTGGTTTGGCGTCTCTGCCACAGGTTTGTTGTTGATGGGCTCGACCCTGGCTTTGGTCTTGGCCTATACCTTGCGCTTTCTGGCAATTTCGATTGGCGGTATTGAAGCCGGACTGGCTCGTATTCCAGCTTCCCTGGAACAGGCTTCCCGTTTATTGGGGGAGTCTCCGGCAGGTACGTTAAAACGCGTACATTTGCCCTTGCTGCGCCCCGCGATGGGCGCCGCTGCCCTGCTTATTTTTGTTGATGCCATGAAGGAGCTACCCGCTACCTTGTTGCTGCGCCCGATGAATTTCGAGACATTGGCAACCTGGCTGTATGCGGAAGCGGCTCGTGGGACTTACGAGGAAGGCGCCGTTGCCGCCTTGGCCATTGTTTTGGCTGGTTTGATCCCCGTTATTTTATTGGCACGTACTCAATTGATGGCCTCTGGCCCACGCGCATCATGAATGATTTTCTGGATTTGCAGGCAATTACCCTGTCTTATGAAACGTCTGAAGGCTTTCGACCGGTTGTTGATCAGCTCAGCCTGCACCTGCCCCAAGGGGAGATTGGCTGTCTGCTAGGTGCATCGGGCTGCGGCAAGACCACGGTCTTGCGAGCCATTGCCGGTTTCGAGCCTTTGCGTGCCGGACATATTCTGTTAAATGGCCATGTCTTGTCGGCTGTTTCTCATCAAGTGCCACCAGAAGATCGCCATGTGGGCATGATGTTCCAGGATTACGCCCTTTTTCCTCACTTGACGGTAGAAAAGAACGTGGCCTTTGGCCTGCGTAAATGGGATAAAGCTCAGCGTCAGGCCCGAGTGCTGGAGATGCTGGAACTGGTGGATCTGGCCCGCTTGGCGCAGCGCTATCCGCATGAGTTGTCGGGGGGGCAGCAGCAGCGCGTGGCTTTGGCACGGGCCTTGGCCCCCAAGCCTTCCCTGCTATTGCTCGATGAACCTTTTTCTAATCTGGATGTAGATACTCGCGAGCGTCTTGCGTTCGAGGTGCGCGACATTCTGAAAGGCGCAGGTATGACTGCGATTTTAGTGACCCATAATCAGGCTGAAGCGTTTGCGATTGCTGATCGTATTGGCGTGATGCAGGCTGGCAAAATTGTCCAGTGGGATTCCCCTTACAGCTTGCACCACCACCCCGTGAATGACTTTGTGGCGGATTTTGTTCGCCGTGAAGCCATCATGGCGCAGCGGGCCCAGGCCTTTTTGCGTGGGGAACCTGCGGAGCTGTAAAAACCACAGTACCGTCGTAGCCCGCTAGACGCCGTTTTCTGCTGCGGGGCGATGAGGCGCCGGTTGTTTACGTGCCCAGCAAGAATGGCTTGATCATCATCCATACCGCCATCGCAACCATCATCAGGTTTTCAGTCAGGGATACAAAGCCCAGAGGAACCTTGCTGTCGCCACCTACGCAGGCGCATTTCAGTTCACGTTTGTCGATATAAACGGCCTTGAACACAGACCAGGCCCCAATGCTGCCAATCACTAATGCAATGGGCACCGACAGCCACATCATGGCACCAGCCAACATCAACACGCCTGCCAAGGCTTCGCCAAAGGGATACAGGTAGGCGTAGCGCACCCATCGCTGGGCGAGCAAGTCGTAGTTAAGAAACATGGTGGCAAAGCCATCCACATCTTTGAGTTTTTGCACGGCCAACAAACACATGGCAATGGCAATAAACCACTCTAGTGTCTGAAGGCGCACGATTTGCTCAAAGGTCGCCCAGGAAACGGCCAGAGCCATCAAGGCAGCCATCATCAATAAGGCGATTACAGGTGTGTAGCTGACAGCATCCTTGTCTTTGACTGTCCCGCCGAAGTGCTCGACCAGTTCGTCGTAGCCCCCTATCCGCTTTGCATCGATAAAAGTTTGCGGTGTGGTGCGGACGTGATGTTGGGCCTTGAAAGCATCGATCTCTTCCCGATTTTCAAGCCAGTGATCTTCCACTTCGTAGCCTTTACGTTTGAGCAGTGCGCGTGCTTTCAGCCCGAAGGGGCAGATATGTTCTGCCGTCACCATGCGGTAAAGCTTGGCGCGTTTGGCGGTGTGCGTAGCCATATGCGACTCTCCTTTGACGTGATGCCGTTCGGTAATTGACCTCCCTTAGACGCTTATGCAAGCGTTAATCTGCCACCCTAAACCAGGTGCTTTTGGGGATCAGTAAGCAGATGTAGAGCGTTAGGCGTGTTAGTGATCCACCGCCTGTGTCTGATCGTGATGGGGATTCAGTCTGGCGACAGTGCTGCGCAGGAAAATAGGCAAGGCTACAGCAACAAGTGCCATCAGACACAGCAAGGTATAGAGCGCTGATAGAGACAGGTCCTGACCACTCAAGATCGTGGATGGAAGGGCCAAGGCAATAAAGCTGCCAAGATGGTTCGTTGTAGTTTGTAGCGCCATGAAACGACCTCGCTGCACGTGATTGGGATAGCTCGCACTGCAAGCGCTGGCACACACAAGACGGATGTAGCTGCCTGCCATGAACAGAATCATGAATCCTTGGGCTGTGCCCCATTTCAAGGCCAGCATGATCAAGGACAGGATCAGAAGCAGTGTGCCCAGCTCAGATGTTCGGACCTGCCCCCATTTCTTGATAGCGATGGCGGACAGACGTGAGGCCAGCCAAGCCGCAACGCCACCCAGAATGAACGTCGCTGGCATGTGTTTGAGCTCAGAGCCGTAGCACAAGGTTAAAACAGGGATCAGAACCGGGATGAGCAGCAGTGACCCTGCTTGTGCAACAGCCGGCAAGCATAACCAGCGCCACGCCTCTTTTCCCAAACACAGTTGAGGTACTTGCTGGGCGGATGTGGGAGTGCGTGAAGGCAGGTAGCGATAGGCCAGCGCGGCAGCCAGCAAGCAAAGTCCGGCCAGAACCAGCAAGGCGATACGCCAACCCAGCTCCACAGCGATGAGCAAGGTGGCGGGCATTCCGACAATGCTGACCAGGGCAAATGCGCTGACGACAATCGCAATCGCGTCGGTCCGTTGCTCGGCATTCAGGTCAGTCAGCAGCAAAGCCATGGCTGCACTCATCAGAAAACCGCCGAGCAAACCGGCGCCCAGGCGCAGTATCAGAAATAGTCCAAATGCAGAACTGTTCGCGCCCCAGGCTGTGAGCATGGCCAACAGAACCAGGGCCAGTAGCAACAAGGGCTTTAAAGCCACTCGATGCATCCAGCGTGCCGCCAATATGCCAGACAAGGCGGCAGCCCCCATGTAGATGGAGGCGACATAACCGGCGTAGGTCGCAGGGACATCAAAATCCACTGCCATCCAGACAAACAAAGGCGTTAAGGCCATAAACTCCAGGGCATGAACAAACTGGATGAACGACACAGCATGGGCACAAAGCCGGGGGTGACATACGTCAGAATCAGACATGGTGATAGATACCAACAAGAAAGGCTTTAGCCTAACTTCTCTCGGTTTTGATATGCAGTCTCTATAATTTGAATGTTTATTTATCAAAACCGGGATAATCCATGAGTTCCCAACTGAATCTAAATGCCTTGCGGGTTTTTGTACAAGTTGCTGAGAGCGGTAGTTTTACCGCTGCAGCACAGGCCTTGGATTTACCAACCTCGAATGTCAGCCGCTATGTAGCGCAACTGGAGCGGCAGATTGGGCAGCGTTTGCTGGAGCGCAGTTCCCGGCAACTGCGTCTCACCAGCGTTGGCCAAGGCCTGTTTGACACGCTCCAGCCTTGGTGGGGAGCCTTGAGGCAGGCTGAGCAGGATTTGCTGGATCAACGTACCCGTTTGTCAGGCCGCTTAAGAATTTGTATTCCATCGGAGGTGGGGCCGGTTTTATTCGCCGGTGCTCTGGCCGATTTCGCGTCCCAGCACCCTGATCTGGAGCTACATTGTCAGACCAATTTGGAAGGCCCTGGCGTGCTGATGCAGGATTTTGATCTGGCTTTGTTGATGTGCCGGGGTGCTCTGCCAGACAGCAGTCTCGTGGTGCAGCCGCTATGTTCTTTCGATTGCCAGGTTGTGGCTGCGCCTGCGTTGATCGAGCAATACGGCATGCCGAGCAGCCTGGAAGAATTGGAGCATTTACCCTGCATTACGACCGATACAGCCTTGGATGGTCAGGCCTGGCAGTTTGTTTTGCCTGATGGTCGTTTTCACGTTCTGAATGTTTCCAGCCGTTTTCGCGTCAATAGCGGTTTGCTGGCTGGGGCTGGTGCCGTCAAAGGTTTGGGTTTTGCGATCTTGGCACGCCAAGGATGTGAAACCGACATTGCTCAAGGACGTTTGGTTCCAGTCCCCCTACCCTTGTCGCCTGCTCCTTTGCGTTTGGTGCTGGCTTATACGCATCGACGGCACCTGTCGAACTCGGCGCGGGCCTTGATTGAGTATCTAAAGGAGCAAGGCGAGAGCGGTACTTTGCCTGGATTAGACACGAATTAGATTTGGAGGCTGACGCTTCTTATTTATCGCTTGTTGCCGGGTATCGAATGCTTTGATACTTGTCCTTGCAAGTCAAATTTTTTGGGGCTGGTTGAGGATTCTCTCCGGCCTTTGTCATGTCTGGCGTGCCAAGAGCCAGGATCTGAGCTTTATACGGAGCAAAACCGGGCAGAGGCAGTTGTTACCGTCGTGCAACGTTGCGTTTCTATCGCCACGCTACTTAATGAGGCTATCGAGCAAGGACACTCGGTTTGAGCATATCAATATGAGGAATGCCGTCTTCGTCGTAGACCTCGCCCACAGGTTCAAACCCTAAAGAACCGTAGAACTTTTGCAAATGCGCCTGTGCGCCAATGCGTATGCCCGCGCCAGGATAATGGGCTTCGGTAAAGCGGATGGCTTCGGCCACCAGTGCATAGCCAATTTTCAGGCTGCGAAACTGGGCCAAGGTCAGGACGCGGCCAATCGAAGGCTCGGCATATTTCAAACCGGGCGCGACGACACGGGCATAGGCAACCAGCTCATTACCTTTGAGCACGGACAAATGCCAGGAATGCAAATCCAGGCCGTCCACGTCCTGGTAGGCGCACTGTTGCTCGACCACAAACACGGCTTCGCGCGCCTGGATGATCGCGTACATTTCTCGCGTGGACAGATCGTCCAGCCGTTTCCATTGGAAAATCAAATCCATCTCTACTTCCATACCGATCGTGATTTATAGACTGTGTCTGGTTGATTGTCTAAGCATGAATTGCAGGTGCAAGCCGGCAATGTCCTTGCGGCTACAGAGAAATAACATACCGTGAAGGTCTGGCTCCTGGATTGCTACGTATAGGCACGACGACGGTTGGTAAGCCTATAAAAAGAGCGGCCCGAAAGCCGCTCTTTTTGTTCGTACTGGCCAAAGCCAGTGCCTTTCATCTTACAGGCCGTAGTACATGTCGAACTCAACCGGATGCGGCACCATGCGCAAACGAGTGATTTCGGCTTGTTTCAGCTCAATGTAGGCGTCCAGCATTTCATTGCTGAACACACCGCCACGGGTCAGGAATTCGCGATCTTTGTCCAGGGACTCGATAGCCTGTTCCAGCGACACACAAACGGTTGGGATTTTTGCATCCTCTTCGGGTGGCAGATCGTACAAGTTCTTGTCGGCGGCATCGCCGGGGTGAATCTTGTTTTGCACACCGTCCAGGCCGGCCATCATCAAGGCCGAGAAAGCCAGGTAAGGGTTGGCCATTGGATCGGGGAAGCGGGCTTCAACACGACGTGCCTTGGGGTTGCTGACGTAAGGAATGCGGATCGAGGCCGAACGGTTACGGGCGGAGTACGCCAGCTTGACCGGGGCTTCAAAGTGCGGAACCAGACGCTTGTAGGAGTTGGTTGAAGGGTTGGTGATGGCGTTCAGGGCACGAGCGTGCTTGATGATGCCGCCAATGTAGAACAAGGCGAACTCGGACAGACCGGCGTATTCGTTACCGGCAAACAAGTTCTGGCCGTCTTTCCAGATGGACTGGTGTACGTGCATGCCAGAGCCGTTATCACCAACGACAGGCTTGGGCATGAAAGTGGCTGTTTTGCCATAAACATGCGCCACGTTGTGGACGGTGTATTTCAGGATCTGGTTCCAGTCAGCACGCTCGACCAGAGTCGAGAAGCGAGTGCCGATTTCCAGTTGACCGGGGGCCGCCACTTCGTGGTGATGGATTTCAACAGGAACGCCCTGCTGTTCCAGCAACAAACACATTTCGGAGCGCAAGTCGGCAAACGAATCCGTGGGTGAAACAGGAACGTAACCGCCTTTGACACCAGGACGATGCCCCAGGTTGTTGCCATTGAGTTCCAGACCGCGCGACCAGGGGGCTTCTTCGGAACGAATCTTCACGAAGCTGCCCGACATGTCGTCGTTCCAGGTAATACCGTCGAACACGAAGAATTCCGGCTCGGGACCAAAGTACGCGGTATCGCCCAAACCACTGGAGCGCAGATAGGCTTCAGCACGTTTGGCCAGCGAACGAGGGTCGCGGTCGTAGCCTTTCAAATCGGAAGGCTCGACCACATCGCAGGTCAGAATCAGGGTGGGCTCTTCACGGAACGGGTCCATACGGGCGGTTTTGGCGTCCGGGATGAGCAACATGTCCGAGGCTTCAATTCCTTTCCAGCCAGGCAAGGAAGAGCCGTCAAAAGCGACACCAGACTCAAAGCGATCCTCGTCCACCGCGTGTGCGGGGGTGGTCAAGTGGTGCTCGCGGCCCAGAGTATCGGTAAAGCGGAAATCGACAAACGTGATTTCGCGTTCGGCAATGATCTTCAGAACATCTTCGGGGGAGGACATGATTACTCCAGCGTCAATGACGTTAACAAAAAGTGAGGAGGAGTGGCGCGGATCATTGTGTAACCCACTAAGGCAGGTCTTCAACACGCTTATCAAAATCGGGGCTGAATTGATGCAAACAGACCGGCATCGATAAATTCGTTATGGCATAGGACTTACCAGAAATTAATTGTAGAGCAATTGTGCGGATGCACAATAAAAAATGTCTTAAATAAACAATTAAATGTCAGGAGCCTTCATCTGGCAGGAATGATTCCTGTAAATCATTTAAGAATCGCCAGCCTAAATCGGTGGTACGAACGCGAACCGGGTCGGCAGCCAGCAAACCTTTCTCGATATTGCGCTTGATGACGGGAAGGATCTGCGCAAGTGGTATGCCCGTACGCTCCTGGAAGTACTGGGCAGGTACACCCTCTTTCAGACGCAGCACGTTCAGCATGAACTCGAAAGGTAGCTCTTTGGGCATGACGCGGGCGTTATGCGCATAGTGGCTGCCGTCGCGCTTGATGGCGTTCTGCATCCACTGCGCCGGGCTGCGGGTGGTCGCCGTACGGATAATACGGTCGTGAAAGGACAGCTTGCCGTGGGCCCCTGGGCCGATGCCGATATAGTCGCCAAATTCCCAGTAATTCAGATTGTGGCGGCTATGGCCACCCCGCTTGCTGTAGGCTGAAATCTCGTACTGGTTCCATCCACGGCTGGCAGTTAACTCGATCAACCTGTCCTGCATGGCGGCGCTATCGTCGTCATCGGGCAAGGCGGGCGGGTATTTGGCAAAGACGGTATTGGGTTCCAGCGTCAAATGGTAAAGCGACAAGTGCTCGGTCTCATACGACATGGCTTGCACAATGTCCTGCTCGGATTGCGTTGGGGTCTGGCCCGGCAAGGCGTACATGATGTCCAGATTGACACGCTCCACAGCCTTCATGGCGGCTTCAATGGCCTGCCGTGCTTGCTGGCTGTCATGAATACGACCCAGTGCCTTCAGGGCTTGATCGTTAAAGCTCTGAATACCCAAGGAAATTCGGTTTACACCGCTTTGCGCAAAGTCCATGAAGCGCGAGGCTTCCGAGGCACCGGGATTGGCTTCCAGGGTGATTTCTGCGTCGGGCAGCAGGTTCAGATGGGAGCGCAGCAAGGCCAACATGCGGTCCAGCGCCTGGGCCGACAGCAGGCTGGGCGTGCCGCCACCGATAAACACGGAAATCACCTGTCTGCCCCAGACCAGTGGCAAGGTTTGCTCCAGATCGGCTTGCAAGGCGTCCAGATACTCGTTTTCGGGTAGCTCAGCCGGTGCTTCGTGTGAGTTGAAGTCACAGTACGGGCATTTGCGCACGCACCAGGGCACGTGAACGTACACAGACAAGGGAGGCAGACTGGGAAGCAAAGTGGCAGGGCCGGAGCCAGGCCGAATGCGCACTTCGGGAGAAAAAACAGTCATGTTTTTACTCGGCGGCCAGACGGGCCAGCAGTGCTTGCATGGCTTGCGCCCGGTGGCTGTATTGGTTCTTCACTTCCGGCGAGAGCTGCGCCGCGGTTTGCTTGAATTCAGGCAGGTAAAAATGCGGATCGTAGCCAAAGCCATTCTCGCCAACGGGCTGATCCTGAATCTCCCCTTCCCAGACGCCTTCAATCACGATAGGCCGTGGGTCCTGGGCATGGCGCACATACACCAGAACGGCCACATAACAGGCGCGGCGGTCGCGTTGTCCTTGCAGACGTTGGACCAGCAAAGCGTTATTGGCAGCATCGGACTTTTCACCACCCAGTTCGCGGGCGGCAAAACGAGCGGAGTACACGCCGGGAGCTTGGTCCAGGGCGCGCACACACAGGCCGGAGTCGTCGGCCAAGGCGGGTAAGCCGCTTAACTGGCTGGCATGGCGAGCCTTGGCCAGCGCATTCTCGATAAAAGTAGCAAAGGGTTCCTCGGCCTCAGGAATGTCCAATTGGCCTTGCGGGACCATGCTGATACCGGCCTGGGCCAGGATGGCGGAAAACTCCTTGAGCTTGCCGGCATTGTTGGAGGCCAGGACAACACGCTTGGATTCAGTGTTCATAAGTCGCTGCAGGCGGCAAAGCGCCCTGTTCAGTAAAAATGGCAAGGCGCCGTGCCAGGCAGTGGATGCTGCGCGGAACGGCACGGCGTCCCAATAGCAGGTTTGTCCCGTCGCCTAGCCGTGTGGCGTAGGTGGCAGGACAAACCCAATTCATAACAATCAGCCCTGCAAAGCTTGTTTCTGGGCTTGCATCAGTTCGGCAATGCCCTGCTCGGCCAGATCCAGCAAGCGGTTCAAGGTGGGTCGTGCAAAGGTCTGGCCTTCGGCAGTGCCCTGCACTTCCACCAGATTGCCGCTGCCTGTCATGACGATATTCATGTCCACGCCGCAGGCGGAGTCTTCCAGATAGTCCAGATCCAGTACGGGATTGGATTCGAAGACACCGACCGAGACGGCCGCCAACTGATCCTGAATGGGCGAGGCTTGCAGCTTGCCCTGCTCTTGCAGACCGCGTACGGCCAGACTGGCAGCCACCCAGGCACCGGTAATGCTGGCGCAGCGGGTGCCGCCGTCGGCTTGCAAAACGTCGCAGTCAATGTGAATGGTGCGCTCGCCCAGGGCTTTCAGATCGAAGACGGCGCGCAGGCTGCGGCCGATCAGACGCTGGATTTCCTGGGTGCGGCCATTTTGCTTGCCACGGGCGGCTTCACGGTCCGAGCGGGTGTGTGTGGAGCGAGGCAGCATGCCGTATTCTGCCGTTACCCAGCCCTGCTCCTTGCCTTTCAGAAAGGGGGGGACTTTGTCGAGCACGCTGGCATTGCACAAAACATGGGTTTCACCCAGACGGATCAGTACCGAGCCTTCGGCGTGACGGGTAAAACCGGTCACCAGTTCGATAGGACGGCATTGTGCAGCAGATCGACCCGAGGGGCGTGCAATCGTAGCGTTTTCAGACAAGGCTAGGCTCCGGATAACATTCAAAACGCTTATTGTACGCCTTGCGGGACAGGCCGTAGCGCCACACCCATGTCCATCCACTTATCGGCCTGACAGGTGAAAAGCAGGATCTGATGGCGTTGGGCGGCATCGTGAATAATGCGCTTCATGGCACCCAGCCGATCGTTGTCGCTGTGGACCAGCACGTCATCCAGAATCAGCAAGGTAGGACGTCCGGCTTGCTGCAATAGATCCGCATAGGCCAGGCGTGCGATCAGGCCAATTTGCTCGCGCGCACCAAAGCTCAAACCGTCGATATCGTCCGCCAGCCCTTGCCCATTGTCGCGTTGCAACCAGCGTGGGGCCAGATGCTCGTCCAGCTCCACCTGTGCCTTGCCCAAAAGCAGGCGCAGATAGTGATTGATGTGTTTTTGCAAAGGTTCGTGTAATTGCTGGGTCAAGGCGTTGCGCTGTTCGCGCAGCACAGACAGCAGCAGGCGCAAGGCTGCAACACGGCGCTCGTAAGTGGCGCACCGACGCTGGCAGTCGTGCAGACGCAGTAAAGTCTGGTCGATTTGCTCTTCCAGACCTTGTGCTCCGTGAGTTTCCAGCTTGGTTTGCACCAGTTGGGCGGCCAGACAGGCCTCGTTATAGCTTTGCTCCTGCTGCAGGGCGCTGCGCTCCAGACGTTGCAGGTCCTGCTCCAGAACCGAGACAGGCAAGGCGGCCAGTTCGGTGGCCAGCGTCTTTTGGTCGGTCAGTTGTTGTTCGCGTTGCAGGCGCAACTGTCCCCATTGCTGCTCGCGCTCCTGCTGGGCTTGCTGGCGTTGCGGGTCAGCCCATTGCTGCTCCAGGCTGTTGGCTTCGGCCCGTGCCTGCTCCAGGTGGGCCTGGGTGCGGGCGACGGCTTCACGGGCGTCGTGCCAATCGCTTTCCAGCGCACGGTACTGTTGCTCGGCCAGGACCGTTGCTTGGGCGATACGGTCCCGTTCCGAAGCCTCAATCGCCTCGCCTTGTGGGCGCTGCGGGGCTACGCGCTGCTGAGCCGCCTGAACCAGGCCCTGCAAATGCGCCTTACCCTGCGGGGCAAGCGCTTTCATGGCGCTGCGTAACAATCGGTCTTGCTGCTCTTGTTCCCGATATTGCTCGCGGCGACGCTCTAATTCTTCCAGGCTTTGCGCGCCCAGTTGGCTAAGCGCCTGTGTGTATTCTTGCCGGGTTTGCGCCAATTGTTGCTGCACTTTACCCAGATCGCGACCACCCGGAATGATGCGTAGCTGGCCCATTCCGGGCAGCTCAATCAGGGTGCTGGTGCTCAGGTGAGCGCGGTGTTGGCCTTGAATGGACTCGCCATCCAATAGCAGGCTGGCTCCGTCTTGCAGTTCGATCTGCACTTCGGTGGAAATCGTCTCAAGCTGGTGTTGTAAGCGCTGGATAAGCTGATGCTGCTGGCGCACTTGGTCCAATGCCTCATCGCTTATTTTCAACTGCACCAAGGCGGCACCGCATTGAGCCAGCTGGGTTTCCAGCTTGCCCAACTCCTCCAGTTGTCCTTGTACCTGCTGCAATTGCTGCTGCGTACCTTCAAAGCTGGCTTGATCTTGAAACCATTGCTGCCAGGTACGGGCGCGCTCCTGCTCCTGCCGGCTGGCGTCTGCATGGCTGCGAGCCTGCTCCAGACGCTGGCTGAGGGTGTTGAGCGTGCCCTGCTCTTGCTCTAGCTTGGCGCCTAAGGATTTCACCTGTTCGGCGCGCTGGCTGCGTTGGCTGGCCGATTCCTGATCGCGCTCCCTGGCTTGCTGATAGAGCTTCTCGCGCTCTGCCAGCATGGTCAGTGCCTGTTGTATTTCCTTGGCACGCTCCTGTAATTGGCGGGCTTGACGCAGCTGAACTTGCACGTGTTTGGCTTGTTCGCGCAGTTGTTCCCATGGGCGGTTTGTCTCGGCATGGGCAATTTGCTTGCGGGCCTGCGCCAGTTCGTTCACCCACTGTTGATACTGTTGCAAGGCGGACTGCTGGCTTTGTAACTGCTCTTCCAGCTCCTTGGCCTCTTTCTGCGCTGCCAACCAGACGCCACGCGGCTGTCCTTGAGCCTGTGTCACATATTGGTCCAACTGTTGCTGGGCCTGTTCGATCAGATAATCCCCGTCGGCACTGGTCAGATCGGCGATTTCACTACCTAAAGCCTGCTGTAAGGTGCCGCTGGCGTGTTCGACCGAGCTGCGCAGATCCTGCCCCTGCCCTTGCTCGATCCACAACAGGCCCGGCACACCCCAGTTACGGGCCTGGCTGCTGCCTTTGGCGGCGTACTCAAAGCCCATTTGCTGGGCCAGGTACTGCTCGGCTTCATCATTGTCCAAATGCTGATTGCCTATGTACAGATCGCAGCGCTTGCGCTTCAGAAAACGCTTGCTCAGGCGCATGTCCTGGCCGTTCAGGCTGAAATCCAACTCGATTTCTGGCGCGGCCGAGGAGTCGCCCCAAGGCAGGATTTTTGTCAGGCTGCCCGTGCCATAGCGCTCGAAAAACACCGTGCGCAGGGCTTCAGCCAAGGTGCTTTTACCGGCCTCATTCGGGGCGCTGATGATATTCAGGCCCGGCTCCAGCTTGTCCAGTGAGACGGGCTGACGAAAGCGCTTGAATTGCTCGACGCGCAGGGACTTAATGTGCATGACCGCCTTCCTTATCGCGCAGCAAACCGGCCAGAATCAACAAGGCATCTTCGGCGGCTTGCTGTTGATTGCCGTGACGCAGCTCCTGCAATTGTTTCAATGCCGCCTGCAGATAGCCATCGGCTTGTAAGGCGTTCAGATCTTCCTCGGACGGGGCCAGACGCAAGGCATCGCGCTGGCAATCCCAGGCGCGACAACGGGCCTGGGCCTGCCCCAGAATGCTCTCCAGACGCTCAAAACCGCCTAGGCTTAGTTGGCCAGATAGTTCCAGCTCCACCACGCTTTGATCGGTCAACGCACTGAGTTCCCGCTCTAGCAGATCCAGGTCCGTGTCGTCATTCAAATGCTGCTGAATGCTGCGCCAAGGGTGCTGGGCAACCGGCAAGGCTTGAACCGCAGGTGTTGCGCCGGGTTCGCTGATATCGACCAGCAAGGCTTGGCCGGCGTCATTATCCCGAAAGCGGTCTGGCTCGGGGGTGCCGCTGTAGTAACAGCGATCGTTGATTTTAACGGTGCCATGCCAATCGCCCAGCGCCAGATAGTCCAGATTGGCTCGTTGTACGCGGTTTTGATCAATGAGATTGTGGCTGTCCAGGTGTTCCAGCACCCCGCTGACGCTGCCGTGCGCCAAACCCAGACGCCAGTAGCCTGCTGGGCTTTCAGCCTGATCGAACCACTCGCTCAAGTCCTGGTAAGTCTGGCGTTGTGTCAACGGTGCTGGCAAGACCGCAAGTTTCAGGCTCTCCAGCAGAAACGTCTCTGGTTTATCAAGCACATGCACGTAGTTGGGAATGCAGTTCAAGCGGCGCGCGCGCGTCCAGACGCTTTCGCTCAAGGCAGCGTCATGGTTACCGGGCAGGAGTAGCCAGGGGCCGGTGAATCCCGCCATGGCATTGAAGCTGCGGCGTAGATTGCGATCGCTCAGGGTTTGCGAGTCAAAGACGTCGCCTGCGACTACCAGCAGATCAGCCTGATGTTCCGTCGCCAGTGCGGCCAGCTTCTCGATGGCCTTGAAACGCGCCTCGGCCAGGGCGGCTGCGTCCTCCAGCTCAAAACGCGAGTACTGGCGACCTATTTGCCAATCGGCTGTATGCAGGATTCGTAGCATGACTGCCCTTCGTGATGAAAAAAATTGGCCCTCACAGGCCTTGAATGCCTAAAGTATAGAGCTTTGTAGCAGCGAGAGGAGCGGCCAAAGCCGGGACCTGAGAGTACAATTGGCGGCTTTATTCCATTCTTAAAGCGACCCACCCATGATCCGTAGCATGACCGCGTTTGGCAGTGCCAAGGCCGAGTCCGAAGCAGGCACCCTCAATATCGAGATGCGCAGCGTTAATAACCGCTTTCTGGACCTGAATCTGCGTCTGCCCGAAGAGCTGCGCTTTGCGGAGAATCTGCTGCGCGAGCTGGCTGCAAAGGGCGTGCAGCGCGGCAAGCTGGAATTGCGGGTCAACTTTGCCCGTAGTGGCACGGATCAGCAACGAAACCTGGACATGGAAGCAGTCGAGCGCACGGCGCAGATGCTGCAAGTAGCACGTGTTGCCATTCCAGACCTGCCTGCGCCCGAGTTGCATACCTTGTTGAGCAATCAAAGCGGCAATAATTCGGGCATGGACCCGCAAGTCTGGCTACCCATGGTCAGTGAGGCGTTTGAGGCTGCCTTGCTGGATTTTCAGGCCACCCGAGAACGTGAAGGCCAGCGTCTGGCACAAGCCATGCTGGCTATTCGTCAAGACATAAGCGCCATTGTGGACGAGGTCGAACAGCACCTGCCCGCAATCCTGACAGAGCAAAAGAACAAGATTGCTACTCGTCTGCATGACGCCTTGCTGCAAGCCAGCCCAGACGGCTTTGCCCTGATTTCGGGCCAAGAGCTGTCTGCCCGCGTTGCCCAGGAAGCGGCTGTCTTCTCTCTGCGTATTGATGTGGCCGAGGAAATCGCCCGCCTGCGTTCGCATTTGACCGAGCTGGAGCTGATTCTGAACGGCGATACCAGTGTGGCGTCCAACAAGAAAAGTACCCGCCAAGGCAGCACCGGTAAGCGTTTGGACTTCTTGTTCCAGGAGATGAACCGTGAGGCCAATACCTTGGGCTCCAAGGCTGGCAGCATGGATGTGACACGTGCCTCTATCGACCTGAAGCTGTGTATTGAGCAACTGCGCGAACAAACCCAAAACATCGAGTAAAACCAAGTCAGCCTCTTTTTTTTCCCTTCCCACAGTTTTTTTTGCAGGTGCTGTCTGCTTAAGCCGCATTAACCCCCAAGGTTTATGCGGTTTTTTTCAGAAAACCGTCTGGTTCAGATCTGGCGGTTTTTTTGTGGGCCTTTCCGGATGATCGCCAAACTCCCGGTAGCATTTTTTTAAAAGTGGTCTGGTTGAATGAGTAAAAAACATCAACACTTTATAAGTCGCCTTAATATATAAAAATAAAACAGCAATTTTTAAAATAAAAAAATAAAACAAAAATAAGAAATGATTTTTATAAACAATGAATTCACTTTTAAAAATTTAAAAACAAGTCATTAAGTTTAAATAAATACGCGCTTAATTATCTGCCTGCTAATTAGTTGGCTTGCACGTTTTGTCCTGGGGTATGGCAAATAAAGTCATGACAAACGTCATCTCTTTGACAACTGTGTTTCTGGTTTTAAAACAGCCGTTTTCTCTGTCCCTGACCTTGATACCTTGCTTGGCCTGCTATATTTTTTCCGCCTTTTTTCACCTTTGGCCTTCCCGTACAATAGCCAGCGTTGCACTGCACTTAGGCGGCTTATTAAAGGACAGGAAACACATGAATTTCATTTTTCGTGGAAATGAAATATTGGTCAGCAGCCAGGAAGGGCAAGCCTTGATTCCCGCCAAACCCGCTCTGGATTTAGCTCCGGCGCAATGGCATGCTCTTTTTCCGGGCGAGGATTGTCAGGATTTTGCCTGCCACGTCGCCGTCCAGACCCCGGCTCCAGATGGCTTTATCTTTCGTCCCTTGCGCGGCGTGCTCTCGCAGTTGGGCGATCAAGCCAGTCTGGTGAACCGGGCTTTTCAAGTCTCAGAATGGGCACGTAGTCATCGTTACTGTGGGGTGTGCGGCTCCGCCATGGAACGCGTCAAGCATGAGCTGTGTTTTCGCTGCACTTCCTGTGGCTTCTCGGCCTACCCCCGAATCTCCCCGGCCATGATGGTGCTGATCCGCGACAAGGACCGTATCTTGTTGGCCTGCCACTCTACGTATGCCACGGCGCGTTACACCGCCTTGGCTGGTTTCGTGGAAGCTGGTGAGAATCTGGAAGAAGCCATTCACCGCGAGGTGATGGAGGAGGTGGGACTGCGCGTGGACCGTATCCAGTATTTCGGCAGTCAGTCCTGGCCTTTTCCACATTCTTTGATGGTGGCTTATACCGCCGAATATGCGGGCGGTGATTTGCGTATCCAGGCTGACGAGATCAATGACGCGCGCTGGTTTGGCCCGGGTGATGCCTTGCCGGATCTGCCCCATACCGATTCCATTGCGGGTCGTTTGATTCGGGCCAATCTACCGGGCCAGGCCCAGCGTTAACCCTTGCCTCAGGTCGCCAGATGCGCGGCAACA
The DNA here is from genome assembly GCF_003076515.1 of Alcaligenes aquatilis. Classification (NCBI taxonomy): domain Bacteria; kingdom Pseudomonadati; phylum Pseudomonadota; class Betaproteobacteria; order Burkholderiales; family Alcaligenaceae; genus Alcaligenes; species Alcaligenes aquatilis. Next base: position 1,041,976 of record NZ_CP022390.1, on the reverse strand, counting down.
TGGCGCAGCATGCGGCCAAAGTCTTCGCGCTCATCAGGACTGAGCACGGACAGGGCGTTATCAATCATTGCCTTGGCGGCGGGCCAGACTTGCGCATAGCGTTCGCGGCCCGTTTCGCTCAGGTACACACGCATATAGCGACTGTCGTTTTCGTCTGCGCGACGCTGAACCAATTCACGCTCTTGCATTTGATCAATTACCCGGCTCAAGACCGGCTGATGCACGACAATGGCCTTGGCAATTTCACCGATGCTGCGCCCGTCTTCATCCCACAGATATTGCAAGACCCGAAAATGCACATAAGTCATATTGTGCTCACGCAAGGTGGTCGATCTTAGCGTTTGGTCCAACTTGTAGATAATGCTTGCCATCTGGAAGGCCAGATTGGTTTCTACACAGCTATCAGGGATGGAAACGGAAGTTTTGCTCATGGTGCCTTGGAGGAGTCAGTCCTGCGCTTGACGCCCCATGAAACCGGAGCGACAAGCGGACCGTCAGTATACTAGCAGCGCTCTGCTTGGACAGTGCCCGTCGGCGTATGACTGGCAGCGCGGAAAATCTGCGCGTAGCTCCAGGGATTGGCCATGGCAGAACGCACAACTTGCGTACGCACGGCATCGGGCAAGGCACTGATCTCGCCATATAAACAGGACCACTTCTGGCAGTGCTCAACAATCTCGCGCTCATTGTTCTCCCAGGCCTCCAAGGCGTCGGGTATATCGCGCACATCCTGGACCTTTTCCAGGAAGGTGGCCAGAGCCAGACCATTTTGCATGGCCATGCCCCCGCCCTGCCCCAGATTCGGAGGTTGAGCATGAGCGGCGTCACCTAAAATCGCCGTACGGCCGCTGGACCAGGTTTTGCAGCGTGTCACACTGTAACGACCCCAACTGACTGGGCCATCGGCACGCGCAATCAGGTGTGCCCAATGCGGGAACAAAGCGGACCAGTATTCCTTGTCGATCTGGGTATTGCTTGCGCGCACATCGTCGTGTGGACAAGTCAGGGCCAGATAGGTTTGGGTTTCACTGACTGGCGTAATCAACAAACGATGCAGGCCGTTCCAGTTCTCGATGTATTTTTGAGCATCTTGCTCTTGGGTGTCGTCCGGCCTGCGCTCGATCATGGTGCGTAAGGCCCCTTCGCGAGTTTGCTCGTGTACCAGCTCCAGCCCCAGAGCCTGGCGGATACGTGACCAGATGCCATCGGCGCCTACCACCAGATCAGCACGCAAGCGCTCGCCCGAGGCCAATTGAACTTCCCCGCGTGCGTTAGCGGCGATGACTTCTACATTCGTGCGAACCTTCACGCCGGCGCGCTTGCCTGCTTGCTCCAAGGATTTCAGCAGTTGCGAGCGCATGACGGTAATCAGCCGACGGTCGGCCGGTGTGGGGCCGCAATCGATGACTTCGTTATTCAGGTCACGCTGTTCAAAATGGCTACCGTAAAAAGCACCTTCAATGGCTTGCTCGTAGGCCCCTAAGGCCTTCAAAACGCGCAGGCCATTTTCCCAGATATAAATACCGGAGCCATTGGCGCGCAATTCAGACTGGCGCTCCAGCACGGTGACATCCCAGCCACGCTGAGCCAAAGCGGCAGCGCTTGCCAAGCCACCCAGGCCACCGCCTGCGACCAAGGCACTTCGTTTTTTATCGGACATGCTGGTTTCCTTAAACTTGCGCCCACAAAGGCAAAGAGTGATGGCGATCCAGAGCGCGCTCGCCTGCCTGCGTCACATACCACTCGCTGAGCAGACCGTCCGGATCACGCAAGAAGAAAGCGCGCTTCCAGGGCAAGTTCACATCGTAAACGGGGATGATGTTCTGGGCTTTCAGGCGCTCCAGCGTTTGTTCCAGATCCTGAACGCTGGCCAGCTCGAAACTACCATGAGAGAAGGAAGCTTGTTTGTCACGTACCAGAATCAGGCTGTAATCATAATTGGCCAGGCCGGCACGTAAATAGACGACTCGATCGTTTTCATAGACCACGTCCAGACCAGCGACGTCGGTATAGAAGTGGCGCATGGCGTCCAACTGAGCGGTACGCAGCACGGCGTGGGTGACACGACGGGGTTGGACCGGGGCGTCAGGCACTGTTTCCAGAACCGGGTCAGCATCGTAGCGGCCTTCGGAAAACGGCTCCTGCCCTTCGGGATCCCAGCGGCTGGTCAGCAATTCCATGGGGCCACCTAGCACGCTGCGCCAGTCTTTAATGGTGTCGCAGTAGAACTCGTTGTAGTTGCCATCGGGGTCAAACATATAGACGCTATGAGCGACCTGGTGGTCCACCGTCATGTCAATGTCGCACCCCTGTTCTTTTGCACGCCTCCAGCCAGCCACCAGTTCAGCCTCGTTCTCCAATTCCCAGGCCAGGTGATTCAGGCCGGGATTCAGGCCAATCGTGCCGGGCAGTTGCAGCAGACCGTCACGGCCATAGCGATTCACGCCTTTGGTCGTTTCCATCATGCCCAGGTCATGGGGAGTGTGGCCGGTGCCCAAAAAGGTGGCCACCAGATCAGGCTCGGTAAATTCCACTTTCAGGCCGCAGACCTGGCTGTAAAAATCTTCACCGCGTTGCAGCTCATCAACCCACAGGTTGACGTGGCCCAGACGGCGGGGCTCAAAGCACGCGGTTAGGGTGGAGTGGGAAGTTGCTTGTGTCATAGTCTCTCCTCCTGGGTATGACGATTCATGGTCTGCAACACGGCCAGCGTCAATGCGCTGTCGCTCTGCTCCAGATCCATCAAGACGTTGAAATGATGTCGGTTTGGCACGGACATGCTTCGCACCAGGCAGCCCGCCAGCTCGCATTGCCGGGCGTAGTGACGGCTTTGTTCGTGCATGACGGCCGGTTCCAGTGCGCCCCAGGCCACGAGCACGGGGGTTCCTTGCGCTGGTGGGTGCAAAGCCGGGCTATAGCGTTGGGCTTGTTCGTCGTCCAACTGCAGCCAGTCATTCACGGCGGTCTGCAAGATGGGATGCAAATCCATCACGCCGCTGAGAATGCTGGCGCTGTGGATCAGGCGCTGTTCGCGTTGGGCATCGGCCGCCAGCAACATGCCGCTTAAGTGCCCTCCTGCCGAGCTGCCACTAATATGAATACGCTGTGGGTCGCCATTGAATTGCCTGGCATGCGCGTGAACCCACTGCAAAGCGCGTTCGCATTGCGCCACGATCTGCGGCAGGCGGTAAGCGGGAGCCAGGCCGTAGTCCAGGCAAATCACTGTGGCACCGGCTGCATGCAGGCTTTGCGCCATCATGGCCGAGTCGTCCTTGGACAACATGCGCCAGTAGCCACCATGAATGAACAAATAAACCGGGGCACCGGCGTGGCGGGCTGCATAGACATCCAGTTTTTCTGCCGGGTCATCGCCATAGGCGTGCGTGCAGAAACAATTGCTCAAGGCAGCGCGGGCCCGTTCACTGGCGTGCTTGTAGGCGGCCATTTCAGCGTCAAAATCAGCCACCGAGGCCTGGAGCCGGTATTGCTCCAGGTCTGCCGGATCAAAAATAAGTTTGTTCATTTCTTTAGTCCGGCTGTGCTGACGGCAAGCGGTTCAATAGGAGGAAACCGATAAAAACCAGCACTTCTACCGCCAGGAAACTGCCAAAGGCCCAGACGTAGGAGCCGGTCAGACTCAGCAGCAGGCCCAGCAAGGACGGCGCGACAAAGGTGGCAAACACACCGCCCATCTCGGCATAGCCAGCAGCACAGGGGCCCAGGTTCACGCCATAGCGTTCACCCACGTAACTGAAAATAGCGCCACCATGAAAGACCCCTACGCCACAAAGAATGGCCACGATCAGCAAGCCGCTGTAGGGCAATGCTTGCCAGGCAACCAGAACACAGGCGCTGGCCGCCAGAATGGTGAGCCACATGCCCACACGCATCACGCCAACACGGGTGAAGCGGTCGCTGACGTAACCGCCCAAAATCAGGAAAAAGACCTGGGACAAACCCATGATGGTGCCGAACAAGGGGGCTTGTTCGGGGGCCATTTTCTGCACATCAATCAAGGCAGGAATCAGCCAGGTCGCCGTTGCGGCAACCGAGAACAAGGCACCAAAAATGGCCAGAATGCCCACCCAGATCCAGGGGCGTGCGGCAATGGAGCGCAATACACCGGCGTCGGTTTTGATCTTGTCGTGAGGATCCTGATAAGGGCCGGCGCGTACCACCAATTGTGTGATCAAGCAGGCGCTTAATGTCAGCCCGCCCAGGACCAGAAAGAAAGCACGCCAGCCATGCGCCATGGCGTAAGGCAGACCCAAGGCAAAATCCAGGGTAATGGCCAGCGAATAGGCGGCCAGAATAATGCCCAGTACCAGACCCTGGCGGCGTGGCGCAAACCATTGCATGACGATTTTCATGGACCCGACCCAGACGGCGGAGTCAAAAAAGCCCACCACCAGACGCAGCAGAAAGAGCTGCGTGAAATCCTGCGCCTGGGTCTGCAGAAGCATGAGCAAGCCGCTGCCACCCAAGCCAATCAGGTACAAACGGGCCGAGCTCATGGAACGACCACGTGGTGCCCAGAACAACATGCCCAGCGCGAACGAAACACCGAAAGCGCCCTGCACCAAGCCAGCTTGTGCGGGGCTGAGTGACAGGTCTGCCGACACAATTTTGATAACGGCTGCAAAGCCATAAAAGTCGGCTGCCAGGCACATCTCACCCAGCACAGCCATTAACAGCATGAGCAAGGCCACTGCGCCGCGTGGCTTGGCCTTGTCGAGCGGATTTCCGATAACCCCCTGTTCCACCATGTCATCCTCTCCTTTTGGATAAATGTTCAAGCTGAGTGTTTGTCAGACACACTCTTCAATTGCTTTAAACATGAAGGATTATGGTGATTCGACTTAATCTATGTCAATACATATGTATTAGCATATACCCTATAGTGAGGTGCCTTACGAAGGGCATGTCAGGGTTTTTCTCAAGTCCTATTCAGGGGTAAAGCCAGGCAAATAGCGGCCAGAACGGCACAAATAAGGGTCACATCAGCCAGATCCCCCCACCAGGCTGACAAGGCCAAGCCCAGACCCAGCAGCAAGCTGTACATTAGGCCAAAGACCGCACCGGCCATACCCGCTACCGAGCGATAGTGCTGCAAGGCGCCGGACAAAAGGTTAGGAATCGCCACCGCATAGGCCAGCGCAAGCAGCATGGCAGGGAGCAGAAAAATCAGGTGTTTGCCTGCAAATTCCAGACCAGTAGCCGATACCGCCAACAGCGCAATGCCCCGCCAAATCAGCCTACGGGACGACTGCCCCGCAGCCAGCCAGCGGCGGTTTAAAAATGCACCCATGAACGTGCCCCCAGCCAGCAAGACACCGGCAATCATCATGAGTTGCTTGTCCGAACCCAAGCCTTGCAGCAAGAAAGGAGCCCACTGATAAAACGCAAAAATCGTGGTGTTGAACAAAGCTACCAGCAAGGCGGACTGCCAGATTGCGGGATCTTGCAGCAGGCGAATCAGAACGTGCAACAAGCTGCTGTGCGGGTTTTGAACGGGGCGGGTTTCAGGCAGGTACAACAGACAAGCAGCCAACAGAAGTAAGGCCAGAACCAGCAAGCCGATGAAAACCGGCATCACTTCAGCACCCGAAGACAGGACCACACCCATGGCCAAACCCAGCAAAGGGCTCAGCGCCAGAGCTGCCCCGATAGTGCCGAAAATCTTGGCCAGTTCTTCGGCCTGATAACGGTCCCGCAGCATGGTTTGCACGCCAATGGAGCCGACCGCCGCACCAAATGCGCTCATCATGCGAGCCAGCAAGAGCACTATGAAGTTCGGGCTGAACAGGGCGAGCAGACAACCCAGGCCATACACCGTCAAACCCGCCAAAACAGCCGGTCTGCGCCCAGCCCGGTCGCACAGCCAGCCCCAGAACAGTACACCGAGCGCAAAGGCAATAAAGTAGACGGACAAGGTTTGCCCCGCCTCACTGGCCGATACCGCGTAGCTCTGGGCAATAAGCGGCAAGGCGGGGCTATAGGCGGTCTCCACCACCTGCGGAAACATGATCAGAGCGATCATCAAGAGAAGAAAACGAGTCATGCCAATTCACACATCAATTTGAAAAGAATCAGCGTAGCTCTGGTCAGTTTTTTCTATTACACGTATTCTGATTAAAAACCCATGAAATCGGACAATCATGCCTTGCCTACACGCGAATGACCCATTCCCCGACCTGAGAGGCCGCCATGCGCTGGGGATTGCAGCCCGTTTGGCACAACATGATTCCGGCCTGCATCAGCATCCCTGGGGCCAGATTCTGTACACGCACAGCGGCTGCATTACTGTCACCCTGGATCAGCAATTGTGTTTGCTGCCGCCCAAGCGCTTGATCTGGATTCCTGCCCTTTTGCCCCATCAGGCGCAAATGAGCGAGCAGGTGGATTACCGGTCGGTGTACCTGGATCCGACTCATTACCCTGATTTGCCTTCGCAGGTCCAACTGTTGGCGGCAAACGATTTGCTGATTGCCGCACTGGACCGTATCGCCCAAGCCGATCTGGATGAGAACTGGGATCAGCCACCGGGCCGCCATGTGATGCTGGTCTTGCTGGATGAATTGCAACGGGCACCTGATCAGGCCTTGTTTCTGCCCTTGCCGAAAGACAGCCGCTTACAGCAAATCCGCTTGAATACCCTGCCCCCCGCGCTGAACGAAGTAGCTCGCTATTTGGGTGCCAGCGAGAAAACCATCAGCCGCCTTTTCAAACGCGATACCGGCTTGAATTATCAGCAATGGCGACAACAATGGCGTCTACTTAAAGCGATTGAGCAGCTTTCCACGGGTGGCCGTGTCACTCAGTTGGCCTCGGATCTGGGCTTTGCCAGCGACAGCGCGTTTATTGCGTTTTTCAAGGAACAGACGGGCCTGACTCCTGGTCATTTCAGCCGTCAAAAACGCTATTTCGATTAGGCAATAGTGGACGAATGCACTAAGGGCTCCTAACTACTATAGGTGTCAATTAATCAGCCCGATTACTGCCTATACCAGTGCTATGATCAGTTGCTATTACGACTACAAAAAGACAGGAGACTATATGAAGAATCCATTCTGCCTGAGCCTGTTGGCAGCGACGTGTTTAATGGCTGGTACGGCGGCGCAAGCCAGTAATCCCATGATGGATACTGCCATGAGCAAGGCCGATGCCTTGGAACAGCAGGTTATTGAGTGGCGTCGTCATATTCACCAAAATCCTGAGCTGTCTTATCAAGAGCACAACACGGCGGCCTATATCAAGGCGGCCTTGGAAACGATGCCCGGTTATCAGATCCAGACTGGCATTGCACAAACTGGCGTCAAGGCGGTATTGAAAGGTGGAAAACCGGGGCCGGTCGTGGCCCTGCGAGCCGATATGGACGCCCTGCCCGTACAGGAACGTAATGATCTACCCTTCAAGTCCGTCGCCAAAAGCACCTGGCAAGGCAAGGAAGTGTCGGTCTCGCACGCTTGCGGCCACGACACCCACGTTGCCATGCTGCTAGGGGCGGCCAAGGTGTTTTCGGATATGCGCGACGAACTGCCCGGCACGATTGTGCTGCTATTCCAACCGGCGGAAGAACAAGGCCCGGGCAAACCGTTAAGTGGGGCTAACGCCATGATGGCCGAAGGCGTGCTGGACCAGCCTAAAGTGGATGTGGTGATGGGCCAGCATATCGGCCCCTCCTACCCCGCAGGCAGTATCGGCTACCGCCAAGGCAGCCTGATGGCCAGTGGTGATGTGTTCTCCATCTCTTTGGCAGGTAAAGGCGGCCATGGCTCCTCGCCCTGGAATGCTGCCTCGCCCGTTGTTGCGGCCGCTGAAACTGTTGTGGCTTTGAATAACATCATTGCCCAGCGCACCAATCCCCAGGACGGCACCACTGTCGTAACGGTAGGCTCGCTACACAGCGGTAACCGCCCCAATGTGCTGCCGGAAAGCGCCGACATCAGTGGCACCGTGCGTTCCCTGTCCAAGCACAACCAGGCAACTGCGCATGAGCTGATTCAGCGCTACGCACAAAATATTGCTGCGAACCACGATTTGAAGGCCACTGTGCGTATCGACACAGGCTATGAAGTCCTGGTCAGCGATCCTAAAGCCACCCAAACCGTGATTCCCGCTCTGGATCTGGCCACTGACGGGATAGGAGCCAAGGAAGTGGCTCCTGGCATGGGCTCCGAGGACTTCGGTGCGTTTGGCAAGAATGTGCCCGTGGTTTTCTGGCGTCTGAACGCTTCGCCGCATTCCGACAAAATGGGCGCACCGAATCATTCGCCTGAATTCATGATTGATGAAAAGGCGTTGCGCATCGGCACGCGTGCGTTAGTGGCCAGCTCCTTGACTTATATGATGGAGAACAAAAAGCCCTAACCTCTTGGTGATTTCAGTTAGAAAGCCAAAAAAAACCGCGCCACTTAGGGCGCGGTTTTCAATTTAACAAGCTGATTTAGCGAACTTCCAGCTTTTTGGCCCCTGCTCCGCCCTTTTTCTTGGGCAGAATCAATTCCAAAATGCCGTTTTCGCATTTGGCACTGGCCTGGGATTCGTCAATGTCCTGCGCCAGGCTAAAGCGACGGGTTTGCACTCCGTAGTAGCGTTCGCTGCGCAAGAGCGTATCACCGTCCTTTTCTTCCTGTTCACGCCGGCTTTCAACACGGATAGTGACGACATTGCCTTCAACACTGACATGCACATCTTCTTTTTTGATGCCAGGCACTTCTGCACTGACTTGATAGGCTTGTTCGTTTTCGTTCACATCCAGACGAATGCTGGGTGGCGTATTGCCAGCCAAAGAGCCCACGACTGGCACGCGCCGGAAAATATCCTCAAAATCCCGCCATGTCTCTGTACCGGTCAGATCCCCAAACGGATTAAAACGTGTCAAATTGTTTGCCATGCTTGATCTCCATTTTTCCTTTGCTGAGCCCTACTGCAATGGAAGGCGTGGGCTCGATCGCCTACCTAAAGAAAGATGAGGCTAGTCGCTTATATTTCAAGGGCTTGGATAAAAAAAACCACCTTACTCCCTAGAGAGAAAAGGTGGCTAAAGGTACGATCCTATGTTCTTTTAGCAACGGATCCCATTGCTCAGGTGCTGCTTAAACCCGGCTTTGTGTGCAGTACCGGGGGCTGTTCCGGTGCAGGGTGTTCATCGGCAATAATGGGAACTTCCTTGCCATTCTTGTCTATGATCTTGCCGTTTTCAACGTAATCACCTTCATTAAGGTTGGCCACGTCCGAGACCCGCAGGTAGCGGCCCCCACCAGCAGCAAAAACAGAAGGTTGATCGGAATTGCCCAAGGTGAAGTGGTTGAACAAAAGATTCAGCACAATCGCAACCAGGGCAGCCGAACTGATGCCAGAGTGGAAAATCGTCGCAAACCAGACCGGGAAGTGCTCGTAGAACTTGGGAGCCACAATAGGAATCATGCCTGCGCCGATCGCGGTGGCCACGATGATCAGGTTCATATTGTTTTCATAATTGACCTTGGCCAGCGTACGAATACCGCTGGCCGCGACGGTGCCAAACAGGACCATGCCCGCGCCACCCAGTACGGCTGGGGGAACAGCGGCAACCAGGCGACCCATGATGGGCAGTAGACCCAACGCGATCAGAATCAAACCACCGAAAGCCACGACGTAGCGGCTTTTCACGCCTGTTACCGCCACCAAGCCGACGTTCTGGGCAAAGGCGCTTTGTGTGAAGGAGCCGAAAATCGGTGCGATCAGGCTGGAGAGCATATCGGCACGCAGACCATCGCCCAGACGACGCGCATCAACTTTGGTCTCGATAATGTCACCTACGGCAAGAATGTCTGCCGATGTTTCCACCAGCGTCACGATGATCACAATGAACATGGAGATAATCGCGGCAGTCTGAAAAGTGGGCATGCCAAAGTGAAACAGACTGGGCAAGGCAAAGACCTCGCCTTGGCTGACGGCAGAGAAATCCGCATGGCCCATGGCAACCGCAATAACAGTACCGATGATGATGGCCAGCAAAATGGACAGGCGGGAGATCGTGGCGCTGCCCAGCTTGCTGAGCAGGAGCACGATCAGCAAGGTCATGGCGGCCAGGGAGATATTGCCGACGCTGCCAAAGTCCGGAGCTGACGGGTTGCCACCCATGGCCCAGAATGCGGCCACCGGCATCAGGGTCAGGCCAATCGTTGTAATCACGCATCCGGTCACCAAGGGCGGGAAGAACCGGATCACCCGTGAAAAGACCGGCGTAATCAGCAGCCCTATCAAGGACGCCACAATGACCGCGCCAAATACGGCCGGCAAGCCGCCTCCCGTGCCCAAAATAGCAATCATGGTAGCGACGCCGGAAAACGACACCCCTTGAACCAGCGGCAGACGGCAGCCAAAAAATGGCACGCCCAGAGTTTGCAGCAAGGTCGCCAGACCGCCCATGAACAAGCAGGCGGTAATCAGCAAGCCGGTTTCATTGGCAGGTAAACCCGCTGCTTCACCAATAATCAGCGGCACGGCGATAATGCCGCCGTACATGGTCAATACGTGTTGAAAGCCATAGGCCAGATTCGCGCCCAGGCCCAGATTCTCGTCTTCGGGGCGAGCTGTATCCGCTGCCCTTTTAGCTGTTGTCATGAATGTCTCCGAATAAGAAATAGGCAGAGCTCTGTCGGCCCTGTCACTACAAAACTCAAGCTATCGCTGCGGTATCCAGTACCTTGTCGCGCAAACGGCGAGCAGCGGCTTGATGGCGTTGCATCAGGTCTTGCACATCAATGCCGCAGACTTGGCCGTCAATCACGCGCCACTGGCCGGCGACCATCACACGGTCAGCCCGGTCTGCGCCGCAGAGCAGCAAGGCAGCCAAGGGGTTTTCTGCGCCGGAAAAGCGCAATTCATCCAGGGTGAACAAAGCCAGGTCGGCCTGCTGTCCGACGTTCAGGCCACCAATGTCCTCGCGCCCCAAGCAACGGGCCGAGCCTTGAGTAGCCCAACGAATAACCGCTTGATGAGTGACCTGGCCCGGCTCATAGCGCAGGCGGCCCAGCAAGAGTGCCTGTCGCATCTCTTGAGCTAGATTGGAGTGGTCGTTGGAAGCCGAGCCGTCCACGGCCAGACCGACGGGGGCACCGGCCGCTTCCAGCTCGATGGTGCGGCACAGGCCGCTGCCCAGCACCATATTGGACGAGGGGCAATGGGCAATCCCCGTGCCAGCCCGGCCCAGGCGCTGGATTTCTTCGTCGTTGAAGTGAATGCCGTGCGCCAGCCAGGTGCGATTGCTTAGCCAGCCTTGCTGATCCAGATAGTCCAGGGGACGCATGCCAAAGAGGCGCTCGCAGTAGGCGGTTTCGTCCTCAGTTTCAGCCAAGTGCGTGTGCAGGCGTACGTCTTCGCGTTCTGCCAGCTTGGCGCTTTCGCTCATCAACTCACGACTGACAGAAAACGGTGAACACGGGGCCAGGGCCAGCGTAATCATCGCGCCATCTGCGCGCTGGTGATAGTGGCGAATCAGGCGCAGGCTGTCGTCCAGAATGGTTTGCTCGTCCTGAACGACGTTTTGTGGGGGCAAGCCCCCCTGATCACGGCCCACGCTCATGGAACCGCGAGTCAAGGCGGCGCGTACGCCCAGGCGCTGAGCGGTTTCTGCCTGACAATCAATGGCATGTTGCAAGGCGCCCGAAAACACATAGTGGTGATCGGCCACCGTCGTACAACCGGACTGCAGCAGTTCCACCATGGCCAGTTCGCTGGCCACCTGCATTTGCTCGTCATCCAGACCGGCCCATACGTCATACAGCGTGGTCAGCCAGGGAAACAAGGGTTTGTTCAGCGCTGGGGTATAGGCCCGTGTCAAGGTTTGGTAAAAGTGATGATGGGTATTGACCAAACCGGGCAACAAAACGTGTCGGGAAGCATCCCAGCTTTGATCGTAAGCCTGCTTGGGCTGCTGACCGGCGGCCACTTTTTCGATAATGCGACTGTCTTGCACCAGTACGCCGCCGGCAGCTTGCATATCTGAACAGGCCAGTGGATTGCGAATCCACAGGATGGGAGTACGGCGAGTCATGAGTGTGTCTCCTGCGTTCTATTTGTTTTTTATTGTTGTCAGTTCGACTTGCCGACTTATATATCCAACGTGATAAGGGTTATAGGGAGCCGATCGATAGCAATGCTTATGTGCACCGCCAGCCTTGGGTCTGCTTATGCCATCGAGAAACTCTTATGCCTTGTATATGGATCGCCATATAGCGATGCCCGCTGTTGTTACGGCATGCCGCGACATAAAAAACTTGTTCAATATCAGGATTTATCCTCTGGACAAACGCCTCGTAGTGTTGTCCTTTAATCACTTAATGCCTAAACCATTGGTCTACTTAAGATTTATTTATCGGCAAAAAAAAGCATATAAAACAGTCATCTTCCTGCACTTTGACCCGCTCTGTTCAGTCATGTTAATTGTGTCGCCAAGCGCATTAAAAGCGCCGTTGTGCGAACCCGCACACATTATTCGGAGAACACATGCAGCATATAAAAATCAAACCCGGCGCACCCTTGGCCGAACAAGCTGAAATCGGGCACAACCGATGGCACCCCGATATTCCAGACCTGACCAGCGTCAAACCTGGGGAGGAGATGATTCTGGAATGTATGGACTTTCTGGATGCTCAGATTCAAAACACGGACAGCGCCAACGACGTACGTGATGTGGATCTGACCCGTGCCCATCCATTGACCGGCCCTATCCACGTTGAAGGTGCCGAACCTGGCGATATCCTGGTGGTGGACCTGCTGGATATTCGTTGCATTACCCCCGTGGGTTTCTCGGGCATTTTCGCCAAGGAAAATGGCGGCGGCTTTTTGGCCGAGCATTTCCCCGAAGCCGACAAGGCCATCTGGGACCTGCATGGCGTTTACGCCACCTCCCGTCACATTCCTGGCGTGCGCATTGCGGCCATGATGCACCCCGGCCTGATCGGCACCCTGCCCTCGCACGAGCTGCTGCGTGAGTGGAATCGCCGTGAAGCCCTGCTGGTGCCCAAGGGCCATGCCAATCCACCCGATGCCAAAACCGCCGTATTGCGCGGCGTAAAAGGCGCCGAGTTTGACCGCATGGCAGCCGAAGCAGCTCGTACCGTGCCTCCGCGTGAGCACGGCGGCAATCTGGACATCAAGAATCTGACCATTGGCTCGCGGATTTACTTCCCCGTCTATGTGAAGGGCGCTGGCCTGTCCATGGGCGACCTGCACTTCTCCCAGGGCGATGGCGAGATCTCCTTCTGTGGCGCCATTGAGATGGACGGCGCGGCCCATCTTGGCTTTGATCTGATCAAAGGCGGCATGGCCCAATACAACCTGACTGCGCCTATTTACGTCCCTGGCCGTCACGATCCCAAGTACGATCAGTGGATGCACTTTACCGGCATCAGCGTGGAAGAAGGCGTCAACTACTATCTGGATTCCACGGTTGCGTACCGTCAGGCTTGTCTGGCAGCCATTGACTACATCAGCCGCACCACCGACCTGTCGCGCGCGCAGGCGTACATGCTGCTGACAGCGGCTCCGGTTGAAGGCCGTTACGGCGGCGTGGTGGATCTGCCCAACAGTTCCGCTTCCCTGGCATTGCCTACCGGTATTTTTGATACCGATATCCTGCCTAAAGGTGCCTTGAATGACGCGGCCCGTTTTGGCCGTCCAGGCACACGCTGTAACTTGACCTGATCGGTCTCTGGCCCTGGCTTCTTATCGAAGTCAGGGCTTGCTTTACTCGGATTCGCCATGCCTTTGTACGACTATCTTTGCAATCACTGCCTGCAGCGCAGCAGCCATTTGCGCAGTATTGCCACCCGTAATGATCCTCAAACCTGCCCTGCTTGCGAAAAAGGCAGCCTCTTGCTGCAATTGAGCGCACCACGACGCTTGTTCAGCAAGGCCAGCCCCACGCGTGGCCTGACGCCCCAGCAAGCCCTGGCAGGCAATAATGTAACCGGGCCCGGTACCCGATCCAGCACCCGAAATTCAGTCATCCACACTTGTATGGGCCCTGGCTGCAGCGTTTGCGCCTAAATACAATCAGCCCCGTTGCTACGCAAGCTGTCAGCCTTGACAGGCCGCTGCTGTGACGGTGACGGGGCGTAGCCCTGGCTGTATTTGTCCGGTCTGATGTGTTGCTTTTACGAGATCAACAATCCGTAACATTGCCCACCCTGCTTATAATCACGAATCAATCTCATTATTACTGGGTGTTCATTATGTCGGTGTCCTCGTCTTTCGCCGCTAAGCGCCAGGTGCCTAGCGGCGTATCTTTTATGTCTTTAAGCAGTCTGGCAGTGGCTTTATTGTTGGCCTTCCCCTATCAGACGCAAGCGCAAGAGGTCGAGGAGCTGGAGCGCATTGTGGTCAAGGCCGAGCAGGAACTCAAGCAGACCTTGGGTTCTTCCATCATCACCGCCGAAGACATCCAGAAGTCCCCTCCCGCCAACGATATTTCCGACGTTTTGCGTACCATGCCGGGCGTAAATCTGACTGGTAACTCGGCCAGCGGCCAGCGCGGTAATAATCGACAGATCGATATTCGCGGCATGGGGCCGGAAAACACCATGATCCTGATTGACGGCAAACCCGTCAGCTCCCGCTCTGCCGTGCGTTTTGGCTGGCGTGGCGAGCGCGATTCGCGTGGCGACACGAACTGGGTGCCTGCTGAACAGATCGAACGTGTGGAAGTATTGCGCGGCCCGGCAGCCGCCCGTTACGGTAACGGTGCGGCGGGTGGCGTGGTCAACATCATCACAAAGCCGACGACAGACACCTTCCAGGGCACCTACTCCCTATACGGCAACCTGCCCGAGCATAGCGATGAAGGCGCCACACGTCGCATGAGCTTTGGCTTGAGCGGCCCGATCAGTGAATCCCTGTCCTTCCGTTTGTATGGGAACCTGAACAAGACAGATTCGGACGATCCGGAGATCAATAAAGGACATCAGACCGAGCGTGGTGGCACTAACGCGAACAGCCTGCCTGCTGGCCGTGAGGGCGTGCGCAACAAGGACATCAATGGTTTGCTGTCCTGGCGCCCTGATAGCCGTCAAACCGTGGATCTGGAAGCGTCTTATAGTCGACAAGGCAATATCTACACAGGCGATACCCAAAATACGAATACCAATGATGAAGTCAAACGTCAGTTGGGCGATGAGACCAACAAGATGTATCGCCAAAGCTATTCGCTGACGCATCGTGGCGACTGGAACGACAAGACAAATTCCCTGGCCTATTTTCAATACGAAAAAACACGCAACTATCGTTTGCTGGAAGGCTTGGCCGGTGGTACTGAAGGCGCCTTCAATGACCCATCTCGGGTTAAAGACGGTGGCTTTGGAACGGTTGATCTGACTACACTGACGGCCCACGCCGAGGCCAGCCATCAATTCAAAACCGGCAGCGTTGAGCAATACGCCACTTTCGGTATGGAGTGGGTGGGTCAGGAGCTGAACGACAAGTCCTCGGACTTGGCACAACGTAACCCGACCCGTATCCCTGGCGTTCCCAACAAATACAAACCCAAGTCACGAGCCAATATTTACTCCGTTTTTGCAGAAAACAACATCTACGCCACTGACAAGACCACGGTGACACCCGGTCTGCGCTTTGACTATCACGACAAGCATGGCAGCAACTGGAGTCCTTCGCTGAACCTGACGCATGCCGTGACGGACAACTGGTTGCTGAAAACCGGTATTGCCCGCGCCTACAAGGCTCCTAACCTGTATCAAAGCAATGATGGCTACACCTTGTACAGCCTGGGTAACGGCTGCTGGGGCAATACCACGGGCAGCAGTACGGGTTGTTTCCTGCAAGGTAATTCGGACTTGAAGGCTGAAACCAGCATCAATAAAGAGCTGGGTGTGGAGTACGTGGGTGACAATGGCCTGGGTGCCAGCCTGACCTATTTCCACAACGATTACCGCAACAAAGTGGAAGCGGGTCGTTTTGCCGTGGATAGCTTCACGGCCTTGAACAATCAGCAATTGATTCTGCAATGGGAAAACATCCCCAAAGCCGTGGTGTCCGGCCTGGAAGGTAACCTGACTCTGCCGTTAGCCGAGAACTGGCTGTGGTCAACCAACTTTACCTACATGATCGAGTCCAAGAACAAGACCACCGGCGAAGCCTTGTCCACTATTCCCAAGTACACCATTAACACCACGCTGGACTGGGACGTGAATGCCGATTGGTCCTTGCGTGCCAAGGCAACCTTTTACGGCGAGCAAAAACCACCGAAGTATGACTACTACGGTCAGCCTTTGACGGGTTCTGCTACCGACAAGGTCTCGCCTTACGCCTTGTTTGGTCTGAGCACGCAGTACAAGATCAACAAGCATTTCCGCGTCAACGCAGGGGTCGATAACCTCTTTGACAAACGTCTGTTCCGTCGCGGTAATGCCATCGGTGTGAACCTAGGGACACCGAACTATATTTATGGCGCCGGGGCACATACCTTTAATCAGCCAGGCCGCACTTTCTTCCTGGGATTGAGCGGGACGTTCTAAGCGTTTTCATCTGTATCAAGATACCTATCGCCCCTCCCCAAAACGGAGGGGCGCTTTTTTGTGTCTGGAAAGTACAGCCGCGCGTCAACATTTCAACCTTTAAATGTTCTTTTTGACCTTCATCAAGACTGGAGGCTTGGATTCTTCATATGCTTATAACTACAAATAATGTAAATGGGTTCAACCCAAGCATGTAAAGGAAAACACATGACTCCAAGCGCCGAGCCCAAAAAGGGCAAGCGACGTTTTCTTAAGGAATTGCTAGGCCTGAGTGCCGGGGCCACGATTATTCCTATTCAACCTGTTCAAGCAGCGATGAACAGCCAGCCTCCACGACGTAGCGGTGGGAAAGATGGGGCCCGCTACGGCATGGTGGTTGATTTAAGAAAATGTATCGGTTGCCAGGCCTGTACGGTTAGCTGTTCTATCGAAAACGCGCCGCCTATCGGCCAGTTCCGCACCACGGTTCTGCAATACGAGGTGCTTGATGAACAGCAACAGGCGGCGATGCTGAGCCTGCCCCGTCTCTGCAATCACTGCGACAACCCGCCCTGTGTACCAGTCTGTCCTGTACAGGCCACATTCCAGCGCGAAGATGGTGTGGTGTTGGTCGACAACGAGCGATGTGTTGGCTGTGCCTACTGTGTTCAAGCCTGTCCTTACGACGCCCGTTTCATTAACCATGAAACGCAAACCGCCGACAAGTGCACCTTCTGTGAGCACCGCTTGGAAGTGGGACTGTTGCCCGCCTGTGTGGAAAGCTGCGTCGGAGGTGCCCGTGTCATTGGTGATATGAACGATGAAACCAGCACGATTTCCCAGTTGCTCAAGGAGCACAAAGAGGAAATCCGCGTTCTCAAACCCGGCATGAATACCAGCCCGCATGTGTTTTATATCGGCTTGCCAGATGAGTTCGTCGACGGTGTGGATGGTCAGGCCAGTGTGCGCTTGACCCATCAGTTCTAAGAGGCCGCTATGTCTATTATTGAAATTCTGACCCCCGCCTACGAGGTTGCCTGGCTCCCTTGGGCAGTTCAATACTTTTTTCTGGTCGGTATGGCCGCCACCAGCACCGTATGGGTATGGCGTTGCGCCTGGTCCAGCGACAGCGCTTTACGCCGTCTGGAACCCGCGCTGATGATTGTGCTGCTGTGCAGCAGCATTGCCGCTCCCGTGTCCTTGCTGGCTGACCTGCACCAACCGGGTCGTTTCTGGCATTTCTACGCCTACTTCACTCCCTGGTCCTGGATGTCTCTGGGCGCCGTCCTGCTGCCCCTGTTCGTCGGTCTGTCCGTGGCCAATGTGCTGGCCTGGTGGTTGAACAAACGTGCTCTGTGGCGATGGTTGAGTCTGGCTTTGCTGGTGTCGGCCTTGTCGATTCTGGTTTACAGCGGTTTTGAAGTGATGGTGCTGCGCTCGCGCCCCTTGTGGAACACCGCCTTTCTGCCCATCAACTTCGCCTTGACGGCCGCTCTGGCCAGTCTGGGAGCAATCTTGCTGGTTGCCCGTCTCTTGCCCGGTGGCGTAGCCAATTTACCGCTGGAATACGTACGCCGCTGGTCTCTGGGCGTGGTTCTGACCTTGATCGTGGTCGCTCTGTTCTGGGTGGGTTCGGGCCTGTTGGGCTACAGCCATTCCTTCGGTACTGCCTGGGAGCTATTCCAGAGTTACCCCGTATGGCGTTTGGGTTTCCTGGGGTCTTCTGCCTTCGGTCTGCTGCTTCTGTATATGCTCAGCCGTCCGATCAGCACCTTGCAAGGCAATCTGTACAGCTTGGTCTGCGCTGCTTTCATGCTTGGCTCTGCCTGGGTATTTCGCTGGATTATTTTCATGGCGGTACAAGGTGTGCCCAAATACGGCGCTGGTTTGTACCTCTACACCATGCCCTTAGGCAGCGATGGCCTGCTGGGAATGCTGGGTGTGCTGGGCTTGTGTATTGCCTTGCTCGCCGCCAGCACCACCCTGCTCTCTCTGTTCCCGGCCCGCCGTTCAACGTTGACGGCCTAGGCCCCACAGACTCACTAGCTTTCAGGTACTTATCGTCATGAGCAAGAAAAAAGAAACCCCTAACCTGTCGCGTCGGCAGGTATTGACCCGCGGCGGTGCCGCTGTGGGTGGTCTGGCTGCGTTTGCGGCAGGTTATAGCGACACCGTGGTCAAGGCGGTGCAAGGTCTGGGCCAAGGTACAGCCGGAGCGCCAACTGCCCACGCCACCCGTGGCAACTCCTTGCAGGCCGAGTTCCGTATTGACCCAATTACCGGCCTGCTTGATACGCAACCCGGCCAGATTGTGAGCCCTTCCAGCTGTTTGGGGTGCTGGACACAGTGTGGTGTGCGCGTACGTATTGATACGGAGAACAACAAGATTCTGCGTATCGCTGGCAACCCTTACCATCCTTTGGCAACCACGCAGTCCGCTCCTATGGAGCAGCCCGTACGCGAGGTTTACGCCATGCTGGGCGGAGAAAACGGCCTGGAAGGCCGTGCCAGTGCCTGTGCCCGTGGCGCTTCCATGCTGGAGCAGCACAGCAGTCCTTACCGTGTTTTATCGCCTTTGAAGCGTGTCGGCCCCCGTGGTTCAGGCCAATGGGAGCGCATCAGCTTTGAGCAATTGATTGAAGAAGTCTGTGAAGGTGGCGATCTGTTCAAAGAAGGACATGTCGACGGTTTGCGTGCCATTTGGGATCATGAAACCTTGATTGACCCACAGAATCCCGAGTTTGGCCCACTGGCCAACCAGTTATTGTTCACCGATGCCGCGAACGAAGGCCGTACACCACTGCTCAAACGCTTTGCCGAGCAAGCCTTTGGCACGGTCAACGTCAGTAACCACGGTTCATATTGCGGTCAAAGTTTCCGTGTGGGAACGGGGGCTGCCATGAACGACATTAAAGGGCTGCCTCACGGCAAACCTGACTGGAAAAATGCCCGATTTGGCCTGTTTATTGGCGCTGCACCGGCTCAATCCGGTAACCCGTTCCAGCGTCAGGGCCGTGAATTGGCCGAAGCCCGTTCGCGTCCTGAAAATACCTTCAAGTACGTGGTTGTTTCCCCGATTCTGCCCACCTCGTCCAGTCTGGCCTCGGGCAGTGGCAACCGCTGGCAGCCTGTTCTGCCCGGCACCGACTTGTCTTTGGTCATGGGCATGTTGCGCTGGATTCTGGAACAAGAGCGGTTTGATGCTGAACACTTGTCCCTGCCTCACGCACCTGCCGAGCAGGACGAAAATACGGCTTCCTGGACTAACGCCAGCCATTTATTGATTGCAGATCCTAAGCATCCTGGCTTTGGACGTTATTTGCGCGGCACGGATCTGGGTTGGGAAGTGGCCGAAGGCACTGAATCGCCCTTTATCGTTCAGGATGAACAAGGTGAGCTGCGCGCCCATACCGATCTGGATCGCGCCACGCTATTTGTCGACCGTAGTGTTGAGCTGGAAGGCCAGGATGTACGCGTCTGTACTGCGTTGAACATGCTGCGCGAGCGCAGTCAGGAAAAATCCATTGCCGAGTACGCCAAAGGCTGCGGCATGGAAGAAGCAACCCTGATCGAGCTGGCCCGTGAATTTACCAGCTACGGTCGCCAAGCCGTGGCTGACGCTCACGGCGGCACTATGAACGGTTCTGGTTTCTACACGGCTTACGCTATTGCCATGTTGAACACCTTGGTGGGCAACCTGAATCTGAAAGGTGGTTTGGTGCTGGATGCCGGCCCATTTGGTCCTTTTGGCCCCGGCCCACGCTACAACTTCGCACAATTTCCTGGCAAAGTGACGGCTAAAGGCGTGTCCTTGTCGCGTCATCGCTTCGCTTACGAAAAATCCAGCGAATTCAAGCGTCGTCAGGCGAATGGTGAAGCCTTGTACCCGGCTCCTGCTCCCTGGTACCCCGCCGTAGGGGCTTTGAGCAGTGAAATGATTGCTTCAGGTCTGAATGGCTACCCCTATTCAGCCAAGGTCTGGATTAATCACATGAGTAATCCGGTCTACGCCATTGCAGGTTTTAAAAATGCCTTGCTGCACAAACTGAAAGACCCTGCTGCTTTGCCTTTATCAATTTCGATAAACCCGTTCATCAACGAGACCAACGCGTATGCAGATTACATCGTGCCAGACACGGTGACGTACGAAAGCTGGGGGGTGTCGGCACCTTGGGCCGACGTGATTGCCAAATCTTCCACCCTACGTTGGCCAGTGGTGCAGCCACGTGTGGATCGCACGGCCGATGGCCAGCCCATCAACCTGGAAAGTTTCCTGTTTGCCGTGGCTTTGCGTCTGGAGTTACCTGGTTTTGGTAAAGGCGTTCTGAAAGACAAGGCGGGCAATGCCCATGACTTGTTGCGCGCCGAGGATTTCTATCTGCGCGGCATGGCCAATATCGCTTTTGGTGCTGGCCGCCCGGTTGGCGACGCATCCGACGACGATATGCGCATGACAGGCGTGGATCGCCTCTTCCCGGATCTGCAAGCGCGCCTGCATCCCGAAGAGCAGCGCAAAGTGGCCATGTTGCTGACTCGCGGAGGTCGCTTCGACCGAGTTGAAAACGCCTGGAAAGGGAATCAACTGAAAAAACGTTACGACAACGCCTTGCAGATCTGGAATGAGGACTTGGCCAAGATGCGTCACACCATGACGGGTGAACGTTTGAGCGGCTGCCCCACATGGTACCCAACCCGTCTAGCCGACGGCAGCCCGATGCGCGAACACTTTTCTGAGCAAGAGTGGCCGCTGCTGATGAGCTCCTACAAATCCAATTTGATGAGCTCCATGTCCATCGGCATGTCACGTTTGCGCCAGGTACACCCGCATAACCCGATTTCCTTGAATCTGGATGATGCGAAAAACATGGGTATTCGTAACGGCGACCGTATTCGTGTCAGCACACCTGGCGGCGCGGTTGAAGGTGTTGCTTTGGTGCGTGGCGGTATCATGCGCGGTGCCATCGCTATCGAGCACGGTTTTGGTCATACCGAGCTGGGGGCCCGTTCGCACCAGATCGATGGCGAGGCTATGCCCCACCTGAACGATCTGGCAGCAGGCGTGAATCTGAACGAATTGGGGTTTGCCGATCCAACCCGTGGCGATGGGCAGGACAACGTGTGGATTGACTGGGTCTCTGGCGCTGCTGTGCGACAGGGTCTGCCAGCCCGAGTGGAGAAGTTGTCGGCTTAAAAAAAACCACACCTGCATCAAACCGTTGTTAAAGGATAAGGATGCCGATTATTCCTTGGGATAATCGGCCTCTTTCTTTAGTGGCCCAAGTTTGAGTGCCCCCAATGGCAAAGGCCAGTCTTCAAGGCGATGCCCTCTACCCCAAGAACCTATTTCATGAACTGGATGGTTCGTGCTTTCAAGAGTGCGGCCGCAAACGTAGCCGCATTCGCACATTCAGCTTCATGGATACAGGGACTGTTACTCCCCTTTTAGTCCACGCTCTTGAATGGTCTTTCGCCACTGAGCTGACTCCTGTTCCATGAACTGGGTTAATTCGGCACGGCTTGTTGGCTGAGGAGTTAAGCCATAGTCCAGCAAGGACTGACGTATTTCAGGATCGTTCAATACCTTGACCAGCTCCTGATTCCAACGCTCCTGAATGTCCTCTGGCATCGTTCCCGGCCCTAAGAATGCATACCAATTTAGTGCAATAAAACCAGGGTAGCCGGCCTCTGCCACCGTTGGAATCGTTGGCATATCAGCAGAGCGCTCCAAACCGGTTGTCGCTAATGGAATCAAGGTACCGACCTTAATGTGCGGGGCTGCTGTCGGTGGAGCCGCAAAGTATGAAGCCACCCGTTCCCCGATAAGATCTTGCAAAGCTTGACCGCCGCCACGATAAGGGACGTGCACCATTTCAACTCCAGCGCGCTGGTTAAGGAGTTCTCCGGCCAAGTGTGAGGCAGAACCTGATCCGGAAGAAGCAAAGTCGATAAGACCAGGCTCACTCTTGGCAAGCTCAATAAACTCGCTCAAGGTTTTTGCACCTATACCTTTATGCACAACCAGTACGTTGGGAAAATGTACACCTCCCGACAAAGGAGCCAGGTCTTTGAACGGGTCGTAAGGCACTTTCATCAGGTGTGGAGAAATAGTCATTGGCCCCACGGAGCCCAAGAGCAACACCGAGCCATCATTATCAGCATTAGCCACTTGCTGATGCGCCAAAATACCGCCAGCGCCTGCTTTGTTCTGTACAACAACAGTCTGACCGATGTTGTCCCCAAGTTTTTTGGCAATCATGCGGGCAGCGGCATCGGCTGCGCCACCGGCTGCGAAGCCGACAACTAAAGAAATCGACTTTTGAGGTGGAAATGTCTGTGCTTGCACCGATGAGGCAAGCAAACCGATTGATAAGGCGGCACTGGCAAAACAGGAAAAGGGACGAAAACGCATGATGCTCCTCTTGAGTCGTTATAAGTATGGTTGCGATGAAAAAAGGGAGGCTTCAAACCCGACAGGGTCAGTCGCCACCGGCACGAATGGGGTTTGGCTGCCGCTTCTCTATGGCATGGCGCAATAGCGATGCGCTGCGGAAAATACCGTGTGCAAACTTGCCATAAGGCAAGGTGGCAAAAAGCGCCATCACTGCTCCGAGATGCAAGCACAACAACAAACCCATCGCGGGTGTGCTACGGGCCAGCCATAGGGCCAGTCCGCTGGCGCTAATCAAAAACAGCAAGGCAATAAAACCCAGATCCATCGGTTTTTGCTGCTGATCGCCCTGTGCCGGGTCGCGACGCACGTTCAGATAGCCCAAGCCAGCCGTGCCGATACATAGACTCACCCCTCCCACCGATCCCAGCAGTTTGGGCAGACTGGGGAAATCGTACGGAGCCACCATATCGAACAGATAGTGGTAGATCGTGCCCAGGCTGGTGGCCGCAAAACACAGCATGAAGCCATAAAAGGTCAGGTGATGAAATCGGCGACGCGACAAAGTGTAGGCGTCATCCTCGTTATGGCATCCCTTCCCATGCCCCCCATCCAGATACTTGAGCTTGAGCACTGAATGGGTCGCCTCGGCGGCGGCAATCCCGCTGACAGGTGCGCCACTGGTGGCTGGAGTGATTTCCGTCCAAAAACCATGTACCCCTTTGCCTAACGCAAAGACCGCAAACAGGAACACAGGCGCAAACATCCCTACCAACAGGTTATGCGGGAACAGATTGTAAAAATCTCCGGCCAATGCAGCGTCCCAGAGCGTCCCCTTGAGCGCCAACGCCAGAATCAGGAACAAGGCCAGCCCCAAGGTCAAGGCAATCGACATCACTAAGCCGTTGCGCTCATAGAGCTTGCCCAACCTCTTTGGCCAGGCATACTGGGTATAGGTTTGGGCACGAACCTTGGCCATCGCTTGCGGAACATTCACCGCAAATTCGTGGGGCGGTGCGTATTGGCAAGCATGCAGGCACGCCCCGCAGTTATGGCATAAATTTGCCAGGTAATGCACGTCCGCTGGCTCAAACATCAAACGGCGTGTCATCGCGGGAAAGACCGCGCAAAAGCCCTCACAGTAACGACAGGCATTACAGATCGTCATGATGCGATCGACCTCCTGTTCATTCCTTGTGTGGTGCACCGTGGGACTGGGCGAGTGTGCGTGCAACTCGGTGTTGCATGCATCATTTATTAATGCTTGAAGTGATTTCATGGGAGTCTCGGGATCAGGGCGCAACAGCGTTTTCATTGTCTGGCCGCCTGTGCAGCCTGTGTGCCTGCAATGCAGCCAAAGGTTGTACCAATCGACATTCCCACTCCTGCTGTATAGCCTTGCCCCAGCACATTGCCCGCCATCATCTCGCCGGCAACAAACAGATTGCGGCTAGGTTTGTTGTCAAAACGTACGGCAGCTGTTTCGTCGGTGAGCAGGCTCAGGTAGGTAAATGTCACGCCTGGGCGCAAGGCATAGCCATAAAACGGGGGGGTATCAATCGGCAAGGCCCAGTGCGTTTTGGCAGGCGCAATACCTTGGGTGTGACAGTCGTCCAGCGATGTGTGATCAAACTTCCCGACCTGGCAGGCTTTGTTGTAATCATTCAGGGTTTTCTGGAACGCCACCTCGTCCAGACCCAGTTTGCGGGCCAGCTCGGGCAATGTTTCAGCCTTTTGGCCAGGAAAAACCGGGGGCATGAATCGACCAATCGCCTTACTGTCTATGATCGAATACGCAATTTGGCCCGCTTGTTGGGCGACCAAACGTCCCCAAATCGCGTAACGTTTGGGCCAGAAATCTTCACCTTCGTCATAGAATCGCTTGGCTTGACGGTTAACCACGACCCCTAGGGATACGCAGTCAATGCGGGTGCAGATACCCCCGTCATACAACGGGGCTCGTGCGTCAATTGCCACCATATGTGCCTGGGTTGGGTCGCCGATATGGTCTGCTTTGTGATCGTTAATCATATGGCGCAATAACACGCCTTGGTTAAAACGTGTGCCACGAATCAGGAAGTTATCCGAAGGCCACTCTCCAAGCTCGTTTTGTCCCCAGGCCTCCCGTAACCATTGACGGTTGGACTCAAAGCCGCCCGCCGCTAATACGCAGACTCGTGCCTGGATACGTTGTTCGCCGCACCACGCTGCTACAAATTGACCGTCCTTTATTTCCAGCCGATCAACAGGCGCGTTATAGCGAATGTCCACCCCCAGGGCTTGAGCACTGCGGTAATAGGCATTTATCAGGGCTTTACCGCCACCCATGAAAAAAGCATTGGTGCGCGCCACATGCAAGGCGCCTGAGAGCGGAGGCTGAAAGTTGACACCGTGCTTGCGCATCCAGTTGCGACAGGTGCTCGTCGTGCGAATGACTAAGCGGGCCAGATGCTCATTCGTTTTGCCGGCTGTCACTTTGAGCAAGTCTTGCCAGAATTCCTCCTCTGGATAAGCATCGACCAGGACATCTTGCGGCGCATCATGCATACAACGCAAATTACGGGTGTGTTGCGAATTGCCTCCTCGCCACTCACGGGGAGAAGCTTCCAGCAAAAGAACACGTGCCCCTGCCTCTCGGGCTGAGAGGGCTGCGCACAATGCGGCGTTGCCGCCTCCAATAACAAGTACATCAACCATTGTTGTCCGTTTCCTGTGTGCTATTCGTGGCTTAAGCGTTTCGCCACGATATGGAACGGGGTCTACTTTAGGGATGTGGTCTTGTCGACGCCAGTATGACCAAGGCTATAGGTGTTCACTAAAAGTGAAGGCCAAGCGCACAGGACGACCTCGTCTAGTAAGCAACGCGACAACACGCTCCAGTGTAAATGGGTGTGGGCACAGCTAAAACGGGTGAGCAACAAAGGGGGCGAAGGGCTACCGCTTTCTGAGGAAACGTATCTGTTTCACAGTAGCGTGGCTCCTGGCCAGCGTGATTGCTGCACCAGCGAGCGCATGACATCGGCCAGCACGATCCGGGCCGCCAGCCCCGCTGGTGCTAATTCTTCGTCGGATAAGCTGGCGATCAGGTTGCGGCGTTTGAGGGTTTCATGCGCTAAAGGCAAGCTCACTAAACGTTGATTGTGATTACGAACTACCGCCGCGCCAGGTTGAACCGTTGCGGCGTAGCCAGAGCACACCACATCCATTAACAAGGCCAGGCCGTCAATCTCCACCACAACATTGGCCTCAGTGCCTTCGCGGAAAAATTCGGCATTCAGCAAAGCACGTAAGCCGTGGGAGGCACTGGGCATGACAAGTGGCAGATTGGCAATATCACCCAGCGTTAACGAGTGCCCCTCAGGCAACAAGTGGCGTTGATTGGGGTGGATGATAAGAAACAGGCGTTCATCCAGAATAGCTTGCGCACTCCAGGAGTGATGCCCTGCCGTATGGAACACCACCCCTAAGTCAATCTGGCGTCGATTGAGCATTTGAGACAGATTGCCCGATAAGCTTTCAATCAGATGCACCCGCACATCGGGATAGCGCTGCTTCATGGCACTGAGAAAAGGGACCGCCAGGACCGAACCGGTGGTCGGAGCCAGACCTACCGTGACCTGCCCAGACAGCCGAGCGGCCTGCGCCGCCAGGACGGCATTATCGGTGTGTCTCAACGCCAATTGAGCTTCTTGACGAAAAGCCAAGCCGGCGGCGGTAGGGACCACACCTGTCGATGTGCGCTGTAACAGGCGCACCGATAACTCCCCTTCCAGGCGGCTGATTTGCTGGCTGAGCGCTGAAGTGACAATACCCAGATCCTGGGCGGCCTTACCCATGCTGCCCAACTCCACTACACGCAAGAAATACCGCAGCTGACGCAGCTCCATGATAGAACGCCATAAAAAAGTAGGACGAAAGCTCTGATCATAGATCAATCAGACAAAGAGCTGCTTATCCTGACAATGACAGGCCCCATCGGCACAAACAGGAACTCGAAGAGAAAGACATTAGGACGCTGACAAACCATACTTGCGGATCTTATCGTGCAGCGTGCTTTTGGCGATGCCCAACTCCTGTCCGGCACGGGTCAAATTATGTTGATGTCGTCTCAGGGCCTCGACGATCAAGGCACGCTCGACCGCTTCCACCGTTTGGACCAGGGAGGTCGGCACCATTCCTGGCGCAGCTTGCTGACCGGGCAAGGCGCTGTTGACTCCCAGCACGCAACGGTCCGCAAAATTGCGCAGCTCGCGCACATTGCCTGGCCAATGCCAGGCCAGCATGGCCTGCAGGCGCTCGGAGTCCGGCTCCAGAGCCGGGCGGCCATGTCGGGCCGCCGCCAACAAAGCAAAATGTTCAAACAACAGGCCAATATCCTCGCGCCGTTCACGCAAGGGGGGCAAGGGCAAGGTGGCCATATTCAGGCGGTAATACAAGTCGTGACGGAACTGGCCTTGATCAGCCTGTGCCAGCAAATCGACTTTCGTGGCCGCAATCACCCGGCAATTGATGGCGATGGATTGATTCGAACCCAGTCGCTCCAGCGTTCGTTCCTGTAAGACGCGCAATAGTTTGACCTGCATGGCCATCGGCATGCTCTCTATTTCATCCAGAAACAGCGTACCCTGATGTGCATGTTCGATTTTGCCGATTACCCGCTTGCCGGCGCCCGTAAAAGCGCCTGCTTCATGACCAAACATTTGACTGTCAAACAGACTGTCGGACAGTGCGCCGCAGTTGACGGCCACAAAATTGCCCTCACTGGTGTGTCCCACCTCGTGAAGACAGCGCGCCACCAGCTCTTTTCCGGTGCCGGTTTCGCCAAAAATGAGTACATCGGCAGCACTATTGCCCAGATTGCAGATCAGTTCACGCACCTTGGACATGACTGAAGAGTTGCCCAGCACACGGGCTTCAATGGATTGCTTGTCTTGCAATCGACACTGCAAGGTTTTGATTTCAAAGCTCATTTGGCGCCTATCCAAGGCGCGCGATACGACTTGTACAAAATGTTCGGGCGAAAAGGGCTTTTCGATGAAATCATAGGCCCCCATTTTCATGGCCTGAACGGCCATTGATACATCGCCATGGCCGGTAATCAGCACCACAGGCAAATCGCTGTCTACATGTTGCAATTGCTGCAACAAGCTCATGCCATCGGCGCCCGGCAAACGTACATCGGACACGACAATGCCTGGCCAGCCATTGTGCAGCAGGCGCAAGGCCTGTTCTGCGCTCTCGGCCTGCTCCACCCGAATGCCTTCAAGCTGCAAGGTTTGGCTACAACCCAGACGTACATTGGCATCGTCTTCAACGATAAGAACCGTCAGTGCGTCGTACATTTTTCTGCTCCAGGAAAGGGAAGCACAATAGTGAATACGGCGCCACCACTTGGCAAGTTATCTGCCGTCAAGCGACCCCCACAATGTTGGATGATACTCATCGAAATGGCCAAACCCAGGCCCAGTCCGGTACCACTGTCTTTGGTGGTGAAAAACGGCTCGAATAAATGCAAACGCACCTCCTCGCTTAATCCCGGGCCATTATCATGAACCCGGATCGCCACCTGCTGGCCTTGCCGCTGGCTGCTGATCTGAACGACGGGATGAGCGTTTTGCGTAGACGCGGCATCAATCGCATTGCTCAGTAAATTAACAATGACTTGTTCAAGGCGGTTGGGATTGCACAGCACCCTGCCCGCATCGTCAGCCAATTGCACATGTATCGTTGCGCGGTGTTGGTGAATAGAGGGTTCCAGGATCAGCAAGGCATGATCGATGATGGCGTTCAAATCTGCCAGCCCCGAATGACCGGGCGATTTGCGAGCAAATTGCTTGAGTTGTGAGGTCAGTGCGCCCATGCTGTCCACCAAATCATTGATGCGCTTCAAATTGGCGCGCACCGTATCCAGGTCGCCGCGCTCCATGAAGCGGATGGTGTTCCCTGATAAGGTACGCAGCGCAGTCAAGGGTTGATTGAGCTCGTGGGCCAGGCCAGTAGACAATTGTCCAATGACGGCCAGTTTGCCTGCGTGAATCAAGCCGGCCTGAGTCTCTTCCAACGTGCGGGTACGCTCCTCCACTTTGCGTTCAAGCTGAGCATGGGCCCGCTCCAGTTGCAAGCGTGCAAGAGCCCGATCACGCTGTTGCTGCCGGCGCAAATACCAACTGATCAACATCACAAAAAAGGACAGGATCCCCAAGGCGGCCAGGCCTGCGTACAGGCGAGCCATGGAATAGACCAGATCGGTGGGCAAAAACAGCGTCAAAGTCCAGCCGTTAGCACCAAACGGAAGTGTCTGAGCCAGAAAAAGTCCGCGAACCTGATCCTCTGTCTCCGACTCTGTCCCGGTCCCAGACCAAGACACTAATTGCGCATCTCGGCTCAGCACTTTTTGGGTCAGCAGATCCAGTGGCGCAATCGGTAAACCGTTGTACTGGCGAGTCTCGCGCAGGTACTGCTGCACATCTTCAGTCAGGGGCTGATTTGCCGTAAATTTCCAGGCGGGTACGGAGGACAAGATCGCCACACCATAGTGATCGGAAACGATCACCGGCGCTTGTGCATGGGTCCAGGAATCCTGTAAACGATCCAGGTCCACCTTGATGACGGCCACCCCCATGACATGCCCTGCCAGCGAGATGGGTGCGGAGATGTAATAGCCTGCCTCACCCCGAGTGGTTCCAACGCCAAAGAAGAAACCGGGCCGCCCTTGGCGTGCCTCGGAAAAATAATGGCGATAAGAGAGGTCTTCCCCCAGATAACTGTCGGCCTGTTGCCAGTTGCTGGTCGCCAGAACGTGCCCCTGGCGTCCAAGGATGTAAATCACGCGGGTCTTGGCGCGCTCGTTCAAGCGCTCCAGATGACGGCTAACCTCAAGCGAGGACTGGGTGCCACGCTCCAGCAGCCCCACCACCGCTTGATCCAGCTCCAGCATCTTGGGTAAATATTCGTACTTCTCGACTTCGTGACGCAATGTCAACGCATACAAGTTCAGACGCTGTCGCGCTGAGTCCTGCAAACTGGCCAGTCCAAGCGCTTCGCCAACACGGTAAGCCACCATGCCCGCTATGGCAGCCAGTGACACAATCAATGTCAGCAACAGCAAGACTTTCTGAAGACGAAAAAATCGGAGCAAATGCATAAAAACGTAGCGGCCACTGACACGGGATTGTAGTAAACAGCCGCTACCCAGACAGGAGAGGTGTCAGGCAATGACAGGCGCTGAGCTTGCCGGGGCTGCCTCCTCGGGCCGGGGCTGCGATGAGCCTGCCGCCCTGCTGTCCGCCTCGTCGGGCGCATCGATGGCACCTTCCCATTTAGCGACAACGGCTGTGGCAATGCCGTTACCCAATACATTTGTCGCGGTGCGGCCCATGTCCAGAAAGTGATCAATGCCCATGATCAATAATACACCAGCCTCAGGCAGACCAAACATCGGTAAAACCGCGGCCACCACGACTAGCGCGGAGCGTGGCACACCGGCGATACCTTTGCTGGAGATCATCAACACCAGCAGCATAATAATCTGCTGTTGCAAGGTCAGCGGCACGTCATACGCCTGTGAGATAAACAAAGCGGCAAAAGCGGTGTAGATCATGGAGCCATCCAGGTTAAAGGAATAGCCCAGCGGCAGGACAAAGCCGATAACGCGCTTGCGTACACCAAACACTTCCAGCTTTTCCATCAGACGCGGATAGGCCGCTTCACTGGAGGCGGTGGAAAAACCCAGCAACATGGGTTGACGGATTTCTTTGAACAGCGTGAATACCCGACCCTTGAGCACCAGAAATCCGGCAGCAAGCAAAATCAACCACAACACCACCAAGGTGGCATAAAAACTGCCCAGAAACTTGCCATAGACCGCCAAAATACCCAGCCCTTCCGTCGTGATGATATTGGCCACGGCTGCAAACACCCCCAGTGGCGCAAAGTACATGACGTAGTTGGTTACCGTCAGCATCACCGGCACAGCGCCCTCGATAGTTTGTGCGAGGGTGTTTGCCTGGGGATTGCCACGCACTTTCCCCAAGGCCAGTCCAAAAAATACCGAGAACACCAGGATTTGCAAAATCTCGTTCTTGGACATGGACTCAAAAAAGTTACGTGGCACAACGTGAGTCAAAAACGTTTTCAGGTTCAGTGCCGAGGTATCCACTCCCAAGTGCCCGGATTCAGCCGGCAAGGGAATGCCGACATTGGCGCCAGGCTGAAAAATATTGGCAAAAATCAGCCCTACCGTCAGCGATACCAGCGACGCCAACAGGAACCAGCCCACGGCACGGCCACCGATACGGCCAACAGTCGCTGCATCATCCATGCTGGCCATACCGGCAACCAGCGTGGCGAAAATCAGCGGCGCAATGATCATTTTGATCAAGCGCAAAAACATATCCGTCACCATGCCAAAGTAGCTGGCAATGGCATGAGCCTGTTCAGGGGTATCGGCCATTTTGTGGCAGATATACCCCACCACCACACCCAATGCCATGGCAATCAGAATCCATGTGGTTTGCTTATTCAGCTTCATATGCTTATCTCCCTTGTCGGTCCGTGCGCGGGCCTGTCAGTTTTTTTTAATTAAAGAGTTTGCTCAAATTCGTTCACGGTGCGTGGCGCGATCAGCAGTTCAGGCCGCAAGGCCTGAGCCAGCTCGTTCGCACTTAACAAGCCCTGCTCCAGAATCAGCTCGGCCACCCCTTTGCCGGTTTCATGCGCCTGCTTGGCAATGTCGGTGGCTGCGGCGTAGCCAATCAACGGATTAAGCGCCGTAACCAATCCGATAGATTGGCTGACACTGTCTGCCAGGCGCTGAGGATTGGCGGTGATCGCTTCCACGCAGTAGTCGGCCAGAATCATGCATCCGCGTTGCAGATGACGCAGGCTCTTGTAGAGGCAGTGCGCAATAATGGGTTCAAACGCGTTGAGCTGAAGCTGTCCTGCTTCGGCCGCAAAGGAGACAGTCACATCATTGCCAAAGACTTCAAAGGCAATCTGGCTGACTGCTTCCGGAATGACGGGATTGACTTTGCCCGGCATGATGGAGGAGCCCGCTTGGCGTGGTGGCAAATTGATCTCGCCAATGCCAGCGCGTGGGCCGCTCGATAACAGACGCAGGTCGTTGCAGGTCTTGGACAGTGTGACGGCAATCCGTTTCAACGCGCTGGACAATTGCACAAAAGCGCTGCAGTCCTGGGTGGCCAAGATCAGATTGGGGGCGCTGCGCAGGCTGATCCCCGTGTTTGAGGACAATTGACGCGTGACCAGTTTGGCATAGCGAGGATGGGTATTGATACCCGTGCCAATCGCGGTCGCACCCAGATTGATTTCACACAGCTCTTGCATGGCCTCGGTCAGGCAATGGCGATCTTTGGCAATCATGCCGGCGTAAACTGCAAACTCTTGCCCCAGGGTCATAGGGACCGCTTCTTGCAGTTGTGTTCGCCCCATTTTCAATAGCTCTTTGAAAGCGTGAGCTTTGCTCTCGAACGCTTGCTGCAAGTACTCCAAGGCGGTCAATAAACGGGCAGCGCCCTGATAGGCAGCTAGCTTCAAGGCGGTGGGGTATACATCATTGGTCGACTGCCCCAGATTGACATCCTCATTGGGGTGAAGAAAAGCGTATTGCCCTCGCTCATGACCCAAAATCTCCAGCGCACGGTTAGCGATCACCTCGTTCGCATTCATATTGGTAGAGGTTCCCGCACCACCTTGGATCACATCCACCACAAAATGGTCGTGATGCTGGCCGGACTCAATTTCTCGGCATGCCTGCACAATCGCTTCTTTCTTGACGGCATCCAATGCTCCCAGCGCGTGGTTGGCCTGCGCGGCGGACGCTTTGATCTGTGCTAGGGCACGAATCAAATCGGGATAGTTTGAAATAGGTGTCGCCGTAATATCGAAGTTTTCAACGGCTCGCAGGGTGTGAACGCCAAAATACACCGAGTCAGGTACGGGCCGAGTTCCTAGCAAGTCTTTTTCCAGGCGCGTGTGAGCCGTTGCGGTGCAATCAGTCATGTCATCTCTCCGTTTTTATGTAGGGCCCCAAAAATTGGGGTTGTTGTACCGGAGTTAAAAGCAACAACTGTGCCAACAACAGCGGATTGCACTAGCCTATTGAAAAACAAGTCATTTTTTGTGCACTGATTGTAGAGACACTGACAATACGCTCCCTTTTGTTCGGATTTCCGAACACGGCAAGCCCAAAAAAGACGGAAACCCGAACAGAAGTCATCAGACTGTGCGGCTGTGGGTTTTATCCGGCTGTATTACCATGCGGTTTTCTCCCAAAATCGCCCCTCTTTTTGTTGGATACTTTTTCTTCAATGTTTGGAATTATTTTCCGTTAATTGCATTTATCTTCTTTGTTGGATGCCTTGAAGATAGGCGGGTTAGATGGTTGTGTACACCCACAAGGGGATCGGGGTTCATCATTTCTCATCCCTGCCTTAAACTAAGCCTTCTTCCCTTCTTCCCTTCTTCCCTTCTTCCCTTCTTCCCTTCTTCCCTTCTTCCCTTCTTCGTAGCTTCGGGGTTCGCCCCAGCTTTTCCAAGTTCTTATTTTCTTTTATTGATCTGCATTTCTTTATGCATTCTTTCGTCCTTATTTCAGGTTGCTCCGGCGGTGGTAAGTCCACTTTGTTAGCCGAGCTCCAAAAACGTGGGCATACCGTGATTCAAGAGCCTGGGCGACGTATTGTTCAGGAACAGTTGGCCATCCAAGGCTCTGCTCTACCCTGGCTGGATCTGGAGGCCTTTCTGCAAGAGGCGCTCAAGATTGCCCAAACAGACTACGTGACCGCAGCTCAAGATGGTTCGTGGGTGTTTTTTGATCGTGGCCTGATTGATGCGGCAGCCGCGTTACAAGAATTAAGAGGCCATCCCTTGCTGGAGGCGGTCAGTCGCGCTTACCCCTACCATCCTCGGGTGTTTTTAACGCCGCCCTGGCCACAGATTTATAAGCAGGACCCGGAACGCCGGCATGATATCAACGCGGCTTTGCATGAGTACGAACGCTTGACGCGTATCTACCCTTTGTTGGGCTACCAAGTGAGCATTCTTCCCAAGACAACAGTCCAAAAGCGCGCTGATTTTGTGCTCAATACCCTAGGCACGACCGCTCCATACAAGGAGCGCAAGGCAGTAAAAAAGGGCTGTCAGCCTTAATCGGCCAGCAGCCCTTCTTTTTACTGATATGGTCTCGAGCCTTGTTCAGTTTTTCAAACCAGGCATCACACGCGACAAGGTACCGGCCACCGTACGCTCCAGCACATCGACTAATACCACCGTCTGTTGGTCCACCTCGATATTAAGGCGATCGCCCACCTTGTAGCGGGAGAACGTTGTCTGGCGCAAGGTTTCGGGGATCAGGTTGATGGTCACAATGCCATCCTCCACATCCGCCACGGTCAAGCTGCAGCCATTAACGCCCAGAAAACCGCGTGGGAACACGTACTTCGCCCACTCTTCTGGTACACGGAAACGCAGACGGTTACCCGCCTCGGTAATGCTCAATTCAAGCACCTCTGCGGTCGTTGCGATATGGCCAGCCATCACATGGCCGCCTATTTCCTCGTTCAGCTTGGCCGATCGCTCGATATTGACCAGATCACCTGTTTTAAGCGTGCCCAGATTCGTGCGCTCCAGCGTGACAGGAATCGCATCAAAAGTGACTTTAGGGCCGCTGATACTGGTTACGCTCAGGCAGGTGCCTTCCACGCTGACACTGGCACCCAGTTGCAGATCCACCAGCAGCTCATCGGTGAAATCGATTTCAAACTCGGTACGGCCCAGCTCGGCCTTGACCGCGGTAAGAGGACGAACCGCTTTAACAATTCCGGTATACATCAGCACACTCCTTCGCAACATTCATGCAAAAGACCAGTGGCTAATGCAGGGGAGATTTTCAGATTTTTCATTTGAACGCATCCTTGATTAAACAATGCGTCCTCCGGGCAGCAATAAAACACCTCGCTGCCTTGATCACCCTTGATCACAAGGCAGCGAGGCTTCATCTTCTTTCATCCGGACTCTGACCGTCGGCCCAGGCTTTGCACCTGATCTGCTGATCTTTCCCAGGGGGAGATCGCTCGCGGGCTGGGGAACGAATCCCTTACCGCCGGTGGGGAATTTCACCCCGCCCTGAAGACGTGTGCAGTGTAAGACCGGAGCCCAAGTCTAATCAAGCCAGACCCAAGCCCGGTTGCCAAGCTCAAGCCTGGCGATGCACACTTAAGCCGGCAAAACTTTGTGCCACAGGCATCAACTCGATGTAGTTGACGTTCATATGGGCAGGCGCATTCATGATCCAGGTAATGGTGTTGGCAATATCCTCTGGCGTCAGCGCATCCACGTTCTGATAAAGCGCAGCGGCTTTGTCTTTATCGCCCAAACGCACGGCGGAGAAGTCCGTGCCGGAACACAGGCCAGGAGCCACAGTAGAGACACGCACTGCCGTACCCGACAGGTCGGCACGCAGATTCAGGCCCAGATGATGCACAAATGCCTTGGTGGCGCCGTACACATTGCCGCCGGCGTAAGCGTATTCTCCCGCCGTCGAGCCCAGATTGATGATATGGCCCTTGTTCTGCTTGACCATACCTGGCAGCAAAGCGTGCGTAATATGCAGCAACGCGCTGATATTGGTAGCCACCATGGTATCCCACTGATCCATCTTGGCGTCTTGCGCCTTGTCCACGCCTAGCGCCAAACCGGCGTTATTGATCAGCACGTCGATATGGGGATAACGAGCCGTCAGATCCGCCAACACTGCCTCAGCACGCGCACGATCGGTCAAATCCACGCTGACCGGTACAAACCGCTCGCCCAGCTCGGTGGCCAGGGCATCCAGCTTGTCCTGACGGCGCGCCAGACCCAGCACGGTGTGCCCTTCAGATACCAATTTACGAGCAAGAGCGGCCCCAAACCCTGAGGAGGCCCCGGTGACAACGGCGGTTTTCATAGTGCGATCCCTATACAGCTCGCTGCTCGTTAAGCAGGCGACAATTAAAGCATTAAGGATAGCAAACTTCAGGAACTTCGTAGCCCCTTCCCCCTAGGGAAAAAGCGGACAAATCCAGCGATGGAAATGCCCGCTTTTTTCTCATCCCAAGGTCAGGCTGCAGGACGCTCCAGCCCCAGGTGTCCACGCAAAGTGCTGTGCTCATACTCATGGCGGAACAGGCCGCGTTTTTGCAGAACAGGTATCACCTGCTCAACAAAGTCTCGAATACCATTGGGCAAGGAAGGCGGCATCAGGTTAAAACCATCCGCGCCTTCATTGCGCCACCATTGCTCAATCTGATCAGCAATGGATTCTGGCGTTCCGACCATGGTGCAATGACCACCACCGGCAGCAATACGACCCAGCAATTGACGAACCGTTGGTTTTTCTATTTCAACAATGCGCAGCATGGTGGCATAACGCCCTTTGGGGCCCTTGAAGCTCTCCAAAGGAGGCAGTGGCGGTACCGGCGCATCCAGCTCCCAGTCCATGCAATCCTGACCGACGAACATACCCAACTGGCGCAAGGACGTCTCGGCGGGCAAGAGCTCATCCAGTTCCTGCTGTTTGCGACGCGCCTCTTCCATGGTAGAGCCCACATAGGTCACCAGGCCTGGCATCACGGGCACATCTACGCCCCGCCCCGTTTCCCGCACGCGTCGTTTGATGTCGCGGTAATAGGATTGGGCCGAGGGCAAGTCATACGCCACGGCATAAATCGCTTCGGCTTTACGCGCGGCCAAATCCCGGCCCTGCTCAGAGGCACCGGCCTGAAACAGAACAGGCTGTCCTTGTGGTGAGCGCGGCAAGGTCAAGGGCCCATCGACCAGGAAGTGATCGCCCTTATGCAGGATCTGACGCACCTGATCTACCTTGGCATAATCGCCCTGCCTGTCCATCACCAAGGCACTGTCGCTCCAGGAGTCGAACAGCTTCAGCGAAGTCTCAACAAACTCTTCAGCCCGTGCATAGCGCCAGGCATGGTCGGGCATGGCTTCGTAGCCGTGATTACGTGCTTCCGAATCAAACATGGATGTCACCACGTTCCAGCCCATCCGTCCCTTGGACACATGATCCAGGGAGCACAACATGCGCGCTGCCACAAAAGGCGTGTAGAAAGTGCTGGAAACGGTGCTGATCAGGCCGATACGCTCGGTGGCTCGCGCCAGGGCGGCCATCATGGTCAAGGGTTCCAAAAACCAGCGCGGACCGTCAGACACGTTATCGCTGGATTGGCCATCGGCAAAGAATATGGCGTCCAGCTTGCCACGCTCGGCGATCTGGGTCAGTTCTTCGTAAAACCGGACATCGCCGAGGCGTTCTACCTGCGAATCGGGATGACGCCAGGCTGCTTTGTGATGCCCGCAGCCCATAATGAATAAATTGAAATGCAGCTGCCTCATCCGTTTTTCACCAATCCACCGTCCACCACCAAATTCTGCCCAGTGACTGCCCGAGCCCACGGACCGGCAAAGAACAAAGCGGCATCGGCGAACTCCTCAGGCGTAGTCACACGGCGCAACGGTGTACTGGCCGCAATCAAGTCAAACACGGCCTCGGGCGTAGCCGCGGACGCATCGGTTGTACGCAGCAAACCGCCAGAAATCATGTTCACAGTAATCTGATCGGGCCCCAGATCGTGCGACAAGGTACGCGTCATGGACAACAACGCCGCCTTGGCGGCCGTGTAATCGTGATAGGGCACAACAGGGTTCTGGAACAGGTTCGTACCGATATTGATGATGCGACCAAAGCCCGCTTGCTTCATACCAGGCAATGCCGCCTGTGTGGTGTTCAAGGCACCGCCCACAATGCCTTCCAGTTGCTGGTTCAGTTGCGACCACGTCAGCGTATCGGCATGGGGACGAGCATCGCCGTTGAAAGAAAATTCAGGCAACGCGTTATTGACGACCGTAGTGATAGGCTGGCCAAAATGCGCCTGGGCCTTGGCAAACAAAGCTTGCACCGCCGCCGCCTCCGTCACGTCCGCTTGGACGGCCAGACATTGCTGCGGGAACTCATCCGCCAGCGCCTGAGCGGCTGCTTCACTTTTCAGGTAATTGATGACAACTTTCGCGCCCTGACGCGCAAACGCACGTACCAGGCAAGCCCCCAGGCCGCGTGCGCCGCCGGTGACCAGAACAAGTTGTTGGGAGAGTTCCGAGACGTGTTCCACAGACATGAGACTCCTTGCAAGAATTCGGCGAGGATGTCGGCCCGGTTCAGACGCAGGTCTATGGATTCGGACATCCCTTCGCCAGTATGAGCTGGATCAGGTTCGACGGGTTTTATCTCAGCCCTTTCCAAGAAGGACACCCCGTGCCGCAGCCAGACCATAGCATAAATTGGCCTAGACCGTATCATTGACATTTGAAAGAAGCTCTCCTACTCTTTGAACCTGTTCCTGGGGGAGTCCTTAACGGGCTGAGACTCCGCATTCAAGCGGTAACCCTTAGAACCTGATCCGGATCATGCCGGCGAAGGGAAAGGAAACGCGGCCTGGCAGCCTGCCCGCTCTTGTCTGTGCGGTGCATTCATCAGCTCACACGCCCCATTTCAATCCCTCCATTTTTCTGCGCCCTGCCCTGGCATCCCGCCAGCTTGGCCGGTTTGTGCCTGTTCAAACAGGTTTTTGGGGAGATCTCATGCTGGACCAAACCGCCACCCTCCTGTGGCTGATCGTTTTTTCTGCGGCTTTTGCTCTGGCCGGGGTGCTATACGCCCGCCACTATAAAAATTCTCTTGAAGACTTTGTAGTGGCTCGCAATAGTCAAAGTTCCGTCGCTACCATTCTGACTTTATTGGCTTCTTCGCTGGGCGCATGGATCCTGTTCTCACCCGCGCAGGCCGCCACCTGGGGAGGATTGAGCGCCGTCATCGGCTATGCCCTCGGTTCCATGTCGCCCCGCCTGGCCATGATTCCGCTGGGCAAACGTATGCGCGAACTGCTGCCACGCGGCCACAGCCTGAGCGAGTTTGTCATTGCCCGCTACGGTCGCCCTATGTATGCGCTGACCCTGCTCATCATGTTGTTTTACATGTTCATCTCCATGACGGCTGAAATCACCGCCATGTCCAAGATGATTACCTTGATCGCCCCTATCCCCCTGTGGGTCACCGCCAGTATTGTGCTGCTGGCCACGCTGATCTACACGTCTTATGGCGGACTGCGCGCGTCCATCTTTACCGACAAGGTACAGATGCTTGTAATCCTGCCCATGCTGTTTCTGATCATCATGTTTGGCTGGCAAGCCGTAGGGGGACCGGTGCAATTGTTTGACAGCGTGAAGCTGGAGGCGCCGCGCCTGATCGAGCTTGGCGACCCGGTCGGTATCAAGGCCGGGCTGACCTTCTTTGTGGCCATCTTGCTGACCGGCCTGTTTCACCAGGGCAACTGGCAGCGCATCTATGCCGCCAAAGACACGCAGTCCATGCGTCGCGGTTTTTTGCTCGGTGGCCTGTTTGTCGCCCCTTTCATCTTTTTGATGGGTTTATTTGGTCTGGCCTTTGTGGGCCTGGGCTCCACCGGTGACAGCTCCGTCGCCTTGTTCAACGTTATTTTGCCGCACGTACCGGTCTGGTTTCTGGTACTGCTGATTCCTTTGGGCCTGTCCTTGGTCATGAGCAGTGCCGATACCGCCATCAGTGCTGTTTCCAGCCTGATTGCGGTGGATCTGGGCCGGATCATGCCCCATCGCAATACCGCTCAAATGATGAGTCTGGCGCGGTCCCTGATCTGGGTTTGCTCCATCCCTGTGCTGTACGCGTCCTCGCAAGGTTTCAGTGTGCTGTACCTGTTCCTGCTGGCAGACTTGCTGTGTTCGGCAGCCGCTTTCCCCGTGTTCTTTGGTTTGTATAGCCGCCGCTACGATGGCTTTACCGCCACCCTCAGCACCCTGGGCGGCCTGGTGGCCGGTCTGGCCGTGTTCCCACGCCCCAATGGCCCGATGGATTACTTGCTGGAATCCTTCTTGCTGGCCGCCATTGTGCCGGTGCTGATCAGCGTGTTAATCATGCCTCTGCGTCGCCATCTGCCCAAGTTCGATTTGGGCACCTTGGCCTCCTCCACACGCGTTCTGGACTAAATCCGAACACACTGGACTCAAGCTCAAAACAAAAACCCCGGTTTGTCAGTCGCAAACCGGGGTTTTGTTGTAAAGGCTTATTGGACGGGACTTTCAGGCTGTGTTTGAGGAGTTTGCACAATGATTTCAACCCGTCGATTCGTTGCGCGTCCTTGCTGTGTCGCATTGTCCCCCAAGGGGCGTGTATCGGCATAACCGACCGCGCTCAGGCGCTGGCTGCCAATGCCATTGGCTTCCATGTAACGCACCACACTGCCCGCACGTGCACCGGACAGCTCCCAGTTGGAAGGGTAGCGATAGCTGCGAATGGGCACCGAATCCGTATGGCCTTCAATCACAATCGGGTGGGTGGATTTTTGCAATACTTCAGCCAATTGACGTAGCACCGTCAAACCCTCCAAGCCCAGATCCGCACCGCCCGAGTTGAACAGAATCTCGCTGTTGATACGGAAGCTCACAGACTGATCGTTCATGACCACATCAATGTTGTCACCCAAGCCATCCAGATCCAGACCGTGATTGCCTTTGCCTAGCCCCTCACCCAGGCCGGACTCGGGAAACAGGCCCGCGCCTGCGGGCAACAAACCGGCTCCGTCTTTGCCCGCTTGTGCAACGACCGTCGCACCTCCCTGCCCTTGCCCCTGCGCCGCCGTTTGTACCCGCTTGCCTGCAAAGGACAGCATCACAATCATCAAGACCAGCAACAAGGTCATCATATCCAGATAGGTGGTCAGCCAGGCCTCTTCCTCCTCGGGTACGGCCAGCCCCGGATCATTCCAGGGGCGGCTGCGACGGCGGCTGCCCAGATTGCTGGCCAGTTGCTGTTCGATCTTGGCTCCCCGGGCTTGTTCCAGCTCTTTTTGCAAGGCTTTCTGACGGTCAGCCAGTTCACCCAGGGTCAGGTCCTGCTCCATGTTTCCCATGGGATCAACCTCGCTCCGGAGCCGGGTCCGCGTCATCGTCGCGGCCACCCCGGTCATTGATCTCGTCCTGATACTGGGCCATGAAAGAGTTAAGTGTTTCACGCATCAAGGCCGGGCCACGGCGCTGGCTCATCATGGATACCCCTTGCATGATCATGTTCATCAAAACCACGCGCTGCTCGGTACGGCGCTCCAGCTTCACGGCCACAGGCTTGAACACCAGATTGGAGAGCAGCACACCGTAAAACGTGGTCATCAAGGCCAGCGCCATTTGCTGACCAATAGAGGTAATGTCGCCATCGCCCAGCAAGAACATCAAATTAACCAGACCAATCAGCGTACCGACCATGCCGAAAGCAGGCGCGAAGCTGGCCATCAAACGAAAGAGTTGCGCTTCTGCATGCTCACGGGCACGCAAACGGCTGATGCGCCATTGCAAAAGATCTTCAAT
This sequence comes from Alcaligenes aquatilis, assembly GCF_003076515.1. Classification (NCBI taxonomy): domain Bacteria; kingdom Pseudomonadati; phylum Pseudomonadota; class Betaproteobacteria; order Burkholderiales; family Alcaligenaceae; genus Alcaligenes; species Alcaligenes aquatilis. Next base: position 1,000,624 of record NZ_CP022390.1, on the reverse strand, counting down.
ATCTTCTTGGGGAGCTCGGTCAATGACCAGTTGAACACCGGTTTTCAAAAACGGGTTAGCTACTTTTTCCAGCGCCTCTTCAACGGCACGAATATCACCCATCATCCACAAACGGGAAATATTGATCAGCTCATCCATATCCTGTTGGGTGTACAGGCGTTCGTTACGCAGCACCGTCCCGATCAGGCCAAAAATACGGACAACTTCGCTTAACGGGTAGCTGATAAACGTCGCCGCCAACGTACCTACCAGCACAACAGCTAAGCTGGGCAGGTCCACAAACAAGGCGGGGTTTTCTGCCGTAAAAAACAAGATCACGGCAAACAGCAGCACGCTGGCTACGATGCCGATCAGAGTAGAGGGGTTCATGCACAAGTCCTGGTTATGGCCCGATGGGCATCAGAACTACATATCGGCAGTACCGCGGGTTTCTTTAGGCTCGCACCTTGAGATAGATCAAACCCAAATGAAATTAAATCGTTTATTGGGAAGCGGCGCGGGCGCGTAAAGCTAGCGCTGGTAATTCACCCGAATCGATGCCCGCACTCGAACCGCCTCGGTGCTGCCCGCCCAACTCCAGACTTCATGCTCCAACACAAAGCCATGACGCGCATCCTGACCAGCAAAGGCTCTGGTGCTAAGAACCGAACCGTTCATGTCCACACAGGCTCCACCTTGCAAACACAGGCGACTTTTCAGAATGGCCCGGCCGTTATGGTCGTAGCTGAGCTCCACCTTGCCAAGCGCACGGGCCTGCGAACGTATGGACTCTGGAGGCATAAAGTGTTGCTGAGTACGGGGAGAGCTGGTTGTGATGGCCTCGCTAAGTTGCTCCCCATCCCAGGCTAGCGACGCCTTGTGCCCCATTGCGGGAGTACTTCCTACGATTAAAAAAATAAGACAAAACTTATAAAACCTGTTTATAAAAACAGGTTTTTGGGCGTTTGGGGATTTCAATAAAGACATGGACTGTTTTTTTATACAGATAAAATAAGTTTCTTAATGATACGGCGCAAACATCTTAAATTTTTTTTAACTTTGGGTCGTAAGATACTAATATAAAGAAGATTTTTTCTGGTAGCATAAACGCACGAATTCTATCCGCCCTTCTGTTTCTCGCCGACCGGGAACTGAAAAATGCCTCAAACCAGAACAAAAAAACTCATTCGACCTGCATTATGCGCTTTATTGTTAGCGCCATTTTCGATGTTGTCTGTCGCGCAGACGCTGGCGCTGGCCGAACCATCCGCATTGAATGACGCCAGCACGGCCATCAGCTACAACGTACCGCATCTGGTTTTTGAAAAAAACCTGCAACCCATCAGCTATAGCGAAAACGATAGCCGCCGCGCGCTCAATGCCCTCAAACACGACGCTCTCATCCAGCACGCCGCCCTGCGTTCGGAGATTGCCTTTGTACAGGATCTGGAGTCGTCCACCGTGCTGTATCAAAAAAACAGCGACGCTGTTCGGCCCATTGCGTCCATTACCAAGCTGATGACGGCCCTGGTCGTGGCTGAATCCGGTCTGCCTATGGATGAAATGCTGGAGATCATCGACGAAGATGTGGACCGCGTCAAACACTCCAGCTCGCGTCTTCGCGTTGGCTCCAAACTGAACCGGGCCGACATGATGCACTTGGCATTGATGTCCTCGGAAAACCGGGCTGCCCATGCCTTGGGCCGCAGCTACCCTGGCGGTCTGCCTGCTTTTGTGCGCGCCATGAATGACAAGGCACGCGCTTTGGGTATGCGCAACACACGTTTTGTGGAACCTACCGGCTTATCCAGCGACAACGTGGCCAGCCCGCGTGACCTGGTCAAATTACTGACCGCCACCAGTCAACATGACCGTATCCAGCAGTACACCACTAACGATCAGTATTCCGTCCAGCCTGTGCGCGGCCGCCAGCTGGTATTCAACAACACCAATCGTTTGGTGAAGAACGCCAACTGGGATATTCAAGTTTCCAAAACCGGCTTCATCAACGAAGCGGGGGAATGCCTGGTCATGCTGACCAAGATCGAAGATCGTGAAGTGGCTATTGTGCTGCTGAATTCCACGGGTCGTTACTCGCGTATTGGAGACGCCGTACGGATCCGCAATCTGGTTGAAAAGTCCAACGGACTGGCCATGCTTTAAGACGGCTCTTCGTGTCCCAACTCAAACTGCTTGAAGACTTCGTGACCCTGGCTCGTGCGGGCAGTTTTGTTCGAGCGGCAGAACAGCGCCACGTCACGCATCCGGCATTTGGGCGCCGCATTCGGGCCTTGGAAGCATGGGTAGGAACGCCTTTGGTCGAGCGCAGCAGCTTGCCCGTTACACTGACACCAGAAGGACAGGTGTTCTACAACACCGCCAACCAAGTGTTGGAACAATTAAACCGTGTCCGTCGGCAATTGCAGGCGTCGGATCAGGCCGGGCAAGGCAGTTTACGAATTGCCACTGGCCGCAGCCTGGCGCGTACCCTGGTCACCGACTGGGTCAGCCGCCTGCAAAAAGGTAGCCATGCGCCTTTGTCGGCCCATGTGCCCATCGACATCAGCACCGGCATGATGGCCGATATGGCCAAGTTGCTCGCCCAAGGCAAAACAGACTTCCTGTGTTGTTATGAACACCCGGCCTTATCGATTGAGCTACTGGCCGAGCAAGTGACCTACATGACTATTGCCACTGACAAGCTCGTGCCCACCTGTCAGCGACGCAAAAACGGCATGCCTTTGTATGAGCTCAATGCCGATAGCGGGCGCAGCATCCCGTTGATCTCGTATTCGGGCGGCTTGGCCATGGCCCGTATTCTGGGTGACAAGCTGCATCATTTTGCCTACCCCTTGGTCAGCACGGTACGTTGCGACTCGCTGGATACCGCAATGGGTTCGGTGCTCAAAGGCATGGGGGTCGCCTGGTTGCCCTTGTCCATGATTGCCAATGAATGTCGTCGCGGCACCTTGGTGCAATTGGGTGGCAAAGGCGATGAAATTGCCTTTGAGGTGCGCCTGTACCGCTCCCGGGCTCCGCTCTCGGCGCTGGCCGAGTCTGTCTGGGCTTTTACCCAGCAGGGTCGTTGATCGTTCGGCTAATCGAAAAAGCACGGTCATGTGCCTTAATAGCACATCACAAATGACAGCAACGAACACAATAGCCGTTCATAACTAAGGATATACAGGCCCGCAGCGCCGCCCTGGCCGCTGCTCGGAAACCTATCCATCGAACGGGGAGCACATCATGTCTTTTTCCTTTTCCAAGCGCAGCTTGGTTCTTGGCATTCTAGGCGCCTGCAGCCTGCTGCAAGCCTCGGTCAGCCATGCCGACACTTATCCTGCGCGCCCCCTGACTCTGGTCGTGGGCTACCCCGCTGGCGGCAGTGTGGACTTGACCGCGCGCCTGCTGGCTGAAGAACTCAGCAGCCGCCTGGGTCAAAGTGTCGTCGTGGAAAATGCGGGCGGTGCCGGCGGCACCATTGGTGCCCAGCGCGTACAACGGGCCGCTGCCGACGGCTATACCTTGTTGCTCGGTTCCACCAACGAGATGATCATTGCGGGCATGATCAACAAAGCCGTACGTTACAACGGACAACAAGATTTCACGCCTATTGGCATGATTGCGTCCCAACCCTTGTTGCTGGCCGCCTCCACAAAATCCGGTATTCGTTCTGCCGCAGATTATGCCCAAAAGCTGCGCGCTGCCGAACCGGAAGCCTTCAGTTTTGGCTCCTCGGGCGTCGGTACGACCTTGCACCTGGCCGGTGAAATGGTGAACGCTTCGACCGGCACCACCGCCATGCACGTGCCCTATCGCGGCGTACCTCCTCTGGTATCGGATTTGATGAGCGGGCAATTGGATACGGCTTACCTTGTACTGTCATCAGGTTTGCAACAAGCTCGCGCCGGTGCCATTGTGCCGTTGGGCATTACCGAAACCAAAGCTTCTCCAGCCGCCCCGGAAATCCCGCCGCTGGCCGATACCCCCGGCTTTGAAAAGGTCGATATCAACGTCTGGTTTGGCTTGTATGGCCCCAAGGATTTGCCCGAGTCCGTCACCAGCACCTTGCGTCAAGCCCTGGACAGCAGTCTGCAATCGCCCACCTTGCAAGAGAAGATGCAGTCAAATGGAGCCACGCTCTACGCCCCCGGCATGAACGCGGCCGAGTTTCAGGCCAAAGAGGTCGACAAATACGCCCGTCTGGTCGAGTTGGCCAAACTGCAGGCCGAATAAAACACATGCGCCCTGGCTGACAGCCGGGGCGCTGGAGCCTTCACCATGCAATTTTCTCTTTCTTTGCCTGACATTCAAAAAGAGCGTCAGGGCAATACCGGTGTTCCTGGCCTGTGGTGTCTGGATTCGGGCAAGGCAGGCCGTACCGTCATGATCAGCGCCCTGATCCATGGCAACGAGCTGTGCGGCGCCTGGGCCTTGAAAGCCGTGCTAGCCAGCGGCATGCAGCCACGTCGCGGCAAACTGATTCTGGCCTTTTGCAATCTGGACGCCTTTGATCGCTTTGACCCTGCGCAGCACGACGCCAGCCGCTACGTGGACGAAGACATGAACCGCGTTTGGAGCGATCAAAAGCTGTCGCAAACACAGACACAAGAACAACGACGCGCACGGGCCATCTTGCCTTGGCTGGAACAAGCCGACTGGTTGCTGGATCTGCACTCCATGCATGAACCCAGTGCCCCCTTGTTATTGACCGGCACCTTGGCGCGCAATATCGAGCTGGCGCAAACCCTGAGCGCCCCCGAGCATGTCATTGTGGATACGGGCCACAAGGACGGCGTACGCATGCGCGATTACGGCCGTTTTTCTGACCCGAATGCCGATGAGACCCGCTCCTTATTATTGGAATGTGGCTTTCATGGTGATCCAGATACACCTGCTATCGCATTGGACCTGATTGCCCGCTTTCTGATCGCCTCCGAGATTGTGCAAGAAGAGGATTTGCCTGCGGACTGGCGTCGAGCCTCGCCCGATCAGCAGCGCATTTTGCAAGTTACCCATGCCGTTGTCGCCCCTTCCATGAACGTCAGTTTCAGCCAAAACTGGCAAGGCCTGGAAACCTTGGCCAAAGCAGGCACCCAGATTGGGCAAGCCGATGGCCAGCCCTTGCTGACGCCTTACGATCATTGCACGCTGGTCATGCCGTCACTACGCCAGCTACGCCCCGGTGTCACCGTCGTGCGCCTGGCACAAGACTACGCACCCTCTTGACGGGCCTTTCAAATACCGAGAAGAAAAGCGAAACTTGGCGGTACTTTGGCTACCAAAGCCTGCATAGCCATCCTACAATCGGCACATGTGCATCGCTTATATCGCCGTCGGAGTGAATGCGGATTGGCCGCTGATTATTGCCACCAATCGCGACGAATATCATGCTCGCCCCAGCCAGCCGGCTCAGCCCTGGCAAAACGAGTCCCAGATTCTGGCGGGTCGAGACCTGCAAGCCGGAGGTACTTGGCTGGGCCTGACGCAAAGCCGTGGACGTCTGGCCCTGCTAACCAATTACCGCGAAGTGCCGGGCAGCAAAAACCGCAAGCACCGTTCGCGTGGCGAGCTGATTCCTCAGTTCCTGGTCGATGAGCGCAGTCCCGCCGAGTATCTGGAACAGTTAGCCCGGGAAGGGGCTGACTACGCAGGCTTCAATCTCTTTGTTCTGGAGTGGCCTGACACACAACAACCGTTACGTCTGGGCTATTACAGCAATCGCCACCCCAGCGGCCGTCCGCATCGGCTGGAACCGGGCGTGCATATTCTAAGCAATGCCTGGCTCAATACGCCTTGGCCCAAAAGCCTGTTCCTGAAAG